>JAGVLY010000042.1 GCA_020054035.1 Bacteroidia bacterium | reverse complement strand
GGAAGTAACGGTTGCAGTGCCACCTGATTTTTCTACATCTAAAATTTCAAAGGTGCTTACACCACTGATGCTTTGTGTTCCCGAACCATCCACTTTTACAGTGCTGTTAATTGCAGCTGTTCCGTTGTTGGTGAAATCGCCTTTTAGATGAACTGTTCCGCTGTTGCTGATGGTTCCACCTGCCTGATTTATTGCTGCTCCGTCAAAGTAGAGGTTGGCTCCGCTTTGCACCGTTATGGTGGTGGCGTTGCGGATTTGGGCAATGCTAAAGTAGGCACTAAATAGTAGGCAGTAAGCAGTGATGAGCAATAGCTTTTTCATACCGAAGTTGTATTAGTTGAATAGCCTGTTTTTTTTCTTCGTACAATTTTATAAAACCCAAAAAGTGCCGCTGAAATCAATAAAATAGAGCTTTGTGTGTCGAAAGGAGCAGCAGTTGATATACCACCCGGTGGCGGTGGTGGTGGTGGTTGAGCAGCCAGATAATTTCCGGCTGATAAACCAACAGAACAAAATAAAATCAGTGCAAAGCGCTTCAACATTTCAAAAATTATTTCTCAGCTTTTGTGCCTGCGTTCAACATTGATTTCAACATTTCAACATCCGATGAAAGCGAAGAAAATTTATTTTTCATTTCTGTATTTTCATTTTTCAACTGGTTCATCATTTTCACCAATTCCTGTGTTGCCGAAATATTCAAAGTTGAAAGTGCTTCATAATCTACTGTACGGAAATCATTCACTTCGCGCCCAAATACAAACACCTGTCCCTTGTCGGGAAGATTTACATTAAAACCGTTTTCATCAGCAGCAGCTACTTCAATAAGTTCGGTTCGGTTTTCAAAGATTAGTTTCACTTTTTCGCCTGCTTTCAAATTATTTGCAACGATAATTCTTCCTGAATTGATCTCAGCAATTTTATAAATATCAGGCACTACATCCGTAATAGTTGAAACTGCTTGCGGATATATTTTTTCAACTTGTTGTGCAATTACCTTCTTCTGATTTCCATTTCCTTTTTCAACTTTGTCGATAAAGTTGTAATCGGTTATTTCAATATTCATAAGTGTTTGCAGGTCGTTGCGACTATCAGAAATTCCTCTAATACTTTTTATGCGTTGGTCAGAGTAAGCATTAAACTCTGTAGCTGCAATACGTGCCGAAGCATAAATTGAGTATGGATTAGAGGCAGCTCCACTGGTGCCTGTAGGAGTGCTGCTATTCAAATAGCCGTAATTTCCCGGATTTGAAGTCTGTGAGCCGTTTACAACCAACTTAGCCTGAGTGGGGTTATTGCTTCCTATACCCACGTTACCGCCTGTTGTTATCCGCATTTGTTCCGTTCCTGTGCCGCTTGTTCCTGTTGCAAAAACCATATCGGTGTGGTCAGTAACAACCCCACTCACTCCAACTGGAACTCCCAAATAAGTTGCTGCGCTTGAGTTAGCAATCAGATTAATATGACCTCCGCCATTTGCACCTACTAATACATGACCTATTCCAACTGCATCATTTGCATAGATGCGTTGGTTAACTGCTGCTTCATTTTTATAAATATCCAAATCAAAAGTTGGTGCTGTAGTACCTATTCCTACATTTCCGGTGTTGTTTATAGTTAATCTATCAACTGCTGTTGAATTTGCTGCGGCTGTGCGCATTCTTATTTCTGTACCCGATGCATTACCATCTGTACCATTTTCTGCAATAATAGATAGCTGGTCCGAAAACCCATCAATCCTGAAAGGTGTTGTTCCTGTGCCACTGGTATTGGTAAAATAATAATTATCGCCACTGCCAATGCTTCCTCCGGCTACATCTAATTTGTATGCAGGGCTAGTTGTACCTATTCCAACTGTTCCGTCATAATGAACTCTCATTCTCTCCACGCCATCAGGCTCAAATAAAATACCAGTTGCCTGACCGGTTCTTAAACGTAGTTCAGCAGTGCCGGGAAAAAAACCTACGGTTGCATTATTAGAACCATTTTTTTGAAATACAAGTCGGGCATCGTAGCTGCTTCCGGGCGATTCTATTTTAACGATTGCATCGGATGTATTTCTCTGAACATGAACAATCTCTGTAGGTGAGGTTGTGCCAATACCTACATTTCCATTGTTATTAATAGTTACTTTGTCGGTTGCTGTAGCATTTGTAGTGGCTGTTCTGAAACGAATTTCTGTTCCGGTGGCACTGCCTGCTGACCCGCTTTCAGCAATTACATAAAGCTTGTCGGAAGTTCCGTCAATTCTGAAATAATCCGTAGCTGAAGTGTTTGAATTGGACAACATAAGGTTACCTGTAGTTCCGTTTGCCATAACATCCGTAGCTCGCGCTGTTCCAATTACATCAAGTTTAGATCCGGGCGTTGTTGAGCCAATACCTACATTTGTTCCATTGTCTGTTACTATTCCGTCTGTCAATGTTGTTCCATTCCATTTTGGTAGTTGGTTAGTAGTTACAGATGATACCTGCGGGTCGGTTTCAGTAACAGTTAATGAAGTTGCGTTAGCCCATGAAGCTGTTCCGTTTGCATCAGAAACCATTACTTTATTTGCAGCTTGGTTGCCATCTACCATGCGGATGTTACCAACTAAGTGAAGTTTGTCGAGAGGATTAGTAGTGCCAATTCCAACATTTCCATTTATACCCGTAATTCTCACTCTTTCAGTAGCATCACTTGTAACACCTCCTGAAAAATTATTAGTATAAAAGACTAGGTCGGTCCTATCTGAAAAAGAAGTTCCTGCAACAGCAGCAATACCAGCCCATTTATAAAGTTCATTACCGCTTGAAATATCTGAATTATGAAACCTTAATCCAGATCCGTAACCAGAAGCAGAACTAATATGCGAGTTTTGAATAGTTTGATTCCATTCAATTCCGGTTGAATTTGTTGAAGCAATGTGAAGTTTAAATTTTGGAGATGTGGACGCTATCCCCACATTCCCGTTATTATCAATAATCATTCGCTCTGCACCAAATGTATCAAAGCGTATTTTATCTTCATCTGCGCTTTCTTCTACCTGCACTTTTGTGTCGTTATCTGCATCACGTATTTCATCAACATAAGCTGTATTAATTGTTGATGGGTTAGTCCATGTCATGGTTCCGTTAGCATCCGAAACGGGTATATATCCTGTAGTTGCACCCGTGCGCATCTGTATCTTTCCATTTACATCTAACTTCTGTGCAGGAACAGTTGTGCCTATTCCCAGATTTCCATCATCTTGAAAAAATGCACGTACTGCACCATCGTCCATAACACGGAAATCGTTATTTGACACATCTAAAGACCATGCATTGGTTTGTCCGTCCGCATCAATATTTCCATCAGCCAGGTTGATCTGTCCGCCTTCTGTTGCATTAACAGCCCATATATTCACTATTCCGTTTTGTATCCGTGCATCACCGTTCACATCAAGTCTTTGACCTGGTGTAGTTGTGTTGATGCCAAGGTTGCCATTGACAGTTAGGATGTTGCTGCTGAAATCCCCATAAATAAGTGGAGCTGTTGTATTGGAATTATCCAGATAGAGTTTGTTGCTACCTGTTTCGCTCTGACCGGCTGATCGACCAACAAATACATTTCCTGAGCCTGTATTGTTTTCTCCTGTTGCAAAACCTAAAAAAACATTGTCTGAGCCGCTTGTATTATTTCGTCCTGCATACCCTCCTATCATAGTATTTGCTCCGCCACCATCATTAAACTGACCGGCTACTGTTCCAAGCATGGTATTATTGCTTCCGGTAGTATTAAATCCACCCGCATTATCACCGTAATAAGTATTTTTTTGTCCGCTGGTTAAAGATTGTGCCGATTGGAAGCCAACAGCTGTATTGTAGGAGTTATTTACAGCATTACTAATACTACTACCAATAAGTGTATTAGTTGAGTTTACTTCTAACCAAGGTGATCCTGCTGCTAATTTTCTCATGGAAAAAAGCTGACTTCCCGCAGCATCAAAACGGATGATATCTTCATCAGCACTTTCTTCCACCTGTACTTTGGTATCATTATCGGCATCACGTATTTCATCAAGATACGTTGTTGTGCTTGTTGCCAGATTAGTCCAGGTCATCGTTCCGTTGGCATCTGAAACAGGAACATATCCTGCTGTTGCGCCTGTGCGCATTTGTATTTTTCCGTTTACATCCAATGCCTGAGCAGGTACTGTTGTGCCTATACCCATATTGCCAGCATTAGTAAATGCAAAGTAGTCAGTTGTATTCTGACTGCGTAAACGAAGAGCATTATCACTTGTAATCTTCATATCCCAACGTTGCTGTGAGCTTCCTGAACCATTGCCCCTGTCTATGGTAACGCCAATATCATTTGCAGGGCTGCTAAGTTTAATGCTTGAGCCAATGGGTGAAGTGCCGGGGTTGGTAGCTTTTATAGTGCCAAAAACATCTAATTTATCGGCAGGCGCAGTTGTTCCAACACCAACATTTCCGGCCGTATTTATAGTTAACTTATCTGTATTGTTGGTTCTTATCCTGAAATCAACGTTATCCGTTGTTCCCAAAAAATTTGTTCCGGCTACAGTTCCGCTGTTTCCGGTAAGCCCCCAACTGGTTGATGTTCCACCAAAAGGGGCCCAAACCGAACCGTCATGTCCCTCAAACTGAGTTCCTGTCCAACGGATTGAGCCGGCTAAACCTGTGGAAGTGTTTCCAATTCGGATACCGCCAAGGACATCTAATTTCTGTTGAGGTGTGGCTACATCAACACCCACATTTTGTGCTAAAATGTCAGTTGTGAATAACAGTGAAAACAGAATTATACCTGTTACTTTTAATAAATTATGAATCATAAAAGTTGGATTTTAAGATTAATGTATGGCTGAAATGTGGTTTGGGTTAATCTTTTCGTTGATAGACAAATATTAGCTTAGTTTAAAAAGCTGTCAAATTTGCGGGGGCTACAAATAGCCTACAAGTAATCAATATGGTAAAAAACAATTGATTAGAATGTTTTAAAATAAATATTTGTTTTAATTAAAGCCCAAAAAGAAAGGGGTATTTATGTTTGATTAAGAGCTAAAAGGGATTTAAAATAGTCTCTTAAAATCAAATTTTAGTTACAAACCGATAAATATCATCACCGGGTTTCAGTCCTAATTTTTTACGTAAACGGTAGCGTGACATTTTTACCGATTCAGGGGATATGTTTTTCAGAACCCCGATTTCCTTATTTGAAATATTCAACCGAAATAGTCCGCAAAGTTCCAATTCTGATTTTGTAAGGTCAGGAAAAAGCTGAAGTAATTTATCGTAAAACTCTTTATTGATTTGCGACACGTTTTCCTTTATTAAACCTGTTTTTTTATCGGACGAAAGTTGGGTGAGCATTTCCGTTGAAATTTCCTTTATCAATTCTTTCTGTTCCTCTGGCTTTTTGTTTTTTGCCTCATTTAACCGTTCCAACATTTTGGTGTTTGCCTCTTTAAGGTTAGAGAGGTAAAGCGTAAGGTCGTTTAAATCTCCCTTTTTAAATTCCAGTTCGCGGGCTAACTTTTCTTTTTCCAGTTCACGGTTTTTCAGTTCTGCTTCCGTTAATTTCAAATTGTAGTTTTTGAGTTCAAGATTGGTTTTTTGAATATTGCTGCGGTTGCGATAAAAAAGATAAATCAATAAAATAAGTGCTACAGCCAATGAAATAAAAACAACAGCAAGAATTTTATTAAACCGTGCTTTCTGTTCAGCGATTTGAAGATCCTTCTCCTTTTGCTGCAATTGAAGCTTATGTATTTGTACTACTTTTTTGAATTTAGCCACTTCACCTGCTACCATAGCCTGTAAGACTTCATTCAGAAAAAGGTTGTTGTGTTGTTCAATGCTGTCGTTTTTTTGGGTAACCCACTTTTGTTTCAGAGCAGCTTCGTGCCAATTGCTGGTTTGTTCATAATACTGTTGCCAGAGTTGAGCCAATACTATCTGATTAGTGATGTTGCTCAGCTTCTGTTCATTCATAAAAAGTTCCGCCCTTTTCAATTGTTTAAATGCTGTATTTCTGTTATTCAGCAAAAGGTAGTTTTTACACAAACCAACAATTGATTTTAAATGCTGCCAGTGAAGGTTTACCTTTTCTGCCAGTTCAATCTTAGTGTTGTAAATTTCAATTGCTTTCTGATAATTGTAAGCCGCTGTTTCCATTTCAGCCACATTATCAAGAATGCTGATTAGCAAAATAGTATCATTTTTCTCTTTATAAAGAAGGCTTTCCTTTGCTTTGATAAAGTATTCAGTTGCTTCTGTTGGTTTATTTAGTTTGCCTAATAATATTCCAAGGTTATTATATGCAGCGGAAATCCACAGCGGATTTTTTGTTTTGTATGCTTCTGCAAGTGCAAGGTTGTAGTAAACCTTTGCGCTGTCAAACTGTTCTGATAACATATAATAAGAGCCTACTTTTCCTATCATGTTGTAAAGCTGGTCACTGTTTACACCTTCCGATTTTCTCATGTAATCCAATGCAATTTTTGAATGCTCAATGCCCATTTTCCAGGCACCTGCGGTGTTCAGGTAATCACCAAAACGGATGTGGACTTTTGCCAGGTCAAAACTTATTGGAGGGTTTTCTGCTTCTTCAAGCATAATAGCCATCAGCATTTTGCGGATGGAGGTTGTACGTTGTTTTTCAGTGCCGGCTTTTTCAGCTTGCTGGAGAAGCTCTTTTATCTTTTCTTCCGCTCTTAGCTTATTGTTGCTTAAAAAGTCAAGCTCGCTTTCATCAAGGGTAAAGGCACGTGAGTTGGGAACAACCCAATTATTATCTTCCTGTGAGAAGAGAAAGAGAGAAGAAAACAGAAAAGTAAAAAGCAGGAAATAGTTCTTCACCTGCAACAAATGCAAAACAAAAATAAGTTTTCCGAAATGAAAGTGAACTACTTCTTCTTCGCCTTTTGTTGCGCTTGTGCCTGTTTAGTCATATCTTCCAGCTTTTTCTGAAAGGTAGATTTGGTTACAGGTTTCTTTTTGTTCTCCTGCATTTTGGCGTGAATAGCATTTTCATCTACCATAGCTTTGAACAGGAATTGTTGTCCGAAAGTAACCATGTTGGCAAGGAAATAATAGTAACTCAGACCCGAAGCATAGCTATTGAAGAAACCAAGGAACATGATTGGCATCAGGTACATGATCCATTTCATTTGCGCCATTTGCGGGTTGCTGCCTTGCAGATCGCTGTTCATTTTGGTGTAGATAATAGTGGTAACGGTCATCAGCAGCGTAAACAAACTAACGTGATCGCCATAAAACGGAATAGTGAACGGCAGATTGAAAATAGAATCATAGCTCGATAAATCATCGGCCCATAAAAATGCTTTATGGCGTAACTCTATTGATGCAGGAAAGAAGCGGAACAACGCAATAAGAATAGGCATCTGCAAAACCATTGGCAAACAACCACCCAATGGATTTACTCCCGCCTTTTTATAAAGCGCCATGGTAGCCTGTTGCTTTTCCATTGCATCTTTATTCTCGTACTGTTTGTTCAACTCGTCAATTTCGGGTTTCAGCACACGCATTTTGGCAGTTGACATGTAGGCTTTGTATGTCAAGGGCAACAAGCCTATTTTAAAAATGAGTGTGAGCAACAAAATAATTATTCCGTAGTTGGAAATAAATTGTCCCAAGAAATTGAAAACAGGGATTACTACAAAACGATTTACCCATCCAAAAATTCCCCAGCCCAGCGGAACTAATTTCTCTATTCCTAAATCGTAGCTTTTCAATGTGCTGTAATGATTAGGAACAAAATAAAAGGAGAACGAATTTGTTTCACTTGATTTTCCGCTGTAGGGAAGCGTAAGTGAAGCACTCAGTGTTTTCAGGTTTCTGCTTGTTTCTGCTTCTTTGGTAACTTTTAAAGTAGGGTTGCTAAAGCCATCTTTTGAAACTAACACCGAACTGAAAAACTGTTGTTTAAATGCAAACCATTTCAGTTTTTCTTCCAGTTTTTCTTCGTCATCCGAAGTAGGGGAGAGGTAATCGTATTCCTCCTCGGTGTTCATGTATTCAATGCTGGTAACGTTGGCTTCATTCTCTCTGCTTTTCTCCATCTGCTTGGCTTTGTAAGACCAATCAAAAGCAAGTTCTTTTGTTCCGGCAGCAATCATGCTTTGCCCGCCCGAAACGTTTACATCTACATCTACTACATAGCTGTTGCCTTTCAGTTTGTAGGCAAATTCAACATAGTTATTGTTTTCGTCTGCAAGGCGCATGGAAACCGATGCTGTTTCATTCCCTTTTACAGAAGCGGAGGTTCCCTGTGGCGCAAAGTAAAATTCTGAAGTATTGATTTCTTTGTTCTGCCCCGGAAAACGCAGTGCGAAAACCGCGCTGTCGCCTTTAAATAAAACTACAGGAAGCGAATCAAATGTTTTGTATTCTTTCAGTTCAACGGAATAAATTTTTCCGCCTTTGTTGCTCAGTGTTACTTTTATTTTTTCGTTTTCAAGTGTGGTAAACTGTTCTGTTCCCAAAGCACCTTTGTAAAAAGAACCGAATAATTTTTTTGCAGTTTCATCGCGCAATGAATCGGGCAATTCCTGAATTTTTGCAATGGTATCCGTAGCAGCTTTTTTAATTTCTACGTGTTTTATTTTGCTCAGTGAATCAACCAGCGCAATTGAATCTTGTTTGTGTCTGATTGCTTTCAGTTCTTCTTCATCAGGCATGGTCAGGTAACCATATCCCAATACAATAAGAAGAATTAAAAACATTCCGATAAGCGAATTCCTGTCCATCATATTCCCTGTAATTTTAAAAGGCGCGCAAAGATAGAGATTAGAATGAGTTATCAGCGAATAACGTATCTTTTACGAATATACGAATGTCGGTTGGCTGCCGACATTCGTATATTCGCTTTTTTAATTCGCTATTCGATGATGTTTTTATGCAACTAAGTGTTTACTCTGACGACTATTTTATGCGCGAAGCCCTGAAAGAAGCGCAGCGGGCTTTTGATGCCGATGAAGTTCCGGTGGGTGCTATTGTGGTTTGCAACAACCAGATTATTGCGCGGGCACATAACCTTACTGAAACATTGACCGATGTAACCGCCCATGCCGAAATGCAGGCCTTTACCGCTGCTGCCAATTTTCTTGGAGGAAAATATCTGGACGAATGCACGCTATATGTAACTCTGGAACCCTGCATTATGTGTGCAGGCGCCTGCGGCTGGACGCAACTGGGTAGATTAGTTTACGGAGCCTTTGATAAACAGAAAGGTTATACCTCTGTGCAGGGTAAAATCCTGCACCCTAAAACCAAGGTAGTACCTGGTATTCTTCACGAAGAGTGTTCTGCTCTTGTTAAGGACTTTTTTAAGGGGAAGAGGTAAATAAGGATTTCTCCAAAATAGTATTTTGTGATTAAAAACCTTTTTCTATCTTTGCAGCCCGTTTCAAAAAAAAAGATAAAAACATGCTTGTAATTCCTATCAAAGAAGGCGAAAACATTGAAAGAGCTCTTAAGAAGTTTAAACGTAAGTTTGAAAAAACTGCTGTTGTAAAAGAACTTCGTGAAAGACAACAATTCACAAAACCTTCGGTTAAAAGAAGAACTGAAATAAAAAAAGCTGTCTACGTTCAAGGACTTAGAAGAGCTGAAGAAGAGGCATAATAGCCCCTTTTAACTTCCCCGAAAAGGAGGATATAGAATATTCCCTAAAGGAATTTGACTTACAATGTAAACTAAAATCGTTTACATTCGTTATAGAGTCAAATTCCTTTTTTATTTATGGCGATTACCACTTTCATTGACTACCTAAGAAAGGAGAAACGCTATTCCCCCCACTCCCTTATTTCTTACACCAACGATTTAACGCAGTTTTATCTTTTCCTGAAAGATGAGTTGCAACTTTCTGATGATCATAAGCCTGAACACCACGATGTGCGTTCATGGATTGTATCGCTGATGGAGAAAGAACTTAATCCCAGATCAGTAAACCGCAAAATCACAGCACTTCGCTCCTATTTCAAATTTTTGAAGCGCGAAGGCTTGATCGACTACAATCCCACGCAAAAAATATCAGCTTTAAAGGTTAAAAAGCAAATTCCCCACTTTGCAAGCGAGGCTGATATGGAGCAATTATTCAATAATCTTGAGTTTGAACCCGGTTTCAAAGGAACACGTGATAAACTGGTCTTGGAAATGCTTTATTCAACAGGAATGAGGCGGGCTGAGCTGATTAACCTTAAAACCTCTGACGTTAATTTCTACAACCGCGAACTTAAAGTTTTGGGTAAGCGCAATAAAGAGCGGATTATCCCGTTCACAGATAAACTGGCAGTTTCTCTTAAAAGCTATTTAGCTGAAAAACAGAAGCAATCAGGAAAAATGATGGACGATCAAGTTCTTTTTGTGAACGATAAAGGCAAAAAAATGGGTGAAAAACTTGTTTATAGTCTCGTAAACAAATACCTTAGCCTTGTCACAACGATTGAAAAAAGAAGTCCGCACGTTATGAGACACACTTTTGCCACGCATATGCTGAACAACGGAGCCGAGTTAAATGCAATAAAAGAAATCCTTGGCCACTCCAATCTTTCAGCCACACAAATTTACACGCACAATACAATAGAGAAGTTAAAATCAATTTATAAACAAGCCCATCCAAGGGCATAAAAAAGGAGGACAACATGAAAGTGAAAATTCAAAGTATCCATTTTGACGCTGATGTTAAACTACTTCAGTTCGTAGAAGAAAAAGTGGACAAGTTAGGTCATTTTTACAATGAAATAATCGGAAGCGAAGTGTTTCTGAAACTTGACAAAAACAGTAATACCGAAAACAAAGTTGCTGAG
Organism: Bacteroidia bacterium; assembly: GCA_020054035.1. GTDB lineage: Bacteria > Bacteroidota > Bacteroidia > SXHM01 > SXHM01 > SXHM01. The sequence continues at coordinate 685 of JAGVLY010000042.1, read as the reverse complement.
ATAAAACTTCACATTCCGGGCAACGATTTATTTGTTAAAAAGCAATGCAAAACCTTTGAAGAAGCCACCGATACAGCAGTGGAAGCCTTAACACGACAACTAAAAAAACACAAAGAAAAAGTTAAAGGATTATAAAACTGACACAAACAAAGAAAAGCCTTCTCATTAATAATTGAGAAGGCTTTTTTATTGCTAAATAAATTTAGTTACCGATTTGGTAACTTTTTATATCTTTGTAAAAATTTGTTGCGTGAGGGTAATTGCAAAAAAGACATTGCGTGAATTTTGGGTGAAGCATAAAAATTGTGAGCAGCAATTAAAAGCATGGTATAATGAAGCTGAGAAAGCCGAATGGAAATCACCAAAAGAAATTAAAAAAGATTATCCAACAGCAAGTATTATTGAGGGAAACAGAGTTGTTTTCAATATTAAAGGAAATACGTATAGATTAATTGTGAAAATAAATTACGAATACAGAATGGTTTGGATTAGATTTATTGGAACACATGCCGAATATGATAAAATTGACGCAACAAAAATTTAAAAGACATGGAAATAAAACCAATTAAAAATGAAAAAGATTATCAAAAGGCCTTAAAAAGGCTTGAGGGAATTTTTGATGCAAAATCGGGTTCAAAAGAAGGAGATGAATTGGAAATCCTTTCTATACTGATTGATAAATACG
>JAGVLY010000038.1 GCA_020054035.1 Bacteroidia bacterium | reverse complement strand
TAAAACAGTTTTGTTTGAGGACGACAAGGTTGTCCTTGATAAACTTGCGTTGAAAAATGTGGAACAAAACCACAAATTCTTGAATGATTTCTCAGGCAATAAGCTGATTTACGGAATTAATACGGGTTTCGGGCCTATGGCGCAATACCATATCAGTGATAAAGATAAGTTGGCATTGCAATACAACCTTATCCGCAGCCACTGCTCCGGACTTGGAAACCCGCTGCCTGATGAATATGCAAAAGCAGTGATGCTGGCGCGTTTAAATACATTGATGCTTGGTTACTCAGGAATTCACAAAAGCCTTGCTGAAACGATTGTAGCTTTTATCAATAATGAGATTTACCCTTACATACCCGAACACGGAAGCGTTGGTGCCAGCGGTGATTTAGTGCAACTTGCTCAGTTTGCCCTAAACCTGATTGGTGAAGGCGAAGTGTTTTACAAAGGCAAGAAAGTAAAAACAGCAGTTGCGCTCAAAGCAGCTAAAATAAAACCGCTGCAAATCCACATTCGCGAAGGGATTGCCCTTATGAACGGCACTGCAGCCATGACGGGAATTGGATTAATCAATATTCTGAAATCACAAAATCTTTTGTCGTGGAGCATCATCGCCTCTTCCATGATTAACGAAATTGTGGAAGCCTTTGACGACCATTTTTCGGAAGGGTTGAACAACGCAAAAATACACAGCGGACAGAAGAAAATTGCTGAAACCATGCGTCAGGCTTTGAAGGGAAGTAAACTTATCCGTCATCGCCCCGACCACCTTTACAGCAAAAAAGTAGAAGTGGATGTTCTGAAAGATAAAGTGCAGGAATACTATTCCTTGCGTTGCGTTCCTCAGATACTTGGCCCTGTTTACGATACCATTTTAAATGCAGAAAATGTATTACTGAATGAGGTAAACTCAGCAAATGACAATCCCATCATTGACCATAAAAATGAAAACGTTTATCATGGCGGAAACTTCCACGGTGATTACGTTGCGTTTGAAATGGATAAGCTCAAAATTGCTGTTGCCAAAATGAGTATGATGTGCGAACGTCAGTTGAATTATCTGCTCAACGATAAGCTGAACGGAAAACTTCCCCCATTTGTGAACCTTGGTAAACTCGGACTAAACTTCGGAATGCAGGGAATTCAATTCACTGCAACTTCAACCACTGCCGAAAATCAAACACTGGCTTTCCCGATGTATCTGCACAGCATCCCGAATAATAACGACAATCAGGATATTGTGAGCATGGGGACAAACGCTGCGCTCATCACCAAAAAGGTAGTGGACAACACAGCAGAAGTTTTGGCTATTGAATTTATGACCATCTTGCAGGCTGTAGATTATCTCGGTTTTGAAACCAAACTTTCACCTGCAACACAAAAGATTTTCAAGAACCTTAGAAAGATTGCACCTAAATTTACAGATGATAAGCCCCGCAACGAAGAATTGACAAAACTAAAATCACTGATTCTCGATGAAAACCCACTCAAAAATATTTTCGCATAAGCTTAGTGCTATTGTGCTTTTCTTTTTTATTGCAATTGCTGCACAGGCACAGGATCACATATATATGAAAGACGGCTCAGAATATCGCGCCAAGGTTGAAGAAATTACTCCCGACATTATTAAATTCAAAAAGTTCGACCAACCAGACGGGCCTGTGCGCACAGTAAAGGTGCAGGATGTAATTTCTATACGCTATCAGGACGGGACAGAAGAATTATTCACCAAAGTTCAGGAACAGACACCTGAAAAAACAAATGAAGAAGACCAATACGTTTATTCATTTGAAGATGTAAAAAAGGAAGAACAACAACCAGAAAAACCAAAAAGCAAATTTGAGCTAAACGGGCATCACAGATATGTTTCATTGGGTGCAGGATTTGGCAACAGCTATGGTGGCGCAGGAACACGTTTTCAGTTTCGCGTTGGAGGCATTGTAGGGTTTGGACTTCATACAGGGTTAGGTGTTTATCCGCGACCATTTTTAAATCCGGGAACAGGTTCGTTCCAAAGAAGAATACAATTTGATTTTGGTGTAAAACTGTTTGTTTACAAATGGATTTATGTAGATTTTCAGTTGGGAATGGTTGGAAGAGACGATGATTATTATTTATATGAAACCGAAGATAGAAGTGATTTTAGTGATGTACTCTTTGGTCCTGCGCTGCTTTGCGGTGCTGATTACATTATCGGAAAGCATATTGGAATAAATCTCGGTGCAGGAGTTTCTTTCCCTATTACCGATATTTCGGGAAATGGTGGTAACGGACCTCCAAGCCCAAAAACCAATAAATACCCCGCAATTGATGCAGGCGTTTTCTATAAATTCTAAAACATGAAATGTGCATTGGTAACAGGCGGTTCAAGAGGTATTGGCAAAGCCATTTGCCTGAAACTTGCTGAACAAGGTTATCACATCATCATCAATTTTCAGAGTAATGAAGAAGCTGCAAAGCAAACTTTGCAAGCCGTTATAGAAAAAGGAACTACAGGTGAACTTCTGAAATTCGATGTTTCAAAGCGTGAGGATATTGAGGCTGTTCTTGGGAAATGGGTGGATGAGAATAAAGACAAAAATGTTGAAGTTCTGATTAACAACGCAGGTATCCGCAAAGACCAACTGCTGCCTTTTATGAAAGACGAAGAATGGGACAGCGTTATAAAAACAAACCTTGACAGCTTCTTCTTTGTAACCAGAACCGTAATTAAAGGCATGGTTGCAAAACGTTACGGACGCATTGTAAATGTGGTATCGCTTTCAGGCGTTAAAGGTTTACCCGGACAAACTAATTACTCGGCAGCAAAAGCAGGTGTTATTGGTGCTACAAAAGCACTGGCACAGGAATTAGGCAGAAGAAACATTACCGTAAACGCAGTTGCTCCCGGCTTTATCAAAACCGACATGACCGAAGGGTTTGACGAAAAAGATTACAAACAAATTATTCCCGCGCAACGCTTCGGAACACCTGAAGAAGTGGCAGAAGCTGTGGCTTTTCTGGCTTCGCCAAAAGCATCATACATTACAGGAGAAGTGTTGCATGTAAACGGAGGACTTTATACTTAGTGAGAAAGTAAGAAGGTAAGAAAGTGAGAATGTTAGAAAGTTTAAAAAAGTGAATAGAGTAGTAATAACAGGAATAGGCGTTTACAGTTGCATCGGGCAGAATGTGGACGAAGTGCGCGATTCGCTTTTTAAAGGAAAATCAGGAATTGGTTTTGAAGCCATTCGCAAAGAGATGGGCTTCCGTTCTGCATTGACTGGAATTCTGCCTGTTCCAAATTTGAAAGACAAACTGCACAGACGCTTCCGCAATTCTATGCCCGAAGAAGCTGAGTATGCTTTTCTGGCAACGGATGAAGCGCTGAAAATGGCAAAGATTGATGATGCATTTTTAGATAACAACATTGTCGGTATTCTTTACGGAAACGACAGCACAGCAAGAGCAGTAATAGAAGGCGTTGATGTGATGCGCCAGAAAAAAGATACTACACTGATGGGTTCCGGCTCTATTTTTCAGAGCATGAACTCAACCATCACCATGAACCTTTCTACTATTTTCAGACTGAAAGGCATCAATTTTACAGTAAGCGGTGCATGTGCAAGCGGCTCACACTCTATTGGTATGGGGTATTTTCTAATCAAGCACGGAATGCAGGAAACTGTTATCTGCGGTGGTGGACAGGAAGTAAATCCTTATAGCATGGGAGCATTTGACGGTATCAGTGCTTTCTCAGTTCGTGAGAATGAGCCGACAAAAGCTTCGCGCCCATTTGATAAAAACCGTGACGGATTAGTTCCAAGCGGTGGTGCTGCAACTGTGATTTTAGAAAGCTACGAGAATGCGGTGAAACGCGGTGCTCCTATTTTGGGTGAAGTGATTGGTTATGGTTTTTCCAGCAATGGCGGACACATTTCTCAACCCAGCGTTGAGGGCTCTGCACGCTCACTAAAAATGTCGCTGAAAGATGCAGCTATTTCTGTGAAAGATGTAGATTACATCAATGCACATGCAACCTCCACTCCTATCGGTGATATGTTTGAAGCACGTGCTATTCACGAAGTATTTGGCGATGCTAAATGTCCCGTTACTTCCACTAAATCAATGACAGGACACGAGTGCTGGATGGCGGGAGCAAGCGAAATAGTGTATTCATTGTTAATGATGCAGAATTCATTTGTGGCACCCAACATCAACTTTGAAACGCCTGATGAGGATTCGGCAAAACTGAATATCGTTTCTAAAACAATTGAAAAGAATATTGATGTATTTTTGTCGAACTCGTTTGGGTTTGGCGGTACAAATTCATCACTGATAGTAAAGAAAATATAGTAAGAAGAAGATATGAGCAACCAAGAAATCATTGAAAAAATAAACGGTTTTTTAGTAGATGAATTTGAAGCAGACATTAGTTTAATAACTCCCGAAGCAAGCCTGAAAGAAACGTTGGACTTAGACAGCTTAGACTTTGTTGACTTAGTAGTAGTGATTGAAAACAACTTTGGCTTTAAAGCAAAGGGCGAGGATTTCGTGAACATCAAAACCTTTCATGATTTTTACGACTATATTATTCAAAAGGTAAATCAGCCCGCTTAACTACAATGGCTTGGGACGGAAAAACCCGCGGCAACGTTCTCGGCTACAGCATTTTTATTTTTCTTCTTAAAAATTTTGGCGTAACGCCCGCTTATGCGCTGTTGCGGTTTGTGGCACTTTACTTTGTTTTCTTCACGCCCAAAGCAACTCCTTACATTTATAAATACTTCCGGAAACTGGGCTACAGTCCTGTAAAATCTGCGGTGAATGTTTACCGCAACTATTATGTTTTCGGGCAAACCATTATTGATAAGGTTTGTGTGATGGCCGGCTTCAGCAATAAATTCACATATGATTTCAATGGCGAAGAGAACATTGTTGAAATAGGCAAAGGCGGCAAGGGCGGCATTCTGCTCAGCTCGCACATCGGCAATTGGGAAGTGGCGGGTTATCTTTTCAAGCGGCTGAGTATGCCTATTAACATTGTGATGTTTGATGAGGAACACGAGAAAATAAAACACACGTTGGAAAATGTAACGGGCAAACGCAGCATGAATATTATTGTGATAAAGCCCAACGACCTGAGCCATATTTTTGAAATTAAAAAACGACTGAGCGATAACGAACTGATTTGCCTGCATGGCGATCGTTTTGTAAAAGGCAGCAAAACTGTTACTGCCAATTTTCTGGGAGAAGATGCTTTATTTCCTTACGGACCTTTTCATCTGGCGGCTTATTTTAAAGTACCGTATGCTTTTGTCTATGGATTTAAAGCAAGTTCAACGCACTATGCTTTGTCAACATCAACTCCGTCTGTTTGCACAAACGGATATGAAGCTATACTGAATGAATATGTATCTTCGATGGAGAACTTAGTGCGGAAATATCCGCTGCAGTGGTTTAATTATTATGATTTCTGGGAGAAATAAATACAAGCCACAGATTACACTAATTATCACAAATTGAATTAGTGTAAATCTGTGTAATCTGTGGCAAAAAAAATATGTCAAAAAAAATTCTTGTCATTCACTATTCACAAACCGGTCAGTTGACACGGATTTTGGATTCTATACTTACTCCGCTAAAGGCAGACCCTTCCGTTTCTATTACTTACGAAGAGTTGAGGCCTGCAAAGCCTTTTCCTTTTCCGTGGACAGGCAAAGAGTTTTTTGATGCCTTTCCTGAATCAGTTTTGGAAAGACCGATTGAAATGCAACCGCTCAAAGTAAATACTGCTGAGCAGTTTGATTTGATTATTCTGGGTTGTCAGGTTTGGTTTCTTTCACCTTCGCAGCCGCTAACAGGTTTTTTGAAAAGCAAAGAAGCCGCTCAATTGCTGAACGGGAAAAATGTGCTCACCGTAAGTGCATCGCGCAACATGTGGCTCAATGCGCAGGAAAGCATAAAGCTGATGCTGAAAAATGCAGGCGCTACATTAGTGGGCAACATTGCTCTGATAGATCGCGCACCCAACTTAGTAAGCGTTGCTACCATTGTGGGCTGGCTGTTCTACAACAAAAAAGAAAATTACTTTGGCATTTTACCGCCATCGGGTATTTCGGAAAAAGATATAACCGAGGCATCGCGCTTTGGTGCAACCATTTTGGATGCACTGAAAAAAAATAAATTTGAAAATCTGCAAGCCCAATTAGTGATGCAAGGTGGAGTTAATTTGGTGAAAACCTTAGTAAATCCCGAACTGAGGGCAAAACAAATTTTCATCAAGTGGGCAAATTTCATTTCTGCCAAAGGCGGTCCGGGTGATTCCAATCGCAGGGTGCGGACTAAAATATTTGCGTGGTACTTGCCAATCGGTTTGTTTGTACTCTCCCCTATTGCCTACACAGTCTCCATACTTATTATGCTCGTGATGCCGGGAAAGGCAAAGAAGCAGCGAGCGTATTTTGAGGGAACCAACTTAAAAAACTAAAAACACCGATTTACATCAAACTAAAACCTTGTTTCTTAAATAAATTTTGACACATTTGCCTTTCATACTTGTGAATTGAAATTTTAAAACTTAATAACCTGAAAACATGTCCTACCTCTGGAGAAAAAAATCATTAGACAAATTAATTCTTGAAGCCGATGACAACGAAAAAGGATTAAAACGCACGCTTACAGCGGGTGCATTGATTGCTTTGGGTATCGGTGCTATTATCGGTGCAGGATTATTTGTGCGCACTGCAGCTGCGGCTGCTAATAATGCAGGACCTTCGGTTACATTAGCTTTTGTTGTTGCCGGTATTGGCTGTGCATTGGCAGGTTTATGTTATGCCGAATTTGCATCTATGATTCCTATTGCGGGAAGTGCTTATACCTATAGCTATGCTACCATGGGCGAAGCCATCGCCTGGATAATCGGTTGGGATTTAGTATTGGAATATGCCATTGGTGCTGCAACGGTTAGCATTGCATGGAGCGAATACCTAAACAAGCTCTTAGCCTACATTGATATGCGAATACCATATGAGTGGAGTCACTCACCTTTTGAAACCGACCCGATTACGGGTGTAGGAGGAATGATGAATATCCCAGCGCTGTTTATTGTTTTTGTACTGACTTTGTTACTTATACGCGGAATGAAAGAGTCTGCTTTTGTAAACGGACTTATTGTTATCACCAAAGTGGCAATCGTAATTTTGGTAATTATTCTGGGCTGGGGATATATCAACCCTGTTAATCACACACCTTTTATTCCTGAGCCTTCTGTTTTTACCGACAGTCAGGGCGTTGACCATAACTATGGTGGTTTACTCGGAATTTTGGGTGCAGCCGGTGTTGTGTTCTTTGCCTTTATTGGTTTTGATGCCGTTTCTACTGCCGCACAAGAAGCTAAAAATCCAAAGAAAGATATGCCTATCGGTATTCTCGGTTCATTGGTAATCTGTACAGTGTTGTATATTCTATTTGCCTATGTATTGACGGGAATAGCCAGCGTTGAAGATTTCAGAAGCACCGGAAAGGAGGCCTCGGTTGCGTTTGCTATTCAAACCTACATGACCGGATATGACTGGCTTGCTAAATTGGTAACGGTTGCTATTCTTGCCGGTTTTTCGTCTGTAATATTGGTGATGCTGATGGGACAATCACGTGTATTCTACTCCATGAGCCGCGATGGATTGGTGCCAAAAGTTTTCTCTGAAGTGCATCCTAAATTTCACACACCTTATAAATCAAACTGGATATTCTTCGTTTTCGTTGGCGCCTTTGCAGCCTTTGTGCCAGGTGATATTGTTGGCGATATGACAAGTATCGGAACACTGTTTGCTTTTATGCTTGTTTGTGCAGGCGTGTGGATTATGCGCGTTAAACGTCCTGATTTAAAACGCCAGTTTAAAACACCATTTGTTCCATTTGTTCCTATTGCGGGAATTATTGTTTGCGGTGCCATGATATACGGATTAGGCTGGACCAACTGGGCGCGACTTGGAGTTTGGCTTCTGATAGGTTTTGTTATTTATTTCGGCTACAGCGTAAAGAACAGCAAACTGAATAAAGAAGAAAAATAAATAATGTCTGAACTAAAACGCTCGCTTTCTCTCCTTGATGCCACTATGATTGTGGCAGGTTCCATGATTGGTTCCGGAATATTTATTGTCAGTTCCGATATGGCGCGGGCGGTTGGCTCTTCAGGTTATTTAATTCTGCTGTGGGTTATTACGGGAGTTATTACCGTTATGGCAGCACTCAGCTATGGCGAGCTGGCGGGAATGATGCCAAAAGCAGGCGGACAATTTGTTTACATCCAACGAGCCTTTGGAGATTTTACTTCCTTTATTTATGGCTGGACAGTTTTCACCGTAATACAGACGGGAACCATTGCAGCCGTTGCAGTTGCCTTCACCAAATACTTTGCGGTGTTTGTTCCTGAACTGAATAATGAAGTGGTGAATATTTCAAACGGTTCGTTCATTATTAATTACGGACAACTCTGTGCCATCATCATTATTTTGCTGCTCACCTATATCAACACAAGAGGCATTAACAGCGGCAAAGTGATACAGGTTCTTTTTACTTCGGCAAAGCTGATTGCGCTTTTCGCCTTGATTATTATCGGAATTTATATCGGAATCAACAGCGATATTCTTGCAGCGAATTTCAACAATGCCTGGGAAGCATCTACCACCACTTATAAAGACGGTGTATTAACTGTTGTTCCCATTGCAGGCTTTGCCTTGGTTGGTGCTGCGGGTGCTACCATTATCAACTCACTTTTTTCTGCTGATGCATGGAACAATGTTACCTTCATAGCAGGTGAAATTAAAGACCCGAAGAAAAACATTCCGCGCAGTCTTTTTCTGGGAACATTCATTGTTACCATTGTTTATGTGCTTGCCAACATCGCTTATCTTTCGGTATTGCCTTTACATGGAAATCCCGAAGCAACTGATGTGCAAGGTCTGGGGATGCAATTTGCCGCCAAAGACCGTGTAGGCGCAGCAGCAGCTTCTATGATTTTTGGCGACATCGGTCTTTACCTGATGGCCGCGTTGATTATGGTCTCCACATTCGGTTGCAATAACGGATTGATACTTGCCGGTTCGCGCGTGTATTACGCTATGGCAAAAGAAAAATTATTCTTTGCTAAAGCCGGTGAACTGAATAAGTTTTCTGTTCCCGCTATTGCCTTGTGGACACAATGCGCATGGGCGTGTGCGCTTTGTTTAACGGGCACTTACAAAGACTTAGTTAGCTATGCCACTTTTGCTTCCATGATTTTTTACATTGTTACTATTGCAGGAATTTTTGTGCTGCGCAAAAAAGAACCCGATGCAGAGCGTCCTTACAAAGCTTTTGGTTATCCTCTTATTCCTGCTTTGTATATTCTTGCAGCAGTAGCAATTTGCGTTATCCTCATTATTTATGACGGACGCAACACAGGCTTTGCATTGGTGTGGGTGGCGCTGGGTGTTCCGGTTTATTACCTTGCCAAAAGAAAGGTTGTAGTCTAATTCAACTCGTTTACAAGTACAGCTTTTTCTTTTTTCAATACCATTCTTCCAACAGGCTTCAAAGCGCTTTCAGTTAAACCTGCTGCTTTTGCAACAGCTAAATAGTCATCAACGGCATCAGGTTCAACGGCAACCAACAAACCACCGCTTGTTTGCGGGTCGCACAGCAAGTGACGTGTGCGCTCTGTTATTTCCGAAACTTTTGTTCCGTAGCTTGCCCAATTGCGGTTGGTTCCGCCCGGCACAGATTTCTTTTCTAAATACTTATCCAATCCCGGAATCAGAGGAACAGCGCTTACATCAATCTCTGCAGTCAGTCCGCTGCCTTCCGCCATTTCAATAGCGTGACCGAGCAAACCAAAACCCGTAACATCAGTTAATGCATTTACGCCTTTTAGTTTTCCTAACTCATAACCGACTTTGTTAAGAGTGGTCATACTTTTTACCGCAATTATTCTGTCTGCATCTTCCAGAAAACCTTTCTTAGATGCAGTGCTGAGAATACCAACGCCAATAGGTTTGGTAAGAAAAAGAATATCCCCAACCTGTGCTGTGTTATTTTGTTTCAGGTTTTCAATATCAACAATTCCGTTTACCGCCAGACCAAACACCGGTTCTGGACAATCAATACTGTGGCCGCCTGCCAAGGGAATCCCAGCTGCCTCGCAAGCTGCTCTTCCGCCTGCAACAACCTGTCCCGCAATTTCAGGAGCAAGTTTATCAATAGGCCAGCCAAGAATGGCAATTGCCAAAACAGGTTTTCCGCCCATGGCATATACATCACTGATGGCGTTGGTGGCAGCAATGCGACCAAAGTCGAAAGCATTATCCACAATGGGCATGAAAAAATCGGTGGTGCTGATAAGTGCAGTACCGTTGCCTAAATCCAAAACAGCTGCATCATCGCGTGAAGAATTACCAACCAGCAACCCGGGAAACTCTTTCTGAATTTCATTGGTTTTTAAAATGATGCTGAGCGTTGCAGGAGAAATTTTGCAACCGCAACCTGCGCCATGACTGTATTGTGTAAGTTTAATTTCTTGTGTTTGCATGTTCATGTATTTAAATTTATAGTGATAGAACGCAAATTTTTATGATGATTAAGATAAATTATGATTTAAAATCTGCGCAAATCATAAAGATCATAATAATCAGCGTTCCATTCTTTGCTTTGCGAAACTGATAACCGCAACAGCAATTTCAGAGTGATTTTCAGAAGTGATTGGAACGTTTAAAACTGTTCCGGGTGCGCGTTGTGATTTGCTGAAGGTGTAGGCTTTGTCATAATAGTCGAGCAGTATTTTTATCCAGTTATAGAAATCGTTTTCGTTCAGATAATTCAATGCATCATTCATGTTTTTATTACCTAATTTCTTTTCAATCCGTTTGGTTGCTTCTGTAAGCTTATCTTTGGGAAACGAGGCATAACCATTGGCGATATTTGAAATTCTTCTATCTAAAGAAACTTCAATTTCAACAACATTAGTGGCACGCATTTTATTGTAAATACCATCAGGAATTTTAACACCACCAATTTTGCTGCTTTCGTTTTCAAGCCAGAGTGTTTTGTTTCTATCAATCTGCACTAACTCCAGCGCAAGGTAGTTTTCAAACTGTTCGGTAGTTGGCTGCACGGGCTGCCCTAATGCACCAAACGCAGACCCCCGGTGATGCGCCAACCCTTCCAGATCAATTACCTGCTCACCTGCTTTTTTCATTTCATGCAATACCTCTGTTTTTCCCGAACCTGTTTTTCCACCCAGCACAAAAAGTTTCAATGGCTCTGCAAATTCATTCAACGCAAAGTGACGATAGGTTTTGTAACCGCCCTGCAACAAATACACTTTCATACCCACTCTTTCAAGCAGCCATGCCATGATATTGCTGCGCATTCCTCCACGCCAACAGTAAACAATGATTTGTGGTTGTTCGGCATTCGACATTCCTTGTTCGATATTCGATATTGCTTTTGCCTTCCTTATATAATCGCCAAACTTTCCTCCCACCAGATCAAAACCCAGTAACACCGCCTCTTCCCTACCCTTCTGTTTGTAACAGGTTCCTACCTTTTCACGCTCCTCATTATTCAACAACGGGAGATTTTTTGCGCCCGGAATATGTGCATGGGTATACTCCCCTTCACTACGTGCATCAAGCACCGGAAGAGTTGTTCTCAATTCAAGAAATTTATGAATATCTATCGATTCGGGCATAACTTATTAACCGCAAAGTTCACAAAGAAAAAGACACCGCAAAGCACACAAAGGTTTAAGATTACATCATTGTGTTCTTTACGCAAAAAACTTTGCGTTCCCTGCCTGCCGGCAGGCAGGTTTGCTAAATTTGTTTTTTACATATCTAATTATGATTAATACTTTTGTTCCATGATAAAAGCAAACAATCCAAATCTGAAAAGCTGGGTAGAAGTAAAACCCAATTCAGATTTCCCGATACAAAATATTCCTTTCGGAGTCTATAAAAACAAATATGGTCAGCATCGCGCTGCTACTGCTATTGGTGATTACCTTATTGATTTGGCTGTGCTGCATCACTACGGAATAT
>JAGVLY010000071.1 GCA_020054035.1 Bacteroidia bacterium | reverse complement strand
GACCATGTTCATGTTTTTTTTGAGTTACCTGCATCAATGTCTATTTCAGAACAAATGCGTATGCTGAAAGCTACCTCTTCAAAATGGATAAATGACAACAAATTTGTAAAAGGAAAATTCAGTTGGCAAGAAGGCTATGGAGCTTTTTCATATTCTCGTTCGCAACGAAATTCAGTCATACAATATATCATCAATCAGGAAGAACATCATAAAAAGCAAACATTCAGGGATGAATATTTAGCCTTGCTCAAAAAATTTGAAATCTCATTTGAAGATAAATATCTGTTTGATTTTTATGATTAATCAAAGTCTCAGGAAGAGCAGAAGAACAACCCTTCTGCTCTTTTTATTTTTACTCAGTTCGCCTTCTTGCTTTGCGCAATCAGAACGGATTAATGTAGGAATTTTAACAGGCAAAAAAGTAACGCGACTGCTTGTTGCTCCTGTGTCGGATGTTTACAGCGTGTTTGCGGGCGACAGCCTTCTAACACTCATCAAACTAAATGATGTGCTCTCGCTTTCACTTATTAATGATTCTATAGAAGTAAAGAACATTTCACAAATATTTGGCAAGTTTAAAAGTGTTCAAATAATTGCATTGGCAAAACTTGCCACACTTAAAATAAAACCTACTGACGGAAAAACAGAAACACATTTAGATGATGATTTGCACATTAATTCCGGCAAGAATTCTCTGACGATTATAAACAGCGTTGATTTGGATAATTATGTTGCCGGAGTGGTGGAAGCCGAGAGCGGATATTCCGTGTCTGACGAGTATTACAAGATACAGGCAATTATGTGCCGCACCTTTGCCATTGAGAGCAGAGGCAAGCACAAGGCAGATGGCTACGACCTTTGCGACCGCGAGCATTGCCAGGTTTTTAATGGACGAAACAACCGCAAGCCCGAAATAAAATTAGCTGTTGCAGCTACCAGTGGAATTGTGTTAGTTGACTCCACCAACAAACCGATTTTTGCTGCTTACCACAGTAACTGTGGCGGACAAACCGATTACTCTGAAAACGTTTGGAAAACCGAGAAGAGCTACCTGAAACCTGTGGTTGACACCTTTTGCATCAGTTCAAGAAATGCCAACTGGGAAAAAATTATTTCGCTGCACGATTGGGAGAAATACCTTGTGAAACAAAACAAGAATTACATAAAACCTGCCGACTCGCTCTACTGCTTTTATCAACCCGAACGCAAAAGCGATTTTGAATTATTCGGAACTAAAATACCACTCACTCAGGTGCGGAAAGACTTTAAACTAAGCTCTACCTTTTTCCATATTGAACAGAATAGCGATAACATCATTTTTACCGGGCGCGGCTCAGGACATGGTGTTGGCCTTTGCCAGCAGGGCGCTATTGAAATGGCGCGCAAAGGCTATAGCTACAAGAAAATTCTGGGGTACTATTATAAGGGGGTGAGGTTGGTGGAGTACACAAAGGTGAAGTAGATGTACTTTACTTACTCTTTATACTTTTGTATTTGCAAGATTGAAAAGAACGGAAAGTTTAGTATTAACAACCTCCATCTGTTGCTTTGATAATTGACCAAGTTGGCGTTTAATTAATGATGCCGGAATGGTTGCCATTTTATGCAGCCGCAGAACAGATACTGTTTTCAATCCGTTTCTTTCGTTTGGTTCTATAATAATATCACTAGCTGATTTTTCTTCGGGCAACCGGCTGGAAATGAAGGCTACTATCAGGTGATTGTATTTTCCGATTTGACCGGTAAGACAAACAGCGGGACGCAGTTTTACACCTGAAAAATCATCAAAGGGAAAAGGAACAAGAACTATATTGCCTTTCATTTTCGGTAGGTTTTACCGTCTTTATCAGAATAAATATCTTCTTCTTTATCTTTCAAAAAATCAAATGCGGGATTATTTGAAAGCATATTGAGCCACTGGACTTCTTCTGCATCGTCATCACCGTAAAGTATAATTACTTTTACCTTTTGAGGCTTAGTGGTTCTAAAGGGTTTATCTAATTTAAGTAAGCCGGATTTATTTAATGTGCCGGTTGTTTCTATTGCTCTCATGGTGTTTGTTTTGTTGCAAATATAAGCCTTTTATAAAAAAGAGAAGCCCCACGCCTTTGGCGCAGGGCTTCTCTTTTAACTACTACTCCATTACTCTTTTACAACCTTCCTGTTCACCTGCTGCTCACCATCAAAAAGGCTGAGTAAATAAATGCCTTTACTGAGTGCGCTTAGTGCCTATTTGTCGTAATAATGTCCCATAGCTGAAATAACCTCAACGGTTACTGTGTTTTCATTAACCTTGTATATCAGCCTGTCTTTCAAATTAATTCTCCGCGACCAAAAGCCTTGCAGTTGATGTTTCAGCGCTTCCGGTTGCCCTGTTCCGGTAAACGGATGCACTTCTAACTCGCTGATGATTTTCGTTATCTTATTCAATGTAGCCTTATTTCCGGCTTTTTTGTGTTTCTGTAAATCCTTTACAGCGGTTTCAGTATATTCAATTATATACTTTCCCATAGCTGTTGGGTTTTGATTTTTATGCGCTTGTCGTTCTTATCGGACGACAGAACTTTATTTACAAAACCTTTATTGTAAGCTTTTTTTTCATCCGTTTCAACAAGCTCTACAGCTTTACTTTCCTTTGCCGAAGAGCGTAACAATTCCATAATCGCTTTACCTAAGCTGCTGCGCTCGTTTATTTTTACTGTTAATGTAGTCATGGTGAATTTCTTTATTTCTGCAAAGATACGCCTTTATAAAAAGCAAAAGCCCCTAATTCCTATGGGGCTTTTGCTTCACTGCCAACTGCTACTGCCTACTTTCTTCCTACTCTTTTACTACCTTCCTATTCACCTGCTGCTCACCATCAATTAGGCTTAGTAAATAAATGCCTTTGCTTAGTGCGCTTATATCTAAACTAAACCTGATTGCTGTTACACTGCCGCTTAACAATACTTTGCCTGTTATATCTTGTAATTGGTAAGCACCATTCAATATTTGTGTTTCAATAATAAGAGATGTAGAAGCAGGATTTGGATATATGTTGAATAAAATGCTCTCCTCATCTTCAATTGCTGCATTGATAACATTAATAACATTTGATGCTTCCGATTCGCATCCATTATCGGTAACTACAACAGAGTAATCGCCATTTTGCTGAAAAGTGTAGGTTTGGTTATCAGCTCCGCTTATGGGATCTCCATCTAAGTACCATTGATAATCGTCTGCTGATGTACTTACAAGTTCGTCAAAATTTTGAGTAATAACCGGAGTGTTAACGGTATTAACTGTAACATTAAAAGCAGCAGATGTAGCTGTGCAACTGTTTACAGTGGTAACTGTTACGGTATAGTTATCTTCTTCATCTACTGTAATGGTTGAACCTGTTGCTCCTGTGCTCCAATTAAAAATACTTCCGTTAGGACTTGATGCAGTAAGCGTTGTGCTTTCGCCTTCGCAGATAGTATGACTGCCTGAAATTGTAACCGAAGCAGGATAAACTGTAACCAGTTGCGATGCAGTGCCAAAGCAACCGTTAGCATCAATTACATTAACGGTATAAGTGCCGGAAGCTGATGCAGCAATGTTCTGTGAATTTGCGCCATTGCTCCATGTATAAGAATCGCCCGATGAAGCTGTAAGCGTTACAAAACCGCCATTGCAGAAATTGGTTGGTCCCGATGATGAAATAGAAGCACTAGCTGAGCAAAACTGTTTCTCGTAACACCCTTTGTCAACTGTTAAACCTGATATACGAGCCGAGTCAAGTAAATCTAAATCATAAAAATTGGAAGTGTATGTATTATTGCTGGTATTTATTGCGGGAGACGCGGTTTGTAAAGTGTAGTCATAACCTGAAGCATTAAAAGGTGCTTGAGATCCAGTTAGCGGATTAACAAACAAAGGATTGGTTGAAGTATTACCTGTGCCTCCGTAGCCATCTTGAACAATGCAATATTGCACACTTTCTCCTTGTCCCGTTGGCCAGTAAAATTGCTTTTCACTATCATTATCCCACACTATACAATTGCGAAAACTTGTTTGCTGACTGCCATTTAAAGCACATGAAAACACAAGTTGTGAAGCCGTGCTCTTATTACCTGCTACAGTATTATTCCAAAAAATATGGTCACTCTCATTATCCGTATATACATCGAAAACGGATGTATAATCAGAAATATTACCTGTAAAAAGTGAATTATAAATATTAGCGGTTCCACTTTCGTTTCCGTTTACAGAAACCAGAACTGTTGCAGCCACATATCCATCTCCGTTAGAAATATTACCAGACACTATGCAGCGATCCATATAGCACTCACCACGGATAATGTATATTGCAGATATCCCGTCATTTTCAGAAATAGTGCAACCTATAATGTTAGCTCGTGTTGCTGAACACTGTAGCCCCGACCCACCTCTTCCAACATTATTGCTTATGTTGCAATTAATGACATCCACTAACCCGCCACCAACGCTTAATCCTGTGCCATTTCCCGCAGAATAATTTGCGGTGAAAGTGCAATTTTCAATGACCATGCTGCCGTTTGCTAACATGCCTCCACCTGAATTTGATTGGTTATAGCCATTAATTACTTTAAACCCATCAAAACGGGCATTAGTAACACTACTATTTGCATAAACAACCCTTTCAGAATTGTCTGTTGCTATACTTTGGTTTCCAATATTACCATCAAGGATAGATAAATGTATTGTCCAATCGCGTTGGTCCAATTGTGTTTCATTGCCCGCAAAACCTCCATACATTGCAACGCCTGTAGGCGGACGAAATGATATTTGTCTGTCAGATGGAAATGGATTTGCCGTATAAATCGGTTTATAAGTTCCTGCCGCTACCCAAATCTGGTCGCCTGTAACTGCGTCACCAATTGCATCCTGCAAATCGGTATAAGCACTTGCCCAGCTATTGCCGTTGTTGGCTCCGGTTGCATTGTCGTTTACATATATAATCTCTGCATTTCCTTGTTGCAG
>JAGVLY010000005.1 GCA_020054035.1 Bacteroidia bacterium | reverse complement strand
AATGCTCCTGATTTAATGGCTTCTTCGGCTTGTTCTGGTGTAAGGTTAATAAAATACGGCATCGGTATTTCAGAATCATTCAGCCCGTCACCAAGCACCAAATCAATGGAAGAACCCTTGACTATCAGACTGTCTGGGTGAATTTTTCTGCCTTTCCATAATTGTTTCAGCACTACATTTTTTGCAATATCGGGCTGATAAGATGTTTTGCCCACTTTCAACCCATAGGTTTCCAACCGCTGTGTTGCCTGGCGCAAGGTAAGGTCAACCAGATTGGGCATTTTAACCCGCTGCGGCTGCATGGCAACTACCGTTACATAAACCGTTCTTCCTGCTTTCACATGAAAGCCGGGCACAGGTGTTTGGTCAACAATGGAGCCTTTCGGTCTTTTATTATCATAAACCGAATCAATGACTGCATACTTAAGATCAAGCGGAGTTAATGTTGCTTCAAGGTTCTCCTTTTTCAATCCTGAAAGATCGGGAACGGCAATGGTTTGTCCATGATCTGTATAGGCACTCAATGCAAAGACAATAATCAGTATTAAGGCAATAAAAACACCCAGCGCAATGCCAAGATGTTTCAAAAAATTTTTACTGAATATAAACGAGAAGAAATTCATAAGGTGGCAAAGGTAATTGTTTGTATAACGCTAAATCCAATCACTTATTTCAATCAGTTCTTCTCCCTTATCTAAAATCTCCAACGCTGAAAGAAGTTTAGCTCTGAAAATTTGTTTCAAACTTTCATTTGAAGTATTGCCACAAGTCAGCCAGATTATTTTAGGGGGTGATTTGTGCTTTCTAACTAAATCGCAAAAATCAGAATCCTTTGTAATGATAATAACATCTTCGGCTTTACCTTTCATAAAAATTTCATAATCAGAAGCATCGCGTAATCCTAAGTCCCGAAGTGGAAAACAGGAAATGTTGAAATTGTATTTAATCCATTCTGCCTGCAATGGAGAGATTTGTGCATCCAACCAAAGCGTCATGCAGCTTTTAAAATAACGTGATTTAATTTTGCAGATGCGTAAGCTACTGCTGCACGAATATCTTCCTGAACCAAATCAGGCATTTCAGCTACAATCTGTTCTTCATTTAATCCCGAAGCCATCAAATCAAGCACATCTGTAACGCGAATTCGCATACCCCTGATGCAAGGCTTCCCGCCACATTGTTCAGGGTTTACTGTTATTCTTTCTAATAAATTCATGTAAGATAAATTTGTTTCAAAGATAGTAAAATCGCGGATTATACTCCATTCACCCTATTTTCTATCTTTGCGCCTCATTGAAAAAACATGCTGGATAAATTAAGAGATATATATAAGCGCTGGGAAGACATTGGCATTCAGTTAGGCGACCCGAATGTGGTAGGCGATATGACCCGTTACGTGAAGTTGAACAGAGACTACCGCGACCTTGAACCAATTGCCAATGCTTACAAGGAGTACGATTTACTGCTGAAGAACATTTCCAACGCAAAAGAAATTCTTAGTAACGAAAAAGACGCTGAATTTCTGGAACTTGCCAAAATGGAACTGACGGAAATGGAAGAGCGCAAACTTCATCTGGAAGAAGAAGTGCGCCTGATGATGATACCCAAAGACCCGGAAGATGAGAAGAATGCAACCATAGAAATACGTGCGGGAACGGGTGGTGATGAAGCCAGTCTTTTTGCAGGAGAACTATATAGAATGTATACCCGCTACTGCGAAGAGCGAGGATGGAAAGTAGAATTGATTGACTGCTCGGATGGAACAGCCGGAGGCTACAAAGAGGTAATCATGTTTGTAACAGGTGATGGTGTTTACGGACAAATGAAATACGAATCAGGTGTTCACCGTGTACAGCGAGTGCCTGCCACTGAAGCACAGGGAAGAGTTCATACTTCTGCCGCTACGGTAGCAGTATTGCCTGAAGCAACAGAAGTTGATGTTCAGATAAATCCTGCTGATGTAGACATGCAGACTGCCCGTTCAGGTGGTGCAGGTGGACAAAACGTAAATAAGGTAGAGACAAAAGTGATGCTTACCCACAAGCCTTCAGGCATTGTTGTGGTATGTCAGGTAGAACGCAGTCAGCTGAAGAACCGTGAACGTGCTATGGCCATGCTCCGCACAAAGCTTTACGAAATGGAATTGCAGAAACACAACGATGCCATTGCGAAGAAAAGAAAGACAATGGTTTCAACAGGCGACCGTTCTGCAAAAATCCGTACGTATAATTTTCCGCAAAGCCGAATTACAGACCACAGAATTGGAATGACTATTCATAGTCTTCCTGCTTTTATGAATGGCGATATTCAGGATATGATGAATGCGCTGCAAAATGCGGAAAATGCGGAGAGGCTGAAAGAAGGAATGATGATTTAATTTTGTGTTCAGGATGAAACAGTTGCTGACAAATCGTTTTTTCAAAACATGGAAATCTCTTTTGGATATTGATATTCAAAAAGAATTTACAGAAATAAAAGAACGCACATTAGAGCCACATAGTTCTACCTTTTACACTTCCGTTTCTGTTATGTCTTCGTCAAAAATTGAGGGCGAACAAATGGAAGTGGACAGTTTTGTAAAACATAAAATGCTCAACATTGAGTATTTACCTGAACTTACTGAAAAGCCAAATGATTTATACAACGCTTATCTTTTTGCTAAAGAAAATAAGCTGACCGAAAAAAACTTCTTGCAGGCACACCGTCATGTATCAGCCCATCTCTTACCCGAGGCTCAAAGAGGCTCTATTCGCAGAACAGAAATGTTGGTTATGGAACACAAAACCGGGAGGATACAATATGAAGCAGCACCTTTATCAATAGTAAAAACTGAATATGAAAAATTTTGGCAAGAAGTTGAGATGCTGCTGAAAGGAGAACTATCTATTGATGAAGTATTTTACTACGCAGCATTTATTCACTTGGTATTTGTAAAAATTCATCCTTTTGCAGATGGCAACGGCAGAATTTCAAGGCTGTTGGAAAAATGGTTCTTAGTTGAAAGATTAGGAGAAAGAGCCTGGTATATTCAATCCGAAAAATATTATTACAGGAATATTAACGAGTATTACAATAATTTATCAAGAGTGGGGTTGTTTTATGAAGCCTTGGATTATGAGAAATCTTTACCCTTTCTTCAAATGCTTCCGAAATCAATGACGTTTGACAAGTAACTAAAAAAATATGCCGATACAACTCAACCCAAAAGCCGAAAAACAACGCAAGCAATTTCTTAATTACTTTCTGTTCAATCTTTTTCTTTTAATAAAACTTCCGGCTGCCTTTTTCTGCGGACTGAACATTAAAAAACTAGATACCGATAATTGCGAAGTAACTTTGCCTTACGGATGGAGAAGTCAAAATCCTTTTCAAAGTATTTATTTTGCTGCGCAGGCAATGGCGGCTGAAATGTCAACAGGTGCGCTGGCGCTTATTGCAATTGAAAATGCCAACGCTAATATTGGAATGCTTGTGGTAAAAGTGGAAGGAAGCTTTTCAAAGAAAGCCGATAAGCTAACAACTTTTACCTGCACCGAAGGAGCAAAAATTTTTGCAGCTATTGACCAGGCTATTAAAACCGGAGAAAAAGTTCCGGTAACTATTGAATCGGTTGGAACAATGCCTGACGGAACAGAAGTTTCAAGGTTTTTAATAACTTGGTCTTTTAAAATAAAGAAGTAAGATATGAGATGTGAGATATTAGTATTGAGAGAACAAACTATCTTGCACGTATATTCTCATATCTCACATCTCATATCTCACATCTGATATGGAAAACCAAAAACATACACGCGCAGGATGGCTTTATGAGCCGCTGTTTCCTGATGTAAATACCTGGCCTATTTATAAGCTTACACAACAGCGTGACGAATTTCTTAAGCAAGTTAAAGAATCTGCATTTGCTGCTGTAAAAGAGCAGACCAAAACCAATCAGGGCTTAAACGAAGAATTAGCAAAGACCTATTACTTAGAGCGCATTCGTGTAAAAACAAATGCATGGGCTGCTGATAAAAAAGACGAAGGCCCGTTTTGGGAAGGCGTAAAAAAGAAGCTGATTAAAATAAGTCCGGAGAACGAGAAAACGCCTGACCTGAATGAAGATAAAATTCTGGAGAGCATTATTGACCGCTACACCGAGGAGATTGCAGGTTTCTTCAGTCCGGCTGCTTACAACTTTGCGAAAGAAGCTACCACTTTCGGGTTTGCACGCTTGCTGAATGCATCAGAAGGAAAGGGGATTTCACGCTTCTGGAAAACACGACACAACCTTCACGAGAAGATAAGATTACAAGGTGAGCTGGAGCAAATCCGAAACCTGGCGAAAAAAGGAACACTCGTAATGGTTCCTACGCATTTCAGCAATCTGGATTCGATTATGATTGGTTGGGCTATTGCAACGCTTGGCTTACGCCCGTTTCTTTATGGTGCGGGCTTAAACCTTTTCGGAATAGGTATTCTTTCATTCTTTATGAGCCGACTGGGCGCCTACCGAGTTGACCGCAGAAAAAAGAATATGATTTATCTTGAAACGCTGAAAGCGTATTCAACCATAGCTATGGTGCGCGGCTGCAACAGTTTGTTTTTTCCGGGAGGAACCCGCTCACGTTCCGGTTCTATTGAAACAAAACTTAAATTGGGTTTATTGGGCACTGCTATGGAAGCGCAGCGACTTAACTTTTTAAAAGATCAGGAAAAGGCTACAAAGATTTTTGTAGTTCCGGTGGTGTTCAACTACAACTTTGTTTTGGAAGCACCCAGTTTGATTGACGAGCACCTGAAACGAACCGGACAACAACATTACTTCCGCGAGAACGATGATTATTCAACATCGTACAAACTGGCCAAATTCATGCTGAAGTTCTTTACTAAATCATCTGAGATTTCTATTTCCTTTGGTAAGTGTATTGACCTATTCGGAAACCCTGTTGATAATGAAGGAAACAGCATCGGAAAGAATAATGAGAAGATAGACATCAGCCGTTATTTTATGACCAACGGTGCTTTTACCCGCGATGCACAGCGCGATGCAGAATACACCAAAATGCTGGGCGATGAAATTGTAAAACGTTTTCATTCCGAAAGTCGTGTGCTGGCAAGTTATGTAGTGGCTTTTGCAGCGTTTGAACTTATCCGCAAGCGTTACAAAAAACTGGATATTTATTCGGTGCTGCGCCTGCCCGAGGAAGACCAGAAACTTACGTACCTTGAATTTACCAATGCCTGCTCGCGCCTGCTTGACCGCCTGCGCGAAATGGCTGCTAACGGAGAAGTGCATTTATATCACGAACTGGAAATTCCGGAGATTGATAACCTGATTGAAACAGGTTTGAAAAACCTGGGAATGTATGATGCCAAACGACCGTTATATAAATCGAAAGACGGCTTTATTATGTCGGAGGATTTTAATCTTTTGTTTTTTTACCACAACCGCTTAGAAGGATATGGACTCGCAAAATACATCTGATAAACTGCCCGTTGGGGTAATTGGTGCAGGCGTGTTTGGCACGGCCGTAGCCAATTTGCTTGCCGAAAACCGCGATGTAATTCTTTACAGCCGCAGACCGGAGGTTGCCGAAAACATTCTGGTAAAGCGCATGAACCGCGGACAAAAAATAAACGAGCGCATAACACCCACGAGTAGTATTGAAGAAATAACATCGCGTTGTACACTTATTTTTCCGGTGGTTTCTTCGTCCAGTTTCAGGGAAATGATACGCACCTTTTCGCCTTACCTGCGCCCCGACCATATTTTAATTCACGGTACAAAAGGATTGGATGTGCGCCTGAAAGAAGGCGAAATGCTTACCGAAAAATCACAAATCAACCGCAAAATAATACGCACAATGAGCGAGATTATATTGCAGGAAACAGAAGTAATGCGCGTGGGTTGCCTTGCCGGGCCTAACCTTGCGAGCGAAATAGCATTGGGACATCCTGCTGCATCGGTAGTGGCAAGCCGCTTTGACGAGGTGATACGCGAAGGACAACGCGCCCTGCGCAGTAAACGTTTTCAGGTATTCGGAAATCACGACATCACAGGTGTTGAGCTTGCCGGAGTTTTAAAAAACGTAATTGCCATTGCATCGGGCGCATTGAGCGGATTAGGTTATGGTGAGAATGCGCGTGCTTTGTTAATAAGCAGGGGAATGGTAGAGATGGTTCACATCGGAAAACTGATGGGTGGCGAACCCAAAGCATTTTTCGGATTGGCAGGAGTGGGTGATTTGATTGCCACCTGTTCCAGCGAAAAGAGCCGCAACTTTTCGGTAGGTTTCCGTTTGGCAAAAGGCGAAAAGATTGAAGCTATTTTGCGCAGCATGGACGAAGTTGCCGAGGGTGTAAACACCGTTAGAGTTACCCATGCTTTTATTCATGGTGCCAAAACACGCGCTCCTATGACCGAGACTATTT
>JAGVLY010000016.1 GCA_020054035.1 Bacteroidia bacterium | reverse complement strand
TGGTGCAGATTTTTCTTGCATCTATGTTGCTGGGCGTTTATGTTTTCGATTACAAAATCGGAAGCAATCCTTTTCTGCTGCTGCGCGATGTGCCAGACTTTGCCAATCTTCCTTTTCTACAAAACGAAAATTACCTTGCTAAACTAGATGGGCGCGGTTTAAATCCACTGCTTCAGAATTACTGGATGACCATTCATCCACCAACCTTATTTTTGGGATTTGCTTCTACGCTTGTGCCGTTTGCTTACGCCATTGCAGGCCTCTGGAAAAAAGATTTCAACGGTTGGATGAAACCTGCTCTGCCCTGGACTTTTTTCGGTGTTATGATTTTAGGAACAGGAATTCTAATGGGTGGTGCATGGGCTTATGAAGCGCTGAGCTTTGGCGGTTTCTGGGCTTGGGATCCTGTTGAAAACGCTTCTCTTGTTCCTTGGCTTACGTTTGTGGGAGCTGCTCACGTAATGGTTATTCACAAGAATAAAGGACAATCGTTGCTGATTACTTTTGTTCTTACCATCATCACGTTCATTCTTATCCTCTACTCTACATTCCTTACCCGTAGCGGAATTTTGGGTGACAGCTCTGTTCATGCTTTCACGGATTTAGGTATGAGCGGACAACTATTGGTTTACCTCCTTACCTTTCTTTTACTCGGCATCGTTCTCATTGCAATCAACTGGAAACATTTTCCTAAACCCGAAACAGAAGAAAGTGTGTGGTCACGCGAATTCTGGATGTTTGTCGGGGCAATGGTTTTATCGGTTTCGGCTTTTCAAATCATTTTTACAACTTCCATTCCGGTTATCAATAAAATATTCGGTTCTAATATTGCACCACCAACTGACCCTATTCAACACTACAATTCTTTTCAGGTTTGGGTGGCCGTGATTGTTGCGTTGCTTATAGGAGTGGGACAATATTTCAAATTCAAGAAAACAGAAATGAATGATTTTCTTAAGAGCATTTCAATAAGTTTTTTTGGTTCAATTGTTATTACAGGATTATTAACCGTTATTCTTGATTTACTTAGTGTTCAACAAATCCCCTATATCATTTTGCTCTTCAGTTCCGTGTTTGCAATTACTGCAAACGCCAGTTATTTCATTTCTGTTCTGAAAGGAAAATTAAAACTTTCGGGTGCATCAGTGGCGCACGTTGGCTTTGGAATGATTTTGCTGGGTGCATTAATCTCTATGTCAAAAAGCGAATTGATTTCGCGGAACACTTCAGGCGTTGATCTGGAAAAATTAGGCGAAGACTTTCGTAATGCCGAAAACATAATGCTTGTAAAAAATGACACGCTGAGTATGGGTGGCTGGTTTGTTACCTACAACGGGAAGAAAAAAGAAGGTGTAAACGTTTTTTATGAAATTGATTATTTCTCAAAAGATGAGAACGGGAAGTATGTGAAAGACTTTACGCTTTATCCTCGCATTCAAATGAACCCGCGCATGGGTAATGTGGCTGAACCTGCAACAAAGCATTATCTCGGGAAAGATGTTTATACACATATAACCTATGCCGAACTGGACGAAGAGAAAGAAAAGAAACCAGACGAATTTAAAAAAGCGAGAACAGTTACACTTGCTCCGGGTGATACCGTTTTCGGAAGTAACAGTATTATAATTTTTGAAGGTTTAGATAAGAATGTTGACAAAACAAAATACAATCTGGGCGACAAAGACATTGCAGTTGCAGCGCAGATGCGCGTGGTTGATGTACAGAATAATTCATTTACAGCGCGCCCTGTTTACAGCATACAGAGTGTTTATGCAGTCCCATTTGCAGATGAGATAACTGAACTTGGATTAAAATTCATCATCACCAAACTAATTCCCGAAAGCGGAAAAGTTGAACTGGAGGTTCATGAGAAAAATTCAAATCTTAAAGAATTCATTATTCTGAAGGCTATTGTTTTTCCGGGCATCAACATCCTATGGGCAGGCTGCCTGATCATGATCATAGGAACGGTGCTGGCTATCCGCCACAGGCTAAAACAGAGCAATTAAAATCAACACTGCGATGGACAGAAAAAATATTGTCATCATCGGATCGGGAAATGTGGCAACTCATCTTGCTATTGCATTTTTAAAAGCAGGTCATCGTATTCTTTCGGTTATAAGCAGGAATGAAAACAATGCAGCGCAGATTGCAGAGAAAACACGAAGTCCTTATTCATCAGATTTTGCTTCTATTCCTGCTGAAACAGATTTCATCATTATTGCTGTAAGAGACGAAGCAGTTGCTGAGATTGCAGCAAAACTAAATTTAGGTAACACTATAGTCGCACATACTTCGGGAAGTGTGGCGATGAATGTATTTCAAAATCATGCACAGAACTTTGGGGTATTTTATCCTTTGCAAACATTTCACAAAGAGAAAGAACTGGAGATACGTGAGGTTCCGTTTTGCATTGAAGGAAACAATGAAGCAATAACAAAGGCTTTGTCAGAGTTAGCAAAAAGCATTTCAAACAATATTCACTTTGTAAGCTCTGAGAACAGAAAAGTGCTGCACGTGGCGGCTGTTTTTGCCTGCAACTTTACCAATCACTTTTATGCGATTGCAGAGAGTATTCTTGCAGAGAAAAATCTTTCTCTGGATATTCTGCGACCGCTGATTAAAGAAACTGCTTTGCAGGTAATGGATAAAAGTCCTGCGCAATTGCAGACAGGTCCGGCTATTCGCGGTGATGAAAAAATTATGCAGCAGCATTTGAATTATCTTGCGGCAAAGCCTGAACTTGCGAAACTTTATAAATTGATAAGTAAAAACATAACCAAAACGTCACCCTGAATTTATTTCAGGGTCTTTCAGAGATGCTGAAACAAGTTCAGCATGACGCTAAACTAAACGATAATTATGTCAACTAACTTTAAACAATTGCTAAAGAACGTAAGCACCTTCATGTTTGATGTGGATGGTGTTTTTACAGACGGCTCTGTTTTTCTTTTTGAAAACGGACAACCTGTAAGACGGATGAATATTAAAGACGGTTATGCCGTGCAACTGGCAGCAAAGAAAGGATACCGCATTGTTATAATTTCGGGCGGACAATCGGAAGCAGTGAAAACACGATTGAAAGGTTTGGGAGCAACGGATGTATTTCTGGGTGTTGCAGACAAAGTAGAAACTTATAACGACTACATCACCGAAAATAATATTGACCCTTCTACCATATTATACATGGGCGATGATATTCCTGATTATTCGGTGATGAAGAAAGTAGGTGTTCCGGTTTGTCCTTCTAATGCGGCAACCGAAATAAAAGAGATTTCAATTTATGTTTCACCCATTCCAGGCGGACAAGGATGTGTGCGTGATGTGGTGGAGCAAACTTTGCGTGTGCAGGGGAAATGGATGGACGGTGATGCGCATCAATGGTAAAAAACAAAAATGCTTATAAACAAAAAACCCCGCCATTGGCGGGGTTTTTTGTTAGTTGTAAGATGAACTATTTGTTCACTTTACCAGCAAGTTCAGCACCAGCTTTAAATTTCACAACTTTTTTAGCTGCGATTTTAATAGCTTTTCCTGTTTGTGGGTTACGTCCAGTTCTTGCAGCTCTTTTAGAAACTGAGAAAGATCCGAAACCTACCAACGCAACACGACCGTTTGGTTTTTTAAGTGCTGCTGTTGTTGCATCTACAAAAGCGTCCAATGCTTTTTTTGCATCAGCTTTTGAAATTTTTGCGCTTGCCGCGATTGCGTCAACTAATTCTGCTTTGTTCATTTTTTTTGGTTTTTAATGGTTTAACAATTAGCATATGTTTTCGGGAACAAATATGTGTCGGAATAGCCTATCCATGCAAGTTTTAAGTAAGAAAAGTGTGTCTTTTGTTGATAAATCGCACTTTTTGTTAATAACCACGCTCTGAAACGCCTATAAACAGGGATAAAACAGGAATAATAAAAGTTGAAACGCCTATTATGACGGTGAATAACTCATTCACACTTCCAGTTTCCCTCTATTTTAAAGCCCAACAGGAAATCTTTAACGGCAAGTTTTTTCTTGCCTGAAAGCTGTAATTCTTTTACAGAAATAAAACCACCGCTTACTGCTATATATATATGGTCACGGTTATTACTGGTGATGGTTCCGTTTTCAAGGGAATGTTCTTTAAGCTCTTTTTCGCAGCGGAAGAGCTTTACTGAATACTTTTCACCGGAAGGAGAAACAAACTCTGTGAAGGCAGTTGGATAGGGACTGAGACCGCGAATGTGGTTGTGGATATTATCAAGAGGTTTGTTCCAATCTGTTCGGCAATCGTCTTTAAATATTTTTGGTGCAGCGTTTAGAAGCATTCCTTCTTTTACAAATTCATGTTGCTCTGTTTCTTTATAGTTATTGGTTTCTATTGCGTGAAGTGTTTTTACAACAAGCTCCCCTCCTATTATCATGAGGCGGTCGTGGACTTCGCCTGCGGTTTCGTTTATGCCTATTTGTGTTTTTTCGCTGAAGATAATTTTGCCGGTGTCAATTTCTTTTTCAATGAAGAAGGTGGTTACACCGGCTTCTTTTTCGCCATTCATTACGGCACGGTTGATGGGTGCAGCACCACGGTACTGCGGAAGCAAGGAGCCATGTAAATTAAATGTGCCTTTAGGCGGCATACTCCAAACTACTTCGGGTAACATGCGGAAGGCAACAACTACAAAGACATCGGCATTTAATTGTTTGAGCGCAGAAAGAAAGTTTTCGTCTTTGAGTTTTTCGGGTTGAAGGATGGGGAGGTTGTGCGCGAGTGCATATTCCTTTACTGCGGAAACGGAAAGCTTTTGTCCGCGGCCTGCGGGTTTATCGGGAACGGTTACAACTGCTGCAACATCATAACCTGCTTTTACAATTGCATCTAAGGATGCTACTGCAAAATCGGGTGTGCCCATAAATACTATTCTTATTTTCTCCATCCTCCGTATTTCAAATATAAAAATGACAAACTTCCTATGAGTGCAAAATAAATGTATTCAACGCCCCAAACAACAGCGAGTGACATTTTCCATTCGACTGCGAGGTAATAGGTTGCAATAAGATAGAACAGCACGGTGAATATTTCAATGATAAGGGTTACTAATGTATTGCCTGTTCCTGAAACACCCGACAACAACATATAGGCAACGGAAAACAAAAGCAATGAACCGGAAATCACATACGAAAGTATTACTGCTTCCTGCGCAACATCAGTCATATTGGTAAATAGGTAGATGGTCATATAGGGATAAATGCCATTGATACCTACCACAACAAGAGACAAAACAAGGCTTAATACAATAATACGTTTGATAAGCGGAATTACTTCGTGCTTTTTTCCTTGTCCTATTATATTGCTGACAAGGGTATTGGTTGCCGAACCAAATCCAAGAAGCGGAACCATCAGTATCATATAGACATTACGTGTAATGTTGGAAACAGCTAATTCGCGCTGGCCCATTTTTTCGATGATGAGAAAAAAGATGAACCAAGAGGTGATTGAGGCACACATCTGAATCATAATGGGTGCGCCCAGACGAAAAATTTCCATGAACTTTTTAAAGTCGGGAGGAGAAAGTTGAAGAATATTGAATTTTCCTGCCTTCTTATTATAGATGGTATAAAGGACCATATATACTGCTGCCAGTCCTTCGGAAATGGTTGACGAAAGTGCAGAGCCTGCAATG
Organism: Bacteroidia bacterium; assembly: GCA_020054035.1. Lineage (GTDB taxonomy): Bacteria > Bacteroidota > Bacteroidia > SXHM01 > SXHM01 > SXHM01. Next base: position 6,736 of record JAGVLY010000016.1, on the reverse strand, counting down.
CCCATTTCGGGAAAGCCACAATTGCCAAAAACGAGGCAATAGTTTAGCAAGACGTTTGCTCCTGCCATAACAATGGTAGTATAGGAGATAATCTTTGTATCGGCAGTGCCGGAATAAAACGAACGGAAAGCAATGAGAATAAACACAAAGAAAAATCCAAAGGAGCGGACACTGAGGTATTCGTTACAGGCCTGCAAGACTTCGGGCGACTGAACGAACCAGGAAAGGAATACTTCTCCTGTAAAAACACAGAGCGCAATTAATACCAACGAAAGCGGAACAAGAAAATATAGTGTCTGGTGGGCAATGCTGCCGATCTCGCTTTGCCTTCCTTCGCCATCTAACCTTGCAATAATAATTTGTGCTCCGATTCCGAAACCGAAACCAAGCATGAGCAGCAAAATAAAAAACAAACCGGAGATAGCCGAAGCACCCATAGCCACTTCGCTTACGCGACCAAGAAAAGCGCTGTCGGTAACATTTATAACAGCCTGCGCCATTCCGCCAACAATAAGCGGCCAGGAAATTTTCCAGATGTCTTTGTATGAATAGGTGCCCTGCATGAATGAGGGCGCGAAGGTAGGAAGGTTTTTTTACCGCAGAGGGAGCAGAGGGTTTTGCTCGCAAAGGCGCAGAGGCGCGAAGTTTTTCTTTCTTAGAGATTTAGGATTACGAATTCGAGCATGTGCTGCATATCCTGATTGATGGAGTTGTTGGGATCATTATGAAAGGTGGTGAAATAAATATTGCCACTATTTCCGGTTGATGTGCCATTACTGAAATCGCTTTTGCGGAGCATGAGTGCTGGCAGGCCGTTGGTTGAAACTACCACTTCCCAGTAGGTATTATCAAAATTCTGGATGATTTCCCACTCGTTGAGATCGTAATAGATGTTCATGGTATTGGTTCCCATGAAGGTCTGAAAATCGGATGCGACAATGGTTCCGGGCAATGTTACCGTTGAACCGGATTTAGAACTGCACAGTTTACTATCGTCAATAAAACCAAGAGGACGGGTGCAGCCACCTGTGTGTATTCCCGTGAGGTAGCTTACCGACCAATCGGAAACGTAAATACTACCACCATCGGTTACGTATTGAGCAAGGTTGGCATAAGAAACAGAATCGGTTAGTTCAGGCGCACCGCAATTGATGAAGATTGCATCAAAATTTTGCATGAAATCAAGTGAGGTAAGTGAAGTGTTAGTAATTGGTGTAACGCTATAACCTAATGAATTGGTGATGATGTTTTGGATGGCATCGTAAGCACCGGGGATAAAAGCTATTTCACCGCTTTGGGTGAGTTTGGATTGCAGGGAGGTTATTTGTGTTGTTTGCGCCTCGGTAATATCTATGTCTATTATGGATTGAAAAAGTTTGCCATCACCGGTTTGGATGTGGAGCTGATGATGACCAACGGGAAGGGAGAGGCTAAAGAAGCCAACGGTGTTTGATTGGGTTTGGTAGGTTATGTTTTGGTAGATCACATAGACGCTTGCGCCTGAGATTGTTTTGCCGGGAACGTTGGCATATACGGTGCCTTCTACTGTGCCCATTGCTAAATCGGGGGTGGTTTCTTCTTTTTTGCAGGAGGTGATGAGGAGGATGCTGAGGAGGAGGTAGAAGGCGTTTTTACTCATAAGAGTAGTTTTATTAAGGAATTTTGCTACGCAAGAGAATAGTTCGTGAGAATAGTTCATTTTGATATTTTTAGGTAGTGCAAACATGGTGAAAGTTTTTGGGTTTGCAAGGGGAAAGCTGGGAGGGGTTATGAGTTATGGGTTATGAGTTATGGGATATGGATTGTTTGGGTTTGGAGATAGCTTTTGCAAGGAATGAGACAAATTGTTTTGGTAAGGATATATGAAAATTTGGCAGGAATACAGGAAATTTTGACAAGAATACAGAAGATACAAGAAAGAAGACATACACTTTAAGTAAGGATATAAACAGTTTAAGAAAGAAGACAGGAAATTTTGGCAAGAATATAGGAAAAGTTGGCAGAAATATATGATTACCCTGTTAATTGTTAGGCTATTGGCATATAATTTGAAAGGCATTTTTTTGAATTGACTTAAATTAATGTTTAACCTAAAACTTAAAAACAATGCCACAAATTGAACAGAGGCCGGTTAAGGATTATAACTGCTCGCAGGCAGAACTTTATGCTGGTTTAGACATTGTCTGGGATAGCCAGGCAGAACATGAAGCGGAATTTTCCGCTGAGAACACTATTTATACACCGGGTTTAGCGGCAACGCGCAAAGCTGCTATACAAGCGGCAAGGGCTTTGCCTGACGGACAGGCAAGGTATGCCGAATCGGAGAGTTTGCGGATTTTGCTGATTGAAAAGCACGAAGTTGCGATAGCAAAATGGAACTCGCTGGACGGGTATATCAGAAAGGCTTTTACAGGTGCGAATTACAAGCCGAGGATTGATGAGGCAGGTAAGATGTATTATGAAAAGGCTTATGCGAGAAACTGGGAGCAGGTAATTTTATTGTTGCAGAGCGGGAAGAATTTTATTGATACTCACGGGGCGTTGTTGACTGCAAGCGGGGGTATGCCTGTGGCATTTGGTGCTGACTTTGAAACTGCACGCACGGGTTTTGGAAGCACGTATGGTTTATTTAAAGATGCACAACAGGATGCACAGGAGGAGACGGATGCAAAAATTGTAGCAAACAATTTAATTTATGCTGATGGCAGGGGGATGATGGAGGATGGTAAGCATATTTTCAGAAAGATTGCTTCGCTGCGGGATAGGTTTATTTGGGAAAAGGTTTTAGAATTGGTGAGTAATCCGGGAGGTGGCAGCGGAAATCTTTACACGGGTACTATTAATGGTATGACTGTATTGAATATACTTGGGGCTGCTAACCCTGAATGGACTGCAGGTGTTACGCTGCGGTTGAAGAACACCACTTTGGGACCTGCTTTAGGACCGATTAATTTTTATAGTGCGATGAACGCAGCGGAAGGATGGACTGGTATTGGTGAGGCATTAATACCGGGTCAGGAGATTACACGGACTTTTAATGCTGCTGAATTTAGACCGTTTTTTAATATTCAAAATCAAGGGCCGAATGTGCAGGGGTATGAGGTGGAGATAATGTAACACACCCCGCCCTACATCAGCACAGGCTGGCTCGATGTCTCCCAGACATCGCCCACCCCTCTGGAGAGGGGATGGGGATGGAGTGAGAGAAAATCCTCGTGCGAAAGTGCGGGGATTTTTTTGTGGGTTGACACTATTGGGACTGGAGAAAGGGTAGTCTGGATTGATTATAAAGAAGATTTTTTATTTTTGCTTTACTCAAAAGAAAGCAGATGAAACAGTTATCTTCAAAATCGGTTACGCATAACAATCAAACGTATTGGGCTATTGATTTTGAATATGATTCGAAACTGATTGCGGAACTAAAAAAATTGCCCGGCACACGGTGGTCGAAGACTCATAACAGTTGGCTGGTAAAACCTACGCCACAAAACAAAAAGAAGGTGAGGGAAATTTTTGGGCTGCCGGCTGTGGAGCAAACGCCTGTATGGATGGAGTGTGAGCGGCTGAAAGACTGGATGCAATCGCGCAGATACAGCAGCAGCACAGTAGATACCTATGCCGATGCGCTGAAAACTTTTCTTACTTATTATAAAGACAAAGCAATTAAGGATATCAGCAATGATGATATAATTGCTTTTAACAACAAGTATATATTGGCTAATGATTTATCGGCATCGTATCAGAATCAGGTGGTGAATGCGATTAAACTTTATTTCAGGGCTATAAAAAATACAGCCATTGATGTTGATTTAATTCATCGTCCTAAAAAAGCTAATCTCTTGCCTAATGTTTTAAGTAAAGAGGAAATAAAAGGTATATTAACTGTGCAGCCAAACATTAAGCACCGAACTATGTTATCGCTGATTTATAGTTGCGGACTGAGAAGAAGTGAATTGCTGAATTTGAAACTAACAGATGTTGATTCAAAAAGAAAGCTGCTGATAATAAGACAGGCAAAAGGCAAGAAAGACAGGATAGCGCCATTGAGTGAAAAAATTATTGAACTGCTGCGCGAGTATTATAAATTGCATAAACCAAAACAATGGTTGTTTGAAGGACAAAACGGAAACGGACAATATGATGAGCGAAGCCTTGCGAATGTATTGAAACAGGCAGTTGAAAAGGCGGGTATTAAAAAACCTGTTACCTTACATTGGTTGAGGCATAGTTATGCCACTCACTTACTTGAAGCGGGAACTGATTTAAGATACATACAGGAAATACTGGGACATAAGAGCAGCCGGACAACAGAAATTTACACACATGTAAGCACCAAAAGTTTGCAAAATATAATAAGCCCTTTTGATACATTGTAACAAAATAACTTATTTTTACATGGATTATAAAAAACATAATTATGGCACCAGTCCAACAACTATATGTTGAATATGTGCCACGTTATGGCACATATAAGTAAGTTACCTGCCATTTTAGGGGACAGTGCTAACTTGAAACTTTTGAGCATTTAACGGACGACAAGACAATTGAAATGAAAGTAAAAATTTATAGAGGGACAAAAGAAATCGGAGGCACTTGCGTTGAGTTGACGGCAGACAACGGAAAGGTTCTTTGGGTTGACCTTGGTGCACCACTTGACAACACAAATCCCAATGTTGACTACGCTCAAAATAAGTTAGACGCACTTTTAATTTCTCATCCACATCAAGACCATTTCGGACTAATGGAAAAAGTGGGGACTACCGTCCCCATTTTCATTGGCGAATTGTCTTTGGACTTAATTAACGCAACAAAAATATTCAGAGCCATTCCACAACTGAACGGCAACTTCAAAACGATTAAACCTTGGGAGAGTTTTACCATTGCCGACACATTTCGGGTTAAACCATTTCTCACCGACCATTCAACACCCGAAGCATTTGCATTTTTAATTGAGGCGGACGACAAGCGAATATTTTACAGCGGAGATTTCAGAGCGACAGGAAGAAAAAATATCGTTTACAAAAAACAAATTGAAAACCCATCTGAAAATATTGACTTACTTTTAATAGAAGGGACAATGGTTGAACGGACAAACCACCTTTATTCAACAGAGGACAGCGTAGAAGAAGCCATTTACAATACAATAAAGGCACAAACTAATTTATCGTTTGTAATTAGTTCAGCACAAAATATTGACCGCTTGATTTCAGTTTTCAGAGCGTGTAAGCGGACACAAAAATATTTAGTGATAGATGTTTATTCAGCGTGGATTTTAGAAATGGTGAGAAAGCAATCCAAAAACATTCCTGCAATTGAATGGGAAGAAATAAAAGTTTACGACCATCCTTCGCAATTAGAAAAAATAAAAGACCCATCGTTTGACGATTTTCGCAACAGAATAAAACCGCAACGAGTAGGCAATTCAGTTTTTAGCAATCCTTCTGACTATGTTTATTTTGTTCGTTGCCCAAATGAAAAATTGATAGACAAACTCCGAGGCAAAGGAACAATCAATATCATCTATTCACAGTGGGAAGGATACTTACTTGAAGAACATAAAAATTTCTGCACCGACAATCTCAACGCATTAAAAAAGGACAGCGATATTTCATTTCAAACAATTCACACAAGCGGACACGCGACCGTTCCCGACTTAATGAAGTTTGCGAAAGCGATTAACTCAAAAAAAATAGTTCCTATTCACACCGCATTCCCCGAACAGTTCAAAAAGGAATTTGAGAAACAGGGTTTTTCAAACATAACTCTCTGGGAAGACGGAAAAGAGTATTCATTATAAATCAATAAAACTATGAGCGAATTTAAAAGAGGAATTACGAACCAAGATTTCATTACTGAATTAAACAGTAATAAGTTTTGGCAACAAATGGTAAAGGACGAAGATTTGTTTATTGCAATTCGCAATGAGTATCTTAATGTTTACTACTACGGACAAAGTATTTGCAAAGTAGAGTTTGTAAATAATAAAATCAAGTGGACATCGCACAAAAAATATCTTGGCATAAATGAAAGTGGCTATGCAGATACTGGAGTTTACTTAGAAAAAATTGACGAGTTAAAACAAAACGCAAGAAAGCACGGAGGGAAAGAAAAGGAGCAAGTAAAGAAGCATATTTTAGAAGATAAAAATTTGTGCATCCTTGATGTAGAAATTACTTTCGGAAGAGAAGAAGGTTATAGTAAAAGAAGCATTGACTATTTGGCTATTGAGAAAGATAAAGACGGAAAAATTAAATTGGTTTTTTACGAAGCCAAACATTTTGACAATTCTGAAATCAGAGCTAATGCAGTTCCCAAAGTATTTGAGCAAATTGAAAAGTATGAGAGTGTATTGACCGACCCAATACATAAAGAGGAAATACTAAAGTCCTATAAAAAGATTTACGAAAATATTCAAGGACTAAATTTGAATAATAAAAACAACCTCGTTCAAATGATTGGGGAGGACATTGATAATTTAGAAATTGATTGTGAACCGCGACTTATAATATTTGAGATTGACGAACACAAAAGGGACGACATACACATTCAAAAACTCAAAACACGGTTTGGTGACAAACGACTGATATTAAAACATAAAATTTAGGGCTGACGACAAGACGAATGACAAGAAAAACGGCAGGTAATCGAGTAGGCAGCCCCGCCAGAATTAACTGACGGGGTGTGCCTCTCACACCACTGTACGTACGGGTCGCGTATACAGCGGTTCATTAAGTTG
>JAGVLY010000063.1 GCA_020054035.1 Bacteroidia bacterium | reverse complement strand
TAAAGCAATATCTGTTTGGCGCAAATATTCTACGTTTAGTAAAAAGTTTGCCTGTACCTACACTTGTTGTTCAGAAAGAAAGTGCGTTTAATTCCAGCTCAACTCCGCGCATACTTTTGCCGCTTGCGCCCCACAAAAATTTCATTAATTGTATAAACAAAACAGCAGCTTTGGCAACACTCCTGAATGCGGAAGTAATTGTTTATACCATTCAGAAAACAGATTTAGGCTTTTCAGAAGAAATAATAAACAACCGTGAATTAATTTGTGAGCGTTTTAATGAATTGAGTATTACGTTTAAAATTGTGGATGAACCTGCTACTGTATATTCCTATGGTTTTGCCAAGCAAATTACCGAATATGCAAAAGCTGAGAAAGTTGATTTTATTTCTGTAATGGCACAGGTTTCATCCAGTCTTGCCGTGCTGGGCGATGCAGATAAAGAAAATATTATTCTCAATACGCACTCTGTTCCTGTATTTTGCATTAACTGATTATTTTCAACATCTCAGGCGAGGATGTGCAAGTGATTAACACCTTCCCGCTGAGCTAAATGTCCAACGCACAATCTGTTGGATGGCTCATGGCAAGCTTGTGAGTTAGCAAAGCCCTTCCCCTTGCGGGAGAAGGGTTGGGATGGGGGTTACAGTAACTTCCTTATCGCAAACTTGATAAAGTTCACGTTGCCAGTGGTGTAAGGAGCATACTTCTGCTTCACATCAAACATAAACGGGCGTTTTAGAACCGGTTTGGTGTGCGAGAACGTATCGAAACCGAACTTGCCGTTATAAGCACCTGTTCCGCTGTTGCCCACACCGCCAAAAGGCAGTCCGGGATGTCCGGCATGAAGCATTACATCGTTTGCCAGCACCGCGCCCGATGAGGTTTCGTTAATAATACGCTCTCTGAATTCTTTGTTGTTGCTGAAGATATAAAGAGCAAGGGGCTTTTCTCTTTGATTGATAAAGTTGATAGCCTGGTCAAGGGTGTCGTATTCCATCAGTGGCACAATAGGGCCGAATATCTCTTCCTGCATCACCTTGTGGTCGGCTGATACATTATCAATAACCGTAGGTGCAATATATTTCTGCGAAGCATCGGTTTGTCCGCCTGCTACCACCTCGCCCTCAATCAGTTTTTTAACACGCTCAAAGTGCCTGTCGCTGATGATGCGCGGAAAATCAGGGCTTGCCTTAGGGTCGGCACCGTAAAATTCAGTAATCGTTTGCTTCATCTTTTCAATGAAAGCTGGCTTTATCTTTTTGTTGATGAGCACATAGTCGGGCGCAATGCAGGTTTGTCCGGCATTTACAAATTTGCCCCAGGCAATACGTTTAACGGTAACATCTAAATCGGTGTCGGCATCTACTATGCATGGACTTTTTCCGCCCAACTCCAGCGTAACGGGAGTAAGGTGTTTGGCTGCCGCCTGATAAATGATGCGGCCTATCTCGGTTCCGCCCGTGAAGAGGATGTAGTCAAACCGCTCTTTAATCAGCTCGGTAGTTTCGGCAGCACCGCCTTCAATCACCTTCATGTAGCGAGGGTCAAAGGTTTCGCTCACCAGCTTACTGATCACGGCAGAAGTTGCAGATGATAATTCACTTGGTTTAATAATAATGGTATTTCCGGCACTTATAGCACCAATCAACGGACCAACAGTATTTTTGAAAGGGTAGTTCCACGGACCTATTATCAACGAAACCCCGTAAGGCTCTTTATACAACCAACTGCTGCCCGGAAGAAAGAACAAGGGCGTGGAAACACGCTCGGGTTTCATCCATTTGCTTAGGCGTTTCAAGTTGTAATCAATGTCGGCAACGCTTATTCCAATCTCGGTAGCAAAGGCTTCCATCTCCGATTTGTTGAGGTCGCTTTTCAGCGCAGCCAAAAGTTCTTTCTCATACTTGATGATGGCGTTCTTCAGTTTGGTCAGTTGTTCCCTACGAAAGCTCTCGCTCTTGGTAACGCCTGTATTAAAAAACTCGCGCTGCTTGTTTACAATTGTTTTCATTGAAGAGATTGTTTTTACTTCTGGTTCAGCTGTTAGGGTTGACATTTGGCTATGTAATAAGTAAGATGTAATAATTAACTCTGTGTCTCAGTGCCTCTGTGGTGAATTAGAGACTTAGTATTTGATTCCAATTTTCTGATAAATAAAACTCATCAACCATGCTGGGCCAATCATCAGGAACTGAAGGTCTTTCAGGAACGAAGGTTTTTTACCTTCCACACTGTGCCCCCAGAATTGGCCTATCCAAGCCACCACAAAAGCAATAATTGCAACAGCCCAAAGCGGAAGAGCACTAAAATTTGCTTCAATGGTATAGCTGATGAAAAGGCAGGCTGAAGTGAACAGCAGCAAGCCTAAAGAAAGCGTAAACGAAAGTGTTACATAATAAACGAAAATAAGTGCGGAAACAATCATAGCAACATTCAGGCTCAGCCCCGGTTGAATTTCAACAGGTAACTTAATGCTCCAAAGCAATGCCGTAACCGACCAAAAAATAATAGGAACACAAATCCAGTGAACTGTTTTGTTGGTAGGATTTTTATGACTTTCGCCATATTCTTCAAGCCAGGTATTGATTGTTTTCATAATGTGTTAAAGTGTTAATGTATGGGAGGGTGTTAATGTTTTAGCAAATGTAGTAATTCAATTATTATGTTTCTGTTTTTTATAAATAGACTAAGTTTGCCACCTCAAAAAACAGAACTAATGAAAAGCCAATTTAACTTATTTTATACTCTTCTATCAGTTTCAGCAATCGTGTTTGCATCTTGTGCAGAAGAGAAGAAGAATGATCTTGCCTTTTTCAACGACCTTGAAAATGTAAAAGGTTGGACGGGTGGGCAGAATAATGAACATACAATTATAAAAGGCGTTGGACACTCCGGTCAATACCTATCAAGAACCGATTCGGTCTATCAATACGGTTTTGGTTTCAAATTAAATCTGAGCGACCTGTCTGAGCAACCGATTAAAAAAATAAAAGCAATTACTTGGATAAATGTATCCGACATTAGATCGGATGCAGGCCTTGTAATAACACTCGATTCGGCAGGAAAAAACATTTTATGGACTTCAAAATCCATAAAAGACTTTGTAAAGAAAACCGATGAGTGGACAGAGGTTAGTTCTGAGGTTGAGTTTCCTCAAATGAAAACATCAAAAGATTACTCCGTAACTGCTTACATCTGGAATACTGGCAAATTCCCCGTTCTTTCAGATGATTGCAGTATAGAGTTTATAAAGTAATTAATTACTGAATTACTATTCGTGCAGTATCTGCAGCGGCCTCGTTTCCGTCAGCATCAGCACACTTTACAATCAGCAGATAATTACCGCTGTAAATAGTATCGGGTATTATTAGCTCCTTGGTCAAGGTAGCTTCTGTTCCTTGTAATGCATCAACCAATACAAACTTCCATGCCGGCAATGAGTCTGCGAGTTCAGTAAAATTATTTTTCATCTCTACACGATACTGATTCAGTTCTTCATTATCATGAAACATAGCCTGCAGCATAATGGTATCATTGACAAGAAACGTATCAGCATCTGAAGGCGAAATCAATTCAGCTGTAGGTTTTGTAGTATCCGTTTTACTGCACGAAAACTGTGCAACAGACAGAAACGCAGTAACGAAAAGGAGTAAATACTTTTGCATATAATCTGCGCTAAGTTACTTCTTTATGTTGAGCGGAATAACCAGTTTTATGCTGAAGTTGCGCCCCATATTATATACCCCAACTCTTCCCGTTGCAGTATTTTCGGCAGCATAGCGTATGCGGCTAAGGTGGTTCTGATAGGCAATGTTGAGCAGGTTATTAACCGAAAAATAAAGCGAGAACAAGGTGTTGCCCTTTTTAGAAACTACATCGGTGCCTGCGCCTAAATTGATGAGGTAATAAGCCTGCGAAGGTGTTTCAGTAGCGTTCTCGAGCAATACTTTTTTCTGCGCGAAATAATAATCGAACTGCGCTTTCAGATAAGTGTTTTTAAAAGTCTTCCAATGTTTGCCAAGGTTGGCGCGCAGCTCGCCCTGATAATGAGCTGGCGGAATAAAAGGCAGGTATTTAGCGCTGTCTGTTTGTCCCTTGTTAACACCTTCCACATACGAAAACGAGTTTTCTATATGCAGCCAGTCCAGCGGGTGCGGATGAATGTCAATGAACACCTCGCCACCTGTAAGCACTGCATTTCCCTGAATGTATTGATAGGTAGGAACAGGGTCGTTAGCATCAACAATGCTATCGCCACCAAATACACTTGAAATGCGCTGCAGGTAAATAAAGTTCTGAATTGAATTACGGAAAAGCGAAAGGTCAACCGAAAGGTGTTCCGATGAAAAGTTTACGCCTAAATCAAGTTGCAGACTGGTTTCTGCTTTCAGTTTGCTGTTGCCGTATTCATAACGCAGAGTGCCCTCGTGTTTGCCGTTTGAGGCAAGCTCAGAAGCATTTGGCGCACGAAACCCTCGCGATACATTCAGCTTTAATAACAAACCATCTGTTACTGCATACGTTCCGCCCAGACTTGCTGCAACAGTGGAGAAATTGCGGGTAATGGCTTTAAACTTTTCCATTGAGTCCACAACTAATGATTCAGAATTAAAGAAGCGTTGGTCAAACCTTGCACCACCGCTGAAACTTATTTTACCGATTGACTTTTTTGTAACAGCAAACAAACCGTAATCAAACAACGAATATTGTGGAATAATAAACTCCTCTCCCCTATTACTGTTGCTTTGCTGCATCCCGTTAAGCCCTATGGTGGTTTCAAAGCCAGCCATCTCCGGCAGAAAATATTTTACATCGTAGGTGTAGGTATTGAGCAGAAAACACAACTCGTATTGTTCGGGCTCTAATACATTGCCATACTCGCGCCTGTGATTTTGCTGCCACGAAAAATTAAGTGCCAGCCGCGATTTGCCCAAAATAAAATAACTCTGCGAAGCAAAGCGGTTGTGTGTTATAAATTGTTTGGGTACAGCTAAAGAATAACTGTTCAGGTCAGATGAAGAAGCAAGAGTCTCATCAACGATTGTGTCGCTAACTGCAATCTGTTTTATGAAAGCTCCCGTGCTGTCGCGTTCGCCTTCCACCATACCCAGATGCTGGTTAAATGAACTCCAAGTGAGATGCGAGTAGCCCCATTTTTTGTTCAGTCCAACCATGGCGTTGTAGTTAAACTCATTAAACCCGGAGTTGAATACTTTTTCATCATAAGCATTAGAATAGGCATGTGCATCTTTTCTGCTTGCACGTGCCAGCCAGTCAAAGCCTTTGCTGTTTCCGGCAAGCATAACTGAGTTGCCGATCAAGCCGTTGTTGGTTTGGTAATTGGATTGAATGTTGCCGGTTATTTTTCCGTCATCTACAGGTTTTGGTGCAATAAAATTAATCACACCCGCCATGCCGTCCGAGCCATACATCAGACTTCCGGGGCCTTTTATTATTTCGGTTCTGTCCACCGAATATTCATCAATTTCAATTCCGTGCTCATCTCCCCACTGCTGCCCTTCCTGCCGCAAACCGTTATTGAGAGTAATTACACGGTTATAACCAAGTCCGCGAATAACAGGCTTTGAAACAGCAGCGCCTGTTGTAACCTGACTAATGCCGGGTTGTTTTGCAATAGCATCAATAAGATTAGACGAACTATTTTCAAGCAAAACAGATTTAGGAACAATAGATGAAGGTACAGGGTTCTGCCTTACTTCGGTGGCGTGCGAAACACCCGTAACAACCAGTTCGTGAATTTCAATATGGGCTTCATCCAGCTCAATATCTAAAACCGTATTGCCGCTGATATCAACTTTCAGCACTTTGGATGAGTAGCCAAGAAACTTAATTTCCACAAGGTATTTTCCTTCGGGAAGATTGCGCACAACGTAATTTCCGTTCTCGTCTGTTGTTGTGCCTTTCTTTAAATCAGTGAAATAAATGGTGGCTCCTGCAAGCAATTCATTTGTTCCTTTGGCCGAAATTTTGCCGCTCAGGCTGTTTTGTGCATGCACCATATAGCCGGTGCATAAAAGCAATAGAATAGAAAATAGATTCTTCATTTTTTTGAATAAATAATAAGATGAATGATAAGAATGAATTACGCCTTGACGTAATTATTCTTTAGCTGAGAAAATGTAAAACTCAGCAGGCGGGCGGACCGCGAAGCGAAAAAAGCCTGAAATCAGGAGAGCAGAAAAATCTTTTGCTGTTTTCTGAAAGATGAATAGTTGTAGGTTTTTCTCCGGCAGAGAAAAAGTGTACCGAGAAAAAATAAAGCGGAGTATTGAAGTTGAGCATCTCACAGTGTTCGTGTTCGTTTTCAACTGTGGGTAAATCGCTTTCAGAATGATGGAATGTGTGAACGGTGTCGGTGTGACCATAAAACTGGTGCACCATTTCTTTCGGCACGATAAATGCCGAAAGAGCCACTAACAGAAATAAGGCAATATGTTTGTTATATGCTTTCAATCTTTGCAAAAGTAAGGATTATCTTTGCTCCAACATCCACAACAGATATTACTGATTTGAAAACGTTCATACTTATTCTTCTTTCCGTGTTTGCTTTGAGTATCTGTACTCTTGCCCAAGATGAAGACGATTATTTTTCTGACAATACACTTCGCTACGAAAATTATATCTACAAAGAAAACATCAAAAGTGTTTTGCTTGAGAATAATAATGAGAAACTTTCCTATCCTTTTATTGCCCTAAATAGCGAGGAAGTTGTTCGCCTTGATTTTGATGATTTAGATGGAGGTTACAAAAATTACACCTATGGTGTTATTCAATGCAATGCCGACTGGACACCTTCTGCTTTAAGCACTACACAATACATCAGCGGCTTCTGGGAAAATCCACTGAACTTATATGCCTATTCTCTAAATACTATTCAAAGCTACACACACTATGCCTGTGTTATTCCCAATGAAAACACCAAAATCACCAAATCGGGAAATTATCTGCTCATGGTTTATGAAGATTTTGATAAGGAGAATATTGTCCTCACAAGACGATTTGTAGTTTATGAAAACATGGTTGCCGTTGATGCACATGTTAAAAAAGCTACCATTTTAAGCGACAGCAGGTATCGACACGAGATTGATTTTTCCATTAATACCAAAGGATTTAAAATTGACAATGCTTTTACCGAAGTAAAAATTGCAATTACACAAAATGGCAGATGGGACAATGTTTGCAAGGATTTACAACCTTTATTTGTACAGGATCATCTTTTGATTTACGATTACGAAGACAAGAATACCTTTATGGCCGGTAATGAATTTCGCCATTTTGACTTTCGCAGCATTCGTTTTCTCAGCGACAGAATTCAGAACTTGGAAACAGAATACAATGGCTATAATGTTTATTTATTTCCGGATGAAAGACGCAGTTCTTTACGCTATCAAAGCATGGCAGATATTAACGGACAATATTATATCAGTATGCAGGAAGCCAATGATGATGATGTGGAACCTGATTATGCTCGCATTTTTTTTCGACTGAAAAGTGATAAGATTTCTCAGCCGGGAGCGCTTTACATTTTCGGTGCTTTGAGTGATTGGCAATGCAAACCTGAATTTAAGATGACTTACAACTCAGAGGAAAAGCAATATGAAACCAATGCTTTGTTAAAACAAGGTTGGTATGATTACGAATATGTTTTTCTTTCCGAGAAAGATAGCTTGAGTATTGCAGATGAAAGTATCATAGAAGGTTCTCATGCTGT
>JAGVLY010000043.1 GCA_020054035.1 Bacteroidia bacterium | reverse complement strand
TGAGTTCCGTAGGAACGAACTGTTTGTAGAAAAAAAAGAATTAATGAATTTAAGCTCCGTAGGAGCGACCTGTAATTAAATATGCAGAATTCCTTCCTCGATAAAGTCTCCCAACACATAGTTGACAACTACGCAGATGACACCGAACATCTCTGCATCGTGCTGCCCAACAGGCGTGCGGGACTTTTCCTGCGCAGCATGATAGGAAAGAAGTTGAGTAAACCTGTGTGGTCACCTACCATTGTTTCCATTGAAGATTTTATTATAAAACTCAGCAATCATCAGTTGATTGATAATGTGTCGCTCATGTTCCGGCTTTACAATGCTTACAAGGAATGTGAAGGCGACAAAGCACAAACCCTGGACGAGTTTCTCAACTGGGGACAAAGCATACTCGGTGATTTTAACGAAGTGGATATGCACCTTGCTGATGCAGAAAAATTGTTTTCACATCTGAGCCAACTGAAAGACATGGAAGCATGGAATCCCGAAACGGGACATGCCGGAAATCTTCGTGAGAAATACCTGGAGTTTTACTATTCGCTTCGCAACCTTTACAAAGTGTTTACCACTTCATTGCTTGCCGAAAATGCTGCTTATTACGGTTTGGCTTGTCGCATGGTGCATGAAAATCCTGCTGAGCGATGCAAGGAAAAAAACTTTAACAAAGTAATCTTTGCAGGCTTCAATGCATTCTCAATTTCAGAAGAGCGCATTGCCGAAAAGTTGGTTCACTCGGGTCTGGCAGAGACACTTTGGGATACCGATACATACTACTTAAATGATATAGATCAGGAGGCCGGAAGTTTTATCCGCAAGTATATCGGAAGAGAGAAATTATTTAAAAAGGACCACTTTAACTGGGTTGAAAACGGACTGTCTGAAGGAGAAAAAAACATCACCATTATTGGCGTTGCGAAAGATGTGGGACAGGCAAAAACTGCCGGAGATATTTTACAGAAAGCCGCCAAAGAAGGAATTGATTTTTCCGAAACTGCTCTGGTGCTTGCCGATGAAAATCTCTTATTTCCCATGCTGCACTCGCTTCCCGATGAAGTGAAGGTAAACGTAACGATGGGTTTTCCTTTGAAGAATCATCCGCTTACCGGATTGTTTCAAACTGTTTTCACTATGCAGGAAACGGAGGAGAAACTCGGAGGAAAAGGTTTTTATTTCCGTGATGTGTTGCATCTTTTCAATCAGCCTTATTTTATTGCCTTGACTGCCGACAACCGCAGATGGGTGAAAGATCGCGAAGATTACATACGCGTCAATAACCGTGTGTTCATTCGTTTTGGCGATGTGGCAAAAAACTCCGGCAGCTCCATGCTGTTGGTGGAAACACTTTTTAATTCATGGCAAGGTTCGCCTGTTCGTGCGTTGCATGATTTGTTGCGCCTTTGCGAACTGCTGAAAACTATTTTTCTCAAAGACAAAGAGCGCAACGCCACTGATGCAGAGTTTCTTTTCTCGTTGCAGAAAATTCTCACACAGTTACAGACCTGGCTTACCGAAGACAATGAGGTAAAAGAAATAAAAACACTTGCCCTGCTGTTCAAGCGTTTGGTTTCGGGTGCTTCACTTCCGTTTTATGGCGAGCCGCTTACAGGTTTGCAGGTAATGGGTATGCTCGAGACGCGGACATTGGATTTTGAAAATGTAATCCTGCTCTCGGCTTCCGAAGGCTTTTTGCCTGCAGGTTCGCGTGCCCATTCCTTTATTCCTTACGAGATAAAAAGAGAATACGGCATTCCTGTTACGGGCGACAAGGATTCCATTTTTGCTTATCACTTTTACCGTTTGTTGCAACGTGCAAAAAACATTCACATATTGTATAACACCGAACCCGGAGATTTTGGCGGTGGCGAGAAAAGCCGCTTCATCCGCCAGTTGCAGAGTGAACTGCCCCGCAAAAATCCCAATGCAAAAATCACCGAGTTGCTGATGACCTTGCCGCCTTCCACCAAAGTTACGGACGACAGTATTGTGGTAGAAAAGAACGAGCAGATTATGCAGCGCCTGTTTCAGATGGCCGAAAAAGGTTTCTCACCTTCGGCACTCAACACCTATAAAAGCTGCAAGTTGCAATTCTATTTTCAAAATGTGGAGCAACTGCGCGAGAACGAAGAAGTAGAAGAAACGCTGGAAGCCGACACCTTCGGAACGCTGATACACGCAGTGCTGGAAGAGTTTTACAAACCGCTGGAAGGAAAAGAAATTTCCAAAGCCGATATTAAAGCCATGCAGCCCCGCGTTGCCGAACTCACGCAAAAAGCATTTGCAAATGTTTATAAAAGCGAGGAAACCGTAGCAGGCAAAAATCTGATCAGTTTAAAAATTGCACAACGCTATGTAGAACGTTTTCTGCAACAGGAATTGGAATTTGTAGGTACACGACATACCGTGTCATTAATTAAAACCGAACAAAAATTAGAAGGCAAAATAAATGTAAACGATTTGGTGGTTAACCTGCGCGGCACTGCCGACCGTATTGACCGATTGGATAATCGAATTATCCGTGTAATAGATTACAAAACCGGAAAAGCCGCAGCCAAAGAAATCACTGTTAAAAATTTTGACGAGCTTGCTTTCTCACCTGATTTAAACAAAGCATTTCAATTATTCTTTTACGCTTGGCTTTATTGGAAAAGTGAAGAAGGACTAGGGACAAGTGGCGGAGGAATACAGGCAGGCATTATCAGTTTTAAAGATTTATCTGCCGGAGTAAAAGCCCTGAAATTAGATACAGGCGATTTGAAAACTGATTTACTGGACGAAAACAGTTTTGCATTATTTGAAAAAGCATTGCACATTTTACTCACGGATGTGTTCTCTTCACAAGCTGCGTTTACTCAAACCGATGATTTAAAAATCTGCGGCTATTGTAGCTTTGCGGGTATTTGCAGGAGGTAGCTTATCGTCATTGCGAGGGGTTTTCACCCGAAGCAATCTTATTTAACCGCAAGGGGTGCAAAGGGAGAGCGCAAAGGAAATACAAAGAGAAATTATTTACTTTTGAGAAAACTAAAATGTCATTAGTTGTAAAATAATGCAAAAAGAAGAACAGATAAGACTGGTAGAGGAAATTGTTGAGACTGCATATAGATTGTTGACTCATAAACTTGCTCTTGGCGGATTAACAGCAAAGAATGAAGTTGCATTTCAGCTTGAATTTGGGTTTATTTTAAAAACTCTTGGACAACTTTATGAATTTCGTTTAGTTGACAAGTTTCAACTTGAATTTGAAACATATATTAACTTGACAGAAAAAAGTATTAAAAGTAAATCGGATCGAGCAAGAGTTGATTTGTTAATAAAGTATCAAGATGAATCTAGCTTTACAAGAGTGGCAATTGAATTGAAATTTTTCAAAAAGGAGACATCAAGAGAGCCGCATAATCGGTATGATGTTTTTAAGGACATCTCAAATCTTGAACTTTATAAAAAGCATGGTATTGATGTATGTTATTTTATTCTTGCTACTGATCATTCTCATTATGTAAGCCAAAACATATATTCAGTAGACACTAATGCCTTTGACTTCAGAGATAAGAAGAAATATAAATCTGGTACAGTATTACAATATAAAACTGAAACCCCACATGGACCAGATATTATATTGAGTCAAGACTATTCATTTAATTGGGATAAGGTTAACGATTTATACTTTTTGAAAGTAAAAGTTTAATCAATACTAAAATGATCAAGAAAAATTCTCCAACCCTTATCTTCATACTTTTCCTCTTCCTCACCTCCTGCACCACCAAAGAAGTCAACCTCCGCATCCGTAACACAAGCCCCTATACCTACGATAGCGTAGTCGTAAACACCACCGGTAGCGAAAACACTTACGGCACCATTGCCCCCGGCACCGCCTCAGATTATAAAGTGTTTGACTATGCTTACAGCTATGCCCATATCTCCTTGTATATTGATACAGCACATTATCAGCTTATCCCTATTGATTATGTAGGCGAGCAAAAACTCAAAAGCGGCAACTATACCTATGAAGTTTCGGTGTATGATACCGTAAATCGTCAGTTAGTGCTTATGTTGGTGGAGGATTAGTTGTTTACTTATCTTCTAATAAATCAGTTTCCCTAAAAAAAGAAGCCCATCGCATCGCCTTAGGCGATGTGATGGGCTTCTTTTTTATTCTTAAATCACCTACCTTATCAACGTAACCGAACCTTTCTGTTCATAGTTCAGGTTATCAATTCCAACTGCTTTAAGAGTGTAGAAATAAGTTCCCGCAGGAACAATATTTCCGCTTGGCGTGCGCCCGTCCCAGCCTCCTTGAGGTTGTGTCCAGCCATAAACTTTTTCGCCCCAGCGGTTAAATATCTCGCCTTCAAATTCTATTATGTTGCGCGAAGTTGGGTTGAACAAATCATTGAAACCATCGCCATTGGGCGTGAAAATATTAGGCACTTCAAAAATGGAAGTAGGTATAACATAAACACCGCCTGTAACCAAAAGAGTATCAGTGCAACCTGTAATTGAATCATAAGCCACCAATACAATGGTAAATGCGCCCGAGTCAACATACGTATGAGTAGGGCTTAAATCGGTTGATGTCTCTCCATCACCAAAGAACCACTCATAAGAACTTGCTCCAACGCTGGTATTTGTAAAGGTGATAACCACGGGTTGCAAGCCTGTATCAGGGTTAGCCGTAAAGTTGGCAACCAATGGATTTACCGGCTCATTGATAATAGCCAGTTCAGAGTCGGTGCAACCGTTTGCATCGGTAACCAATAAAATGTATTCGCCTGCTGCAAGGTTGCTGATGGTTACATCAGAAGCACCTGAAGGCGACCAGAAATAGGTGTAAGGCCCTGTT
>JAGVLY010000004.1 GCA_020054035.1 Bacteroidia bacterium | reverse complement strand
TCAGTTTGCGCAAATCTAAAAAAAGTAAGTAACCCAAAATGAATTATTCCCCAATTCCTTACCTTCGCCTCACCAATGCAACAACGATTTTACATTGACACATCAGTAATAGGCGGCATTTACGATTCAGAGTTTGAATTAGAAACAACACTGCTATTTGAGAAAGTGAAGTTAGGTTTGGTAATCTGCGTTTATTCCAACATGACGGAAAGCGAATTGAACAAAGCACCACAAAACGTAAGAGATTTCTTTTTATCGTTAAAAGATGAATGGAAAGAAAAAGTAGAAGTTACACCAGAAGTTGTGCAATTGGCTCAAAGCTATGTTGACGAGAAAGTAGTCGGTGAAACCAGTTTAGATGATTGCATCCACATTGCCGTTGCAACCGTAAGTAAAGTTGACCTTTTAGTTAGTTGGAACTTCAAACATATTGTAAACGTATATCGCATTCGCGGATATAATTCTGTAAATTTGCGCTTAGGTTACACATCATTAAATATTCATTCACCTAAAGAAATAGTTGGAGATGAAAACGAAGAAGAATAAAACAGAGAAAGATTTTGACACCGTTAAAACTTTCCGTGAAATAAAAGATAAAATTTCACAAGAAATCAAAGGAATGAACTTTGAGCAATTGAAAGAATACTTTGAAAAAACAAAGTTGAAAACACAAGGCAGTTAAAGCCATCCCATGAATAAATCTTTTGACACCGTTGCATTCTTCCGCAACATCAAAGAAACGTTAGCCGCTAAAATGGAAGGCATGACTTTACCAGAAAAGAAAAAGTTCATGAAGCAAGTGCGCGAAGGCAAAATAAAAATTGCCTAACATCTGAATTTGCAGAACTAATTTTACACCATCTTCTTCGGGTCAACCCACTCATCAAACTGTTCGTTGGTAACTAAGCCCAACTCAATTGCAACCTGACGAAGTGTCTTATTTTCCTTGTGCGCTTTCTTGGCAATTTTTGCTGCGTTCTCGTAACCGATATGCGGGTTTAATGCTGTTACCAGCATCAGACTTTTTTCTAATTGTTCTTTTATCAGCTCCAGGTTTGGTTCTAATCCGATTGCACATTTATCATTAAACGAAACACAGGCATCACCAATTAGTCGTGCTGACTGCAACACATTGGCAGCAATCACCGGTTTGAAAACATTCAGTTCAAAATGTCCAGTTGCACCGCCAATGGTAACCGCCACATCATTTCCCATCACCTGTGCACAAACCATTGTCATTGCTTCAGGCTGTGTTGGATTTACTTTTCCGGGCATAATAGAAGAACCGGGTTCATTGTCAGGAATAATTATTTCACCAATTCCGGAGCGAGGACCTGAACTCAACATGCGAATATCATTTGCAATTTTCATCAGCGAAACTGCCGAGCGTTTCAATGCTCCTGAAAGTTCTACCATTGCATCATGTGCTGCTAATGCTTCAAATTTATTGGGTGCAGTTATAAAAGGAAGTCCTGTTAATTCAGCAATTTTTTTTGCAACCAACACATCATAACCTTTTGGTGCATTTAATCCTGTTCCAACGGCTGTGCCGCCAAGCGCAAGTTCTTTCACCGCTTCCAGTGCATTGTTCAGTGCGCGAATGCTGTTATCAATTTGTTGAACATATCCCGAAATTTCCTGACCAAGTGTAAGCGGTGTTGCATCCATAAAATGTGTGCGACCAACTTTTACGATGTCTTTAAATTGGTTTGATTTTGCTGCAAGTGTATCACGCAGTTTTTTCATTCCCGGAATAGTGATTTCTACCACCTGCTTGTAAGCCGCAATGTGCATGGCAGTCGGGAATGTATCGTTGGAAGACTGTGATTTATTCACATCATCATTCGGGTGCAGAACTTTTTTCTCATCAGAAAGCTTTCCTCCTGAAATAACATGGGCGCGGTACGCAATCACTTCGTTCACGTTCATGTTGCTTTGTGTTCCGCTACCTGTTTGCCAGATCACTAATGGAAACTCACCGTCTAATTTTCCCGCAAGAATTTCATCACAGGTTTTTGCAATCAGATCTTTTTTGTCAGCAGACAAAACGCCTAACTCTGTATTCGCCATTGCAGCTGCTTTTTTCAGATAAGCAAACGCATAAATAATTTCGCGGGGCATACTTGCTTCGGGACCAATTTTAAAATTGTTGCGCGAGCGTTCGGTTTGTGCGCCCCAGTATTTTTCGGCAGGTACTTTTACCTCGCCCATGGTATCTTTTTCTATTCTGTATTCCATTTTTTGTTTTGTTTTTGCGGTGGCAAAAGTATCAACTATTCCAATTCGTTTTCAATGAATAAAAATTTACTTTTACCCGCTCAAAATCAAATCCTTCTCAGCAAAACATAATGATTGTTTTGAATAAAAATATACTCTTCCTCGATACTGTTCACATTGCCTTGCGCGATGAGTTAAGGAAACTTGGCTGCCATTGCGAACTGGATAATAAAAGCAGTAAGGAAGAAATAGAAAATAAAATTCACGATTATGATGGAATTGTTGTTCGTAGCCGAATAAAAATTGATGCGGCATTAATTGATAAAGCAACAAAACTGAAATTCATTGCACGTGCCGGAGCAGGGATGGAAAACATTGACTCCGAATATGCGAAGAAGAAAAAAATAAAATGCATCAATGCACCCGAAGGTAATCGTGATGCAGTTGGCGAACATGCGCTGGGAATGTTACTATCGTTAATGAATAATTTGAACCGAGCAGACCGCGAAGTGCGTCAGGGAAAATGGTTGCGCGAAGAAAACCGCGGACACGAGTTGATGTTTAAAACCGTTGGTATAATAGGTTACGGAAACATGGGAACTGCTTTTGCACGAAGGCTTCAGAGCTTTAGTGTAATGGCATTGGCATACGATAAATACAAAGAAGACTTTGGTGATGATTTTATTATCGAAGCCAATATGGATGCCATTTTTGAAGAGGCAGAAGTTGTGAGTTTGCATGTTCCGTTGACAGAAGAAACAAAGTATTTAGTGAACGATGAATTTTTAAGTCGCTTTAAAAATCCGATTTACCTCATCAACACTTCCCGCGGGAAAGTGGTGAATACAGAAGATTTAGTAAAACATATAAAATCAGGAAAAGTATTAGGTGCATGTCTGGATGTTTTGGAATACGAAACATCGTCACTTGAAAAATTAGAATCAAAAGATTTACCACCAGCACTGAAATACCTTTACGAAAGCGATAAAGTAATTCTTACTCCGCACATTGCCGGATGGACTCATGAAAGCAACCAACGAATCTCTTTGGTGTTGGCAGAAAAGATTATGAAGATTTTGAAATAATATGGACAAACTCCTTTTCACCCCCGGACCTTTAACCACCAGCAAAACAGTTAAGGAAGCCATGCTTCACGATTACGGTTCACGCGATGATAAATTCGTAAATATGGTGCGCGAGGTGCGTGAAAAACTATTAATACTGGCCGGAGTTTCACAAGAAAAAGGATATGAAACAGTTATTGTGCAAGGCTCAGGAACATTCGGAATTGAAGCAACCATTTCATCTTCTGTTCCGCGCGATGGACATTTGTTGATTGTTATTAATGGTGCATATGGTCACCGAATGGCAAAGATTTGCAGCGTTCATGGCATTAAACACACTTCATTAGTTTTTGCAGAAAATGAAACCCCAACGATTGAGAAAACAGAAACTGCCCTGAGAAGTGATAGTACCATAACACATATCGCCATTGTACATAGCGAAACCACAACCGGAATATTTAATCCTATTAAAGATTTTGGTACGCTTGCCGCAAAGTATAACAAGGCTTACATTGTTGATGCCATGAGCAGTTTTGGTGCTGTTCCCATTAATGTTGCTGAGTTTAATATTGACTTTTTGGTTTCATCATCCAATAAATGTATTGAAGGCGTTCCCGGTTTTTCATTCATTATTGCAAAACGTAAAAAACTCACACAATGCAAAGGTCAGGCAAGAAGCCTTGTTTTGGATATTTTTGCCCAATGGGAAGGTTTAGAAAATGACGGACAATTCCGTTTTACTCCGCCAACTCATAGTCTTGCTGCTTTTCACAAAGCACTGGAAGAATTAGAAGAGGAGGGAGGGGTTAATGCACGTGCTTCCCGCTACAAAGAGAACTACCAAACGCTTATTGCAGGAATGCGCAAACTTGGCTTCAAAGAATACCTTGAACCCGAAAAACAGGGGTATATCATCACTTCATTTCTTTATCCTGAAGGAAATTTCGACTTCAAAAAATTTTATAACTCATTAAACGATAAAGGTTTTGTCATTTATCCGGGCAAACTAAGTCAGGCAGATGCATTCCGTATAGGTAACATAGGAAGGCTTTACCCAAAAGATGTGGAATCTTTGCTACATTCTATAGAGCTGTTTATAAAATAGCTCTGTCGTTCATACCCCGAATCAGGTATTTAAACGATTAACACCCTATTTGTTAGCAAATATTAACACCCTGCCCAAACTTTCGGGCAGGATTATTGTTAATGTTACAACATCATTTAAAAATTACGATATGACCAAGCCGAAAAGAAAAATAAGCAAAACACCTGAAAAGAGGATTAAAGTACAGTTAGACTACAAAACCATTATCACTATTAATAGAATGGAATCATTGAAACTGTGGCTTGAAAGATATCCTCAAGCAAAAGTGTTGGCTTAAAACCCAAACTCATAACTGACAAGAGAGTAGTTTTGTCAGGTATGACACCTTTTTTATTCTACAGTCTTTTTTGATTGTAGAGATTCTTCCTCTCCTCTATACAGATTACATAATCATTTAAAAAGCAAAAAGCCCATCAATTTTGACGGGCTTTTTGCTTTTTGTAAAAAACGTCTATCTATTCAAAAACAAGTTTTGCATTTTGTGTTCCTTCCGGATTTGAAAGGCTCAATGAATAAAAACCAGAACTTAATCCCAATGCCTGCTGACTTAGTTGCAATTTTTGTTTGCCCTGCGTTATTGAAATGTTTTGTGAATATACTTCTCTGCCTAAATAATCCACCAAACGCACTATTCCCTGAGTAGCATTTTCGCTGTTAAACGAAAGGTTAATTATATCACGCGAAGGATTAGGATAAACATTGAAATAATTGAAAGGGCTTTCTTCTTCCTTTACGCTAATGGTAATGGGTTCGGTGGTGTATTGTATGTAGCTTACATACATCTCATCGCGGGTACTCAATCCAAAATTAATGGTATCGGGTCCGGGATTATTAAAAACTGCTTCGTGTATCAATCCGTTGGTGAAATCAACCGGCTGCAAGGGGTCAAACATTCTGAAAGGCGGGTGCGCCCAGTCGTAATAACCTTGATTAAAGGTGTATTCTACATTGTAGTTACCATCATAAATGTGTTCGCCTTTTTCTCCGTTTGCGGTTCTCATCCAGATGTCAAATTTCTTTCCACGCGCATGAGTATGTGCCATTATTGACCAAATGTAATGCGTGTAAGCTGTGTCAACTTCAAACTGGTTAATTACTAAAGTGGTGTCAGTTGCCGTTGGTAAAAGGTGAAGATTAAGTGGGTCGCTACCGCCATAATAAACGGGTGAAGAAAGCATTTCGGTTTGGGCAATTCCCATAGCCTGAGTATATACGTTCATGTATATTTCGGCAGCTAAAATAGAATCATCATTGTAATTAGGGATGTGGTAATTAATATCCAACACAGTGCTGTCTAACCATGTAAAAGCAGTGCCTTCGGGAAGAACCAAATCCTGACTATTTGGCCACTGACCTAAAATGCTGCTGGCATAATAAACACCCGCTGCATCTAAAATAGAATTTACCGGTCTTAACCCGGGATTGAAGTACGATTCAAGCCCATCATTATATTTATACAAAGCCGTATGGTGTGAATATTCGTTGATTTCGGTTTTTACACGGTAAACCTCTTTTGCTTCGAGCATTCGGGTATCGTATTTATAAAAAACCTCTTGCTCGGTTCCCGGAAGTACAAAGAAAGGACCGTAGTGTATCTGGTAGCCTTCTGAAGGTGCGGGTGGGGCAAGGGGTGTAAAGCGTGGCAAGCCTGGTCCGTTATAATAATCAGCTAACACCTGTGGGTTTACATAATGATTGGTATCACCTGCACCCCAAAGTATCCATTGTCTTATCAACTCTATCTGTTCGTCAATAAGTTGGGGCTGACCATCGGGCATTAGATTTCCCATTTGGTTGGTAAGGTAATCAACTCCGGGGTCAATATCATGTGCCACTTTTCTGAACAGAAAACTTCTGTCGGGATAGCCGGGGTCAACTAATTTATACCCTTCTGTGTTTGCAGCAGGGTTTATAGGATTTATATTAATAAGCCGCTGATAAACCTCGGCAGTTGTACCCGAAAGATTTAATTGCCCTGATGGACTTCCTCCGCTGTGGCAGCCTGCCGTGCATTTCAATTGAAAGATAGCATGCACTTCGTCAAAAGTGGATTGTGCAAAAAGTGAAGCAGGAAAAACAAAAGAAGCAATTAGTAAAGATTTGAATTTCATTTAAGTTGGAGTATTTAGAAAGAACCAAAAGTAGGAATTTATAAGTATAGTGGCGTTTTGCTGCGATAAAAATTCATAATTCAGAAACTTGTTTACATTTGCCAACACATTAACCACAAAAAACAAAAACTAATGATTAAAAAATTACTCTCAATTACAACGATTACAGCTTTTGCCTTTTTCACGGTAACTGCTCAAACCAGCGACATTCCAAACAAAGCATTTGAATTATGGAGCGGGCAAAATGCAACCAGCTGGAATAACCTTAATGGTGTTGCACCGGGGTCTTGCACCAAAGCAACTGCAGGTGCAGATATTTACGGAGGCTCTGGTGCAATTATCCTTAAAACATTATCAGTGTTTAACACCACAGCCCCGGGAACTGCTGCAACAGGTACAATCAATCTATTACAGGCAACCGTTACTGGTGGTACACCTTTTACTGACCGTCCTGACTCATTAACAGGTTGGTTTAAATACGCACCTGTTGGTAACGATGCAGGAAACATTGTTGGTATTCTTTTGAGTGCTGACCCTGCAAGAGATACTATTGCTGTAGCAGTTTTCTTTCCTTCAGGTACTGTAAGCAATTACACGTATTTTAAAGCAGCATTTGAATACCGTTTACCGGATGCACCAACTCAGGCTTTGTTTATTATGGCATCAAGTGGAGCAACAGGCGGACAGGTTAATACTATGATGTATGTTGATGACTTAGGTGTTGTTTACAACCCGACTGTAGGCGTTGACGAAGCTGAAGCAACAAAAGAAATCACGGTTTATCCTAACCCGGTTTCTGATAACCTGAATGTTAACATGGCAGGTATCCAAGGTGCAAATGTTTCTATCTTTGATATCACCGGCAAGAAAGTTGCTCAACACAACCTTACTGAAAAACTAAACAGCATTAACGTAGCTTCATTGGCAAACGGAATGTATGTTTACCAGGTAAACAGCAACACTAACGGAACCTTGAAAACAGGTAAATTTATTGTGAAATAATTGACCACCCCCTAACCCCCTCCTTGAAGAAAGGAGGGGGTTAGGGGGAATAAAAAAGGGAACCAATCCGGTTCCCTTTTTTATTTGCTTGTTCGTCATTGCGAGGGTTTTTCACCCGAAGCAATCTCTTCTACTGTTGTGAGATTGCTTCGCTGTGCTCGCAATGACGAACCGGTCACTTTTTTATTTGCCATAATCAATATCTTTGCAACAAATATGAGCGGTAGTTGTTACTCATACAATCACTAAATAATCAAATCACTAATTCACTAAATAAAAATGTATCCCGAACAAATTGTAATACCAATGAAACAAGACCTGACCAGCGCAGGTTTTACTGAACTTACTACTCCAGATGCAGTGGATGCTGCTATAAAGGCAGAAGGCACTACGCTTGTTGTGGTTAATTCTGTTTGCGGTTGTGCAGCAGGTGCTGCGCGCCCCGGAGCTAAACTTGCTGTTTCCAATTCAGGCAAACGCCCCGACAGAATTACAACGGTGTTTGCCGGTTTTGATACCGAAGCTGTAGCCCGTGCTCGTCAATACTTTGCTCCATACCCACCATCATCGCCTGCAATGGCTTTATTTAAAGATGGTAAACTGGTTCACTTCATCGAGCGCCACCATATTGAAGGCCGTTCTGCTGAAATGATAGCGCAGAACCTGATGAGTGCTTTTGACGAGTATTGCTAACACACTGAAATTTTCTTTTTAAAAAGTAATATAGCAGGACATTAGTCCTGCTATATTACTTTTATGCCGTTTTCAAATTATGGTAACAGCAATTATACTTACGTTCATTGTCGGCTATGTTTGTATAGCGTTTGAGCATCCGCTTAAAATAAACAAAACCGCCAGTGCTTTAATTACAGGTGTTATCTGTTGGGCAATTTATGCGCTTTCGGCAGTGTTTAGCGATACGCATAATTCGCATGAAATTGTTGAGCAGCTTTCTCATCACCTTGCGCCTATTGCCGAAATTCTGATTTTTCTGATGGGGGCTATGACCATAGTGGAACTGATAGATACGCATCAGGGATTTACCATTATTACCAAAAGAATTACTACACGCAATGCAGTTGCATTGATGTGGATCATTTGTTTTGTTTCGTTTTTTCTTTCAGCTGTTTTAGATAACCTTACTACTACCATTGTTATGGTTTCGCTGCTGCGAAAACTGGTGCAAAATCAGCAGCAGCGTTTGATGTATGTAGGTATGGTAGTTATAGCTGCCAATGCAGGTGGTGCCTGGAGCCCTATTGGTGATGTAACTACAACTATGCTGTGGATAGGGGGACAGGTTTCGGCTTTAAACATTATTAAAACGCTGATTATTCCCAGTCTGGTGTGCCTGTTGGTTCCTCTTGGTATTATTTCATTCAGGTTAAAAGGTGATATTGAACCGGGCGAAACGGATAAGGCAGGGGAAGAACAAATTCCTGTTAAGGAAAGCAATGTTATGTTTTTTACCGGCTTGGGAGGTTTGTTATTTGTACCGGTGTTTAAAACGATAACGCATCTTCCGCCTTACATGGGTATGTTGCTTTCCTTGGGTTTTATATGGGTGGTTTCAGAAATCATACATTATAATAAGGAGCCCGAAGACAAAAGCCCCTATTCACCAACCCGCGCTTTGCAGCGGATTGATATGCCAAGCGTTTTATTTTTTCTCGGCATTTTGCTGGCAATAAGTTCGCTCGAGAGTTTGCATGTTCTGGAGCAGCTTGCCGTTTTTCTCAATACTTCAATAGGTAATGAGGATATTATTGTTTCGGTTATAGGTGCGTTATCGGCAGTTATTGATAATGTTCCTCTGGTGGCAGCTTCAATGGGAATGTATCCGCTGGATGTTTACCCGATGGATCACAAGCTGTGGGAGTTTATGGCCTATGCCTCAGGAACGGGAGGTTCAATGCTTATCATTGGTTCGGCTGCCGGTGTGGCGGCAATGGGTATGGAGAAAATAGACTTTATCTGGTACCTGAAAAAAATATCATGGCTGGCATTTTTAGGATATGTTGCCGGAATTGCTGCTTACCTGCTGGTTTATCCGATATTTGCAGTGCATTAAAGTATGGAACTGCTCACAGATATTTTTTCGGGGATTGATATTCAAACAGGACTGTTTGTTGTTCTGAACCTCATTATACTTGAATGTTTGCTCAGCATTGATAATGCTGCCGTGCTGGCTACCATGGTATTGGATTTGCCCGAAAAGCAAAGAGGTAAAGCCTTGAAGTATGGTATTATCGGAGCCTATATTTTTCGTGGCATTTGTTTGATATTTGCTTCATACCTTATTCAGTTCATGTGGCTGAAAGCAGTAGGCGGCATTTTTCTTATCTGGTTGTGTGCCGATTATTTCATCACCAAAAAAACACCCGAAACCGAAGACGATTTACTGAACAAAAAAGAAAACTGGTTCTATCGTTTTGTAAACAAACATTTCGGAAAATTCTGGTCAACCGTTGCGCTGATAGAGGTTATGGATCTTGCCTTTTCGATGGACAATGTGTTTGTAGCCGTAGCCTTTTCAGACAATATTTACCTCATCTGGACGGGCGTTTTCATTGGCATACTGGCCATGCGTTTTGTAGCGCAGGGTTTTGTAAAATTGCTCGAAAAATTTCCGGAACTTACCGCAGTTGCCTTTCTTGTTATCGGAATTCTGGGAGTTAAATTAGTTGCCTCTTTTGGTTGCGATTTTTACCCTGAATATGGCTTCTGCCAATTCCTGAACGGGCATAATGCCGACATGATTATCTCCGGCTTTACTGTGATTATGTTTCTGGCGCCTGTGGTTTACAGGTTGATAGTGAAAAAAAAATAGTTATCTCCAAGATTAACTGATAGCTTCTTTTTTAAACCTGAAATCACATTTTGAAGCACCCAAGGCAATGGTTCCTTTTCTTACAAGTTTTAGCCCTGCTAACTGCGAGGTCAGTTCATCTACTTCACAAAGTATAGATGCATACTTCTCATAATTGTGTTTTTTATACAGCTTACAGATACCGCATTCCAAAATATCAATGCCATAACCAAGTCCAAAAGTCTGTTCTTTGTCTGTAATAATAACAGCAACAAAGCCATCAGGATTTGAATTTTGACTTGCTTTTTTGTTTAATTTTTTAATTGCTGCGTTTGCCAACCATGTGTTTGCCAGCTTTGCAGGAAGCCGTTTTAAAAGCATTTGAAATTTATTCTTTGGCCTCACATATTCTGCTGCAATCTCAAGACATATTCTCCTGATGGTTTCAAATGTTTCACCGTGTGCATCCAGCGTCTTGATGAGCGATAAAAAATAAGCACTAACGTCAAGTCTTTTATCTACGGGGTTTTCAGAGGTTGCCGCAAAACTTACATCTTTCGAAATAATTTTGAAAGTGCTGTCAATGGCGGCAATTAGTTGCTCCGCATTTCCCGGAAAATTCTTCTCAACACTTCTTACAAAATAGGCTTTATAGCTATTCATTAAACCCCCACCGCACTCAGCAGCGAACGGAAAATAAACTGCCCGTCCGTATTGCTCAATAAAGGATCCGAAGCACGCTCAGGATGCGGCATCATACCAAACACATTGCGACCTTCGTTACAAACACCGGCAATATTTTCAAATGAACCGTTGGGGTTGGCTTCGTCTGTAACGTTTCCGTTCTCATCGCAGTAGCGGAAAAGAATTTGTTTATTGGCGTTTAGTTTTTTCAGCGTATCAGCATCGGCATAAAAGCGGCCCTCGCCATGCGCAATAGGTATTTTTAATGCTTTAGTTAAAGGAACTTCAGCCGTAATCAACGACTCATTTGTCTCCGCTTTTATAAAAACGTTTTTGCAGACAAACTTATGGCTGGTATTGTGCAGCAAGGCTCCCGGAACCAGATTAGCTTCACATAATATCTGGAAACCGTTGCAAACTCCTAAAAGGTAACCACCTGCGTTAGCATGTTCAATCACCTTTTCCATAATGGGCGAAAAGCGGGCAATAGCACCCGAACGCAAATAATCACCGTAAGAAAAGCCACCGGGCAATACAATAAAATCGCAGCCTTTCAGGTCTTTGTCCTTGTGCCACAGTTCTTCTACGTGTTGCCCCATGCCGTTACGCAGGGTATAAATCATGTCCTGATCGCAGTTAGAGCCCGGAAATATTACAACGCCAAATTTCATAGTTTGATAATTTTTTGCGCAAATTTATCGTTTTAAAAATAGTTGCCGCAGATTACACCGTTTTTCACAAATTAATCTGTGCTAATCTGTGGCAAAACACACCGTTTTCAACTATTCGTCTAAAGCAGGTAACTAAATAGATAATCATCAGTAAAACGTCTTTGATAAAATTGAATTCACGACATGAAGTTTCTCCACGCTATAGTTTTCTTACTCTTCAGTTTCACCGCCTTTTCGCAAACTTCCGAAACCTACAAAGGCAAAAAAGTAAACGAAAAAGATGCAGCCGGACAAAAGCAGGGACATTGGGTAATCCTTAACAGTGGCGGAAAATTCCCCGGTTTTGCTGAAGGTGAACTCACTGAAGAAGGCGATTACTTAGACAACAAGAAGATTGGCATCTGGACAAAATACTATCCCGGTGGAATAAAAAAACACGAACTCACTTTCACCAACAACCAACCCAACGGCTACGCCAAGTTCTATTACAAAGACGGCCTGTTGCAGGAAGAGGGAATGTGGAAAGACAACAAATGGGTAGGTGAGTACCGCTACTATCACGAGAACGGAAACCTGTTCTATAACTGGGTTTACAATGCACAAGGCAAACGTGAAGGTGTTCAGCAGTATTTTCACGAAAACGGAAACCTGATGATTGAAGGCACCTGGAGAGATGGCTCAGAAAGTGGCTTACTGAAAGAATACTATGAGAATGGTTCAGTAAAAGCAGAAAAGAATTTTAATGTTGGTACTGTAAATGCCGGTAAGGTAAATGGAGTTGACATAGGAAATATCAGCACAGGAAAAATTGAAAACAGTACAGTTAAAAACTATGAACAGAGTAAAGTATTTGACGATGCAGCACCCAAAGCAAAAAAACTTGCCGAAAGCATTAAGCAACAGCATCAGGTAAAAACAACGGCCTCCATTGCATCAAACATTGCAAATGTAAAAGAGGAAAAAGCTGCCAACGTAGGCATGATTGGTGACGGACAAAAAACTACCTACAACAAATTTGGTAAGCCCCTGCTCTCGGGCGTATTTAAAAATAGCATGCTCATTGATGGCAAAGAAAATGTGTATGCCGATGATGGCACCTACCAAAAAACCTACATTGTTAAAGAAGGAAAACGGGTAAGTGAAGAGGTGAACAAACCGTAGAAATAATCACTGCCGTCACCCTGAACTTGTTTCAGGGTCTCATAATAAGATGCTGAAACGAGTTTAGCATGACGAAAAATTCCGTTCCTTTGAAGTCCTTTTAAAAAGGACTTTTTTTATTGTTATGACAGAGCAGAAACTTGTAATCTACAACACCCTCACCCGCCAGAAAGAAGATTTCAAACCCATCAACCCGCCATTTGTTGGCTTGTATGTATGCGGTCCTACGGTTTACAGCGATGTGCATCTGGGCAACGCCCGCACCTTCGTTTCCTTTGATATGATTTACCGTTATTTAGTGCATCTTGGTTACAAAGTGCGTTATGTGCGCAACATCACCGATGCCGGACATTTAGAGGGCGACCGCGATGAAGGCGATGATAAATTTGCTAAAAAAGCAAAGCTCGAACAATTAGAACCAATGGAAATTGTTCAGAAATACACAAACGGTTTCCATGACGTGATGCGCGAGATGAACACGCTTCCGCCAAGCATTGAACCCACTGCTACCGGGCACATCTGCGAACAGATTGAAATGGTAAAAAAAATTCTTGCCAAAGGCTATGCTTACGAAATAAACGGCACCGTTTATTTTGATGTGGAAAAATATAACAAGGAGTTTTCTTATGGTCAGCTAACCAATCGTAAGTTGGAAGAACTGTTGGAAGGTACCCGCGAGTTAAGCGGCCAAGACGAGAAAAAAGGTCGTCTTGATTTTGCACTTTGGATAAAAGCAAAACCCGAAACATTAATGCAGTGGCCATCACCTTGGGGTTGGGGCTTTCCCGGCTGGCACATCGAGTGTTCGGCAATGAGCAGCAAATATTTGGGCGATACCTTTGACATTCACGGTGGCGGAATGGATTTGCAGGCAACGCATCACACCAATGAAATTGCACAGTCGCAAGCCTGCAATCATTCAGCACCCGTAAACTATTGGATGCACACCAACATGCTTACTGTAAATGGTGTGCGCATGTCAAAAACAGCAGGCAACGGTTTTCTTCCGGGCGAATTATTTACGGGGAACCACCCGTTGTTGGATAAAGGATATGCGCCCATGGCAGTCCGCTTTTTTATGATGCAAACGCATTACGGAAGCACATTGGATTTCTCCAACGAAGCCTTACAGGCATCAGAAAAAGGCTACGCCAAACTGATGAATGCAATGAAAACACTGGACAGTTTGAAAGCCGGAGCAACCTCAACATCCAACATCGCAGACCTCAGAAAAAACTGTTACGATGCCATGAACGATGATTTCAATGCACCCATTGTAGTTGCCAATTTATTTGAAGGCGTGCGCATCATCAACTCGGTTAACGATGGCAAAGAAACCATCACAGCGGATGACCTTGCTTTGCTCAAAACCACCATGCAGGATTTTGTTTACGATGTGCTGGGCCTGAAATCAGAAAACTCCAACACAGCAAATGATAAAGCCTTGCAGGGTGTTATGGAAATGATACTCACCATCCGCAAAGACGCAAAACAGAATAAAGACTTCGCCACTTCCGATAAAATCCGCAAAGAGCTGGAAGCAATCGGAATTCAAATAAAAGATTCAAAAGAAAAAACAGAATGGAGCTTTTAATTAGAAGCAAGAGACAAGAATCAAGAATCAAGAACCAAACACATCTTGGCTCTTGGCTCTTAATTCTTGCTTCCCTTTTCTTTGCTGCTTGCCAAAACGACCCCGACAGACCCAAACACGTTGACACTCCTGTTCCTCCTGCCAAAGTAATCCCCACTCCCGATTTCAACCAGGACTCCGCTTTCCAATTTGTAAAAAAGCAGGTCAACTTCGGTCCCCGCGTTCCCAACTCAACCGCTCATGCAAAGTGTGCTGATTACTTAACTGCAAAATTCAAAGAATACAAAGCCGAGGTAATCATTCAACAAGCCGATGCCAAAGCCTTTGACGGAAAAGTTCTGAAGATGAAAAACATCATCGCACAATGGCAACCCGAAAAACAAAACCGCATCATGCTCTGCGCCCATTGGGATACCCGCCCCTTTGCCGACCAGGACAAAACCGATATCAACAAACCCATTGACGGTGCCAACGATGGCGGCAGCGGAGTAGGAGTGCTGCTCGAAATCGGTCGCCAGTTGGCCGTTCTTCAACCAAATGTTGGTGTGGACATCATCCTCTTCGATGCCGAAGACTATGGTCAGCCCGATGGAGGAATGCAGCAACAGCAAAGCAATTCCTACTGCCTCGGTTCGCAATACTGGGCTACCAACCTACACAAACAGGATTATGCCCCCCGCTACGCAATTCTGTTAGACATGGTAGGTGCTAAAAATGCCACCTTTACCATGGAAGGTGGTTCCATGCACTATGCTCCCACAGTAGTAAAAAAAGTATGGGATACCGCCATGCGTCTGGGTTATTCATCTTACTTTGTTTATGACCAGACTA
Source organism: Bacteroidia bacterium (assembly GCA_020054035.1). Classification (GTDB taxonomy): domain Bacteria; phylum Bacteroidota; class Bacteroidia; order SXHM01; family SXHM01; genus SXHM01. The sequence goes on along the minus strand of JAGVLY010000004.1, from coordinate 293 downwards.
ACCCCATCACTGATGACCATTACTACATCAACACCCTAGCTGACATCCCTGCCATAGATATTATTCACTATGATCCCGCTACCAAATATCACTTTGCTCCCGTGTGGCATACTCACAACGATAAATTGGAAAATATCGACCCCAAAACCCTGAAAGCAGTAGGTCAAACCTTGCTGGAAGTAGTGTATTCTTCGCACCAATAGCGTCCTAAACGATTAAAAAAATAAGAGAAAGAATTTATGTATCTCAAATTACCTTTGAGTTGCGTAACAAAAAAAACTTTCTCTTATGGC
>JAGVLY010000036.1 GCA_020054035.1 Bacteroidia bacterium | reverse complement strand
TTGGCTTTTCTTTCTTCACTCCTGCCTGCAAACGCTGAATTTCTTCTCTGCTCACCGGCTCCACATCTTCTTCATCAACCGGAATTTCAAGTGCTAAAGAATCTCCTGTCAGGTCAACTTCTGTGCTGTCTTCTACAACAGGCTCTTCATAAGGCAAAGACTCTAAACGGTCAATAGCTTTGATCTTGTTTACCGATAAACGATTACCGATTGCTTTCAATCCTTTCACAGCAATAAACTCCGAGAGATTTATTTTCTCCGGTGCAGGTTCATCGCCTTTTACTTTGCTGAATTTCAATTCTACCTGCGGCAACCAATCACTCGAAACAAGCTCTAATACTGACTTCTCGTGCTCCGTAATAAACTTCACTTTGTTTGAAGATGGCTCAACCAAAAAGCGTTTAACAGTGTATTGCTCTTTTTCTCCGTCCCAATAAATAGCCGTCAAAGGTTTTTCGGGATTCCATTTTTCAATCAGGATCATATCCTCATCAAAGTGGGTGGAAAGGTCAAACGAATGCAACTTGTATTCACCGCTTTGCATCACGCTCAGAATTTTATCATCGCCTTTAAACTTGCCGATAAATTGTCCGCGCTCTTCTGCATTCAGTCTTTGAACAGTATCGTCAAACCAGATGGAACGTGCATCCAATGTAGAAACGCCTTGCTCTTTCTGCACTACTTTGCGAACAGGATTTCGCGTTAATATATTCCCTTGTGAACTTCTGCCTTTGATGGCAAGCTCTGCAAAATTGAAATCAAACTGCAGCTTTTTCAGATGAGGAACAGGACGGTGAAAGATAGTTACCACCTCTGCTTCACCATTCGGATTGGCAGTGAAATAAAGCACTTCCGAATCCTTTGTTCCTTTGGTTAAATCATAAACTTTATCGCGGGTAACACCTGTAACGGCAAAACGCTTGATCATAATATTTCCGCGCGGGCCGTCACGGTAGATCATGTTATAAACAGTGCGTTCATCATTCTTTTTGAACACGCTAATGTGCAACATATCCTTTCCGACAAAAGCTTTATCCTGTACTTTGCTCACCGTCATTGTTCCGTCTTTACGGAAAACAATGATGTCATCAATATCCGAGCAGTCTGAAACAAACTCGTCTTTCTTCATTCCATAGCCGGCAAAGCCTTCCAAACGGTTGACGTATAGCTTTTCATTTGCAACTGCAACACGTGTTGCTACAATGTTCTCAAATGATTTTATCTCTGTTTTTCGGTCTCTTCCTTCACCGAATTTCTTCTTCAGATTTTTGAAATATTCAACCGCGTAATCAATCAGATTATCAAGATGAGTTTTTACTTCTGCAATTCCGTTTTCCAATTCCTTCATCTTCTCATCCGCTTTGAAACTGTCAAAGCGCGTGATACGGATCATTGGTATCTGAGTCAGTCTTAACAAATCTTCATCGGTAATATCACGCACTAACTTTTTGCGGAACGGTTTGAAAGCCGCATGGAGGTATTTATAAAGGTCATCCTTGTTGTCGTACTTCTTGAAATCAATGTACATTTCCTCTTTGATGAATATCTTTTCAAGAGAAGAAAAGTGCCACTGCTCCTGTAATTCCGAGAGTTTAATTTCCAGCTCACGTTTCAATAATTCCAACGTGCGGTGCGTAGATATTTTCAGAATATCGGTTACTCCAAGGAAATTGGGTTTGTCGGTATCAATTACGCAGGCATTTGGAGAAATGGAAATCTCGCAATCCGTGAAAGCATAAAGCGCATCAATAGTTTTATCAGGCGAAATACCCACGGCAAGGTGAACAATGATCTCTACATTTTCTGCCGTGTTATCTTCAACCTTACGTATTTTTATTTTTCCTTTTTCATTGGCGTTGACAATGGTATCAATCAGCGAAGTGGTAGTAGTTGAAAAAGGGATTTCACTGATGACCAATGTCTTTTTATCCAACTGCGCAATCTTGGCGCGGATACGAATTCTTCCGCCACGGATACCATCGTTGTAGTTAGAGAAATCTGCCATTCCCCCAGTGAGGAAATCCGGTAAAACAACCGGTCTTCTTCCGCGCAGGATGGCAATAGAGCCTTCAATCAGTTCATTGAAGTTGTGCGGTAATACTTTAGTGGCAAGTCCAACGGCAATACCTTCAACGCCCTGTGCCAGCAGTAAAGGAAACTTCATCGGCAAGGTAACCGGCTCTTTGTTACGTCCGTCATAAGAGCTTTGCCAGGTGGTGGTTTTAGGATTGAATGCCACTTCCAGCGCAAACTTGGATGGCCGTGCTTCAATGTAACGCGGGGCAGCAGCAGAGTCGCCCGTAAAAATATTTCCCCAGTTTCCCTGTTGGTCTATCAGTAATTCTTTTTGTCCTAATCCAACGAGTGCATCACCAATGGATGCATCACCATGCGGATGATATTTCATAGTATGCCCGATGATGTTCGCCACTTTATTGTAACGCCCGTCATCCATTTCCCACATGGAGTGTAATATCCTTCTTTGCACGGGTTTCAATCCGTCCTCAATAGCAGGAACGGCACGTTCCAGGATTACATACGATGCGTAGTCAAGGAACCAGTTCTCATACATTCCCGAAAGCGGGGTAACATGTTGTCCCGAGTTTTGAGTTCCTTCAAATTCAGGCTCTGTTCCTTCGGGTTTATCGTTTTCGTTGTTGCTCATTTCAATCTTCTTTATTTCTTAGGTCGTCCCTACGGGACTTTTAACAATTAATCTATTTCTTTTCTACCATAAGTCCGTCCCTACGGGACTTATTTGAGCCTTGCAAAGACGACCTTATCGTAGAAATTCTACCATAAATGCGTCCCTGACGGGACTTTATTTGAGCCTTGTAAAGGCGACCTTATGGTAGAAAAGTTTTATCATTATTTCATAGTCCCGTAGGGACGACCTTATATTTTCAAATCGTTATGCAATTGCTTCTTCTTCCACTAGGTCTTTTTCAACTTTCAGCTTGCGGATAATAAACTCCTGGCGTTCCTGTGTGTTCTTGCCCATGTAAAAATCAAGCAGCTGGTGATAAGGTGTTTCTTTGTTCAGCAGCACAGGGTCAAGGCGGATGTCTTTCCCGATAAAGTGTTTGAACTCATCAGGCGATATCTCTCCCAATCCTTTGAAGCGTGTTATCTCCGGTTTGCCGCCCAGCTTAGCCATTGCATCTCTCCGCTCCTGTTCCGAGTAGCAGTAAAATGTTTCTTTCTTGTTGCGCACACGGAAGAGCGGTGTCTGCAAAATATACAGGTGTCCGTTCTTAATTAAATCAGGGAAGAATTGAAGGAAGAAGGTGATAAGCAGCAAACGAATGTGCATACCATCCACATCGGCATCGGTTGCGATTACGATGTTGTTATAGCGCAAGGTTTCTATTCCCTCTTCAATATCCAACGCGCTTTGCAGCAGGTTGAATTCTTCGTTCTCGTAAACGATCTTCTTGGTCAGTCCGTAGCAGTTCAGCGGTTTTCCTTTCAGGCTGAACACCGCTTGTGTATTCACATTCCTTGACTTGGTGATAGAACCGCTCGCGGAATCTCCCTCGGTGATGAACAAGGTTGTTTCTAAACGGGCTTCCGCTTTTTCATCGGTGTAGTGACTGCGGCAATCGCGCAGTTTTTTGTTATGCAGACTTGCCTTCTTGGCACGTTCACGGGCAAGCTTTTTAATGCCTGCCATGTCTTTACGCTCGCGTTCGCTTTGCATAATCTTGCGCAGCAATGCTTCTGCCGTCTCCGGGTTTTTATGCAGAAAGTTGTCTAATTCTTTTTTAAGGAAATCACCGATAAATGATTTCATGGATTCACCACCAGGAGCAATTTCCTGTGAACCAAGTTTTGTTTTGGTCTGCGACTCAAACACCGGCTCAATTACTTTCACGCTTACCGCAGCGATGAGTGATGAACGCACATCCACCGCTTCAAAATCTTTTTTGTAAAACTCACGAATGGTTTTTACCACCGCCTCACGGAAAGCGCCTTGGTGCGTTCCGCCCTGTGTGGTATGCGCACCATTCACGAATGAATAATATTCCTCACCATACGAATTGCCGTGGGTCATTGCCACTTCAATATCGTTTCCTTTCAGGTGGATGATTGGGTAAAGAATTTCTTCGCTGATGTTCTTTTCCAGCAAATCGCGCAAACCATTCTCGGAATAGTATTTAACTCCGTTGAAATAAATAGTCAATCCGGGATTAAGGAAAACATAGTTCCAGAGCAGGCGCTCAATGTATTCGTTCAGGAAATGGTAGTTACCGAAAATAGAAGCATCGGGCTCAAACTTTACCAATGTTCCTTTGCGCAGGTCACTCTCTTCAACTTTACTTTCTTTTATCAGTTCGCCTTTGGCAAACTCGGCATATTTTGTTTTGTCTTCGCGAACGCTCTGTACATAAAAGTAGCTGGAAAGCGCATTCACTGCCTTGGTTCCAACTCCATTCAATCCAACGGATTTTTTAAACGCAATGGAATCGTATTTAGCTCCGGTGTTTATTTTTGAAACGCAGTCCAATACTTTACCCAAAGGAATTCCGCGGCCGTAGTCGCGTACTTTCAGCTGTTTGTCTTTCAGGGTAATTTCAATCACCTTGCCGTTGCCCATTACGTACTCGTCAATGGCATTATCAATTACCTCTTTTATGAGGATGTAAATTCCGTCATCCTGCGATGAGCCATCGCCCAGCTTGCCGATATACATACCGGGGCGCAGGCGGATGTGTTCTTTCCAGTCGAGCGACCTTATACTGTCATCGTTATATGTGTCTGCCATGTTTTATTAAGTTCCAATTTATTAAATAACAAAAATCAAATAACAAATAACAAAAATCAAATAACAAATAATATCCAATTCCAAAATTCAAATAAATCAAACCACACAAATCAGGGAGCAGTCTGGTTTTGAATTTGATGTTTTAATTTTTGAGATTTATTTGTGTTTTGTCATTTGTGTTTTGTTGTTTTATCTTATTCGGGTTGCAAATTTCTCATTTATTCCTTTACTGTTGCGCTTTTCAGAAAGGTGTGTAAAAATAGAACACTTAACTCCCTTTTTGGTTTGGAAGTAGTAAGGTTTTCAACAGAGTTTTTAACAGAAGAAGAGTCGATAGTCCACAGACCATAGTCCATAGTTGGAAAATATTTGGTAAGTTTGGGGTATCTAAAACAAAAGCACATGAAAAAATTATTACTTCTTTTCATTTTGGTTTATTCATACTCATTTGATGTGTCAGGGCAATGCGGAACAACCTATCCATTTCCAGTTGCAAGGTATTATTCAACGGCTGACACTTCTAATAGTCTTTGTGTTAATTTTTACAGCACATCATACACAGTGCAAGACTCCATGCAACAGTTTGCTGCATGGTTTTGGCACGACACATCTGGAACGATTTATTCTGATTTTCCGAACACGACAATTTGCTTCGATTCTATAGGAAGCTATTACATCTGCTTGGGAGTTATTGATGCAAACGGCTGTGATGATGATACTTGTATGGCAATAAATATTGTTGCGCCTTCAGGCATAAATAATCTATTACCAAATAAAACTTTCTCCCTCTACCCCAACCCCACCCTCTCAACCCTAACCATCCAAAACGCATCCGGCCTCTACCACCTAAGCGACATAACCGGCAAAACCTTATTAAGCGGTACCATCTCAGCCGCTGCGTTTACATTAGATATAAGTACCCTCAGCAGCGGTGTTTATTTCCTCACGCTTTCGGAGGGCGGGCAGCAGGTTGTCCGCAAGGTGGTGAAGCAATAAAAGATTTATCTTTGCAGAACTAATTCTCAAACGATGAAAGCAGCTAATATCAACACCGTAATAGAAAACTTTAACTCCTTATTATTGGACGAAAAGGAATATGCAGTTGAAATCATAAAAAAAGTTTATGCCGAAGCTGCCCGTGAAGCATTGCTTACAAAAGCAACTAAAGCCAGCCAAAACCTGAAAAAAGGAAAAGTAAAAAAAGGCAATCTGAAAGACCTGTACAAAGATCTGGAAAATGGTTAAGTTAGTTTGGGATGCTTCGTTTAAACGTGCCTACAAGAAAAGAGTAAGTCCAAACACCCAATTAAAACAACTATTTTGGGACAGTATGGAAACGTTTTGCGAAAACCCTTTTGATGCCCGTCTTAAAACTCATAAGCTAACCGGAAAACTTGCCGGTTTGTGGGCATTGAGCGTTGATGCTGATTGCCGTGTGGTTTTCAAATTTCTTAAAGACAAAAATGAAGTGCTGCTGATTGATATTGGGTCTCACGAAGAAGTATATTAATTGAAAACAAACAGCCCCCTTACCTTAGGCAAGAGGGCTGTTTTACTATAGTCTATGATCCATTGACTATGGACTAAGAATTAGTCAATATACATATCAAACGGCATACGCGCCTGGATGCCTTCCATTTTGCGCATATCATCCAATGTTTTGTAAAAGCGGTAGTTTTCGCCCAATGATTTTTTAAGCATTACATCTTCGCCCTGACCCGAAAGCTCGTCCATAAACGCTTTGATAGGCTCTTTTTGCTCAGGATATTCAGCCACACGGTAGTGGTCAAGTTTTGCCATTTTAGCGGCAATTTCAATGGCATCTTCCATACCGCCTAATACGTCAACAAGGCCTAAACCTTTGGCATCATAACCGCTCCAAACGCGACCTTGTCCTATTGAATCCACATCGGCTACTTTCATTCCGCGCCCTTCGGCTACTTTGCCAATGAATGAACCATAGATTTCGTTCACACTATTTTGGATAATATCGCGTTCAGCCTGTGTAAGCGGACGGAAAGCAGAACCTAAATCAGCATAGTGATTGGTTTTAACGGTATCAACTGTAATCCCTAGTTTATTGTTCATCAGATTTTTCAGGTTCATCAGCAAACCGAATACCCCGATAGAACCGGTAATGGTGTTGGGTTGTGCTACAATAGTATCGGCAGCGCATGAAATGTAGTATCCGCCCGAAGCAGCTACATCACCCATTGAAGCTACAACCGGTTTTACAGCTTTAGCCAACACTACTTCTCTCCAGATAACATCCGAAGCCAGTGCGCTTCCGCCCGGTGAGTTAACGCGCAATACAATAGCTTTTACATTCTCGTCTAAACGCGCTTTGCGGATGGCTTTAGAAATACGGTCAGAGCCAATGGTCTGGTCATCACCTTCGCCACCTTCAATGCTTCCGCTTGCATAAATAACGGCAATCTTTTCTTTAGCCAAACCTTTGTCGTCTTTCTTTTTAGCTTTAGGAGCATCGGTATATTTTACAATGCTTATCATTTTCAGTTTTTTGGCATCTTCCAAACCGCAACGGTCTTTCAAATCATCCAACACCTGATCTTTATAGTATAGTTTATCAGCAAGTTTTTGCTCAATAGCATCTTTTGCATTTTGTACCAAAGCTGAGTCAGCAATCAGGTTCAGTTGAGCAGGAGTAAGTTTGCGGCTTTCGGCAATACCACTTACAATGTTGTTCCAGATAGAACCCATATATTTCATGGTTTGCTCGCGGTTAGCCTCGCTCATTTTGTCAAGAATAAAAGGCTCAATAGCACTTTTAAACTTTCCGTAACGGATAACCTGTGGCTCTACTTCCATTTTCTCCAACAGTCCTTTAAAGAACATCACCTGTGCACCCAAACCTTTGAACTCAATCAGTCCTTCTGGGTTCAGCCAAACTTCATCGGCCACCGAAGCAAGGTAGTATGCACTTTGCGAATAAGCCTCACTATAGGCAACAATAAATTTCTTTGATTCTTTGAATTCAATCAGCTTATTGCGGATTTCTTCAATGGTAGCAATACCGGCAGGAACACTTTGCAGGTCAATGTAAATACCTTTGATATTATCATCCGTTTTAGCTTTTTCAATGTTTTCAAGAATATCATTTAAGCCAATGCCTTGTTTACTTGACAAAGAACTGAAGTTAAAATTCTCGAACGGGTTGTTTGAACTGCGGTCATTAATCTGCGCTTCAAAATTGATGTGCAGCACTGAATTTGGTTCAACTTTAGCTTCTTTCTTGCTGTCAGCAGAAGAAACCAAGGCGGCAATCATTCCAACCATCACAACAATGCCAAGGAAGAAAGCCAAAAACACTCCCAACATGGAAGCGAACATAAATTTAAAAAACTGTTTCATTAATAGTGGTTTTTAGGGTTTTATACCTGCCTACCGGCAGGCAGGAAAGCGGGGCGAAAGTAGAAAAAAAACTGCTTGACAACAGAAACAAGGTTGGCATTAAGAATTTTTAACTTTGTCGCCCTTAGATTATGGAAGAAGCTATTCTCTTATTAGGCGGCAACCTTGGAAACCGCGAACTGGCTCTGGCGCAGGCCATGAAAAAAATTGAAGAACGCGTGGGTGAAATAACTGCACATTCATCCATATATGAAAGCGAACCCTGGGGATTTGAAGATAAAAACCAGTTTCTTAACCAGGCAATAAAGGTTAATACTGAACTAAATCCACAGCAACTACTTGAGCAATTACTTAAAATAGAACAATCACTGGGAAGGGTAAGAACAGGAAAAGTTTCGGCAAGAACCATAGACCTTGATATTCTGTTCTACGGCAACGAAAAAATCAACACCGATACTTTAACCATTCCGCACCCCCGCATTCACGAACGCCTATTCGCCTTGCTACCATTGGCCGAAATCACAAGCAATACTAATTTACCTGTTCTAAAAAACACTACAGAAGAACTAATAAAAGTGTGTCAGGACAAATCAAAAATCACCATCTTTAATTTTAAAAGATAACCCATAAAAAGAGGGTATAAACTTTTCAGATTATCGATGTTGAAAAAATAATAGTTAAATTTTTGTTGTTTATTAGCAAAGTAGAACTATTTTTGCAGCCAACTGAAATTTAAACAGTATTAAAACCAAAAGCTAAACGAAAGAAAATCATGAGAAAACTTCTATTAATCCTTGTAGCATTTACTCTATCAGCCTCTGTAGCATCAGCGCAGGAAGCGGGAAAGAAAAAATCTTACAACAAGTTATCACTTACAGTACACGGTGGTTTAACCACCTTCTACGGTGATATTCAACAATACACCTGGTGGCCTACTAAAGACTACCGCAGCGAAAGAAAAGGCGCTTGGGGGATGGGCGGCAGCATTGGCTGGCAGTTCAATCCGGTTTGGGGTGTTAATGTTAACCTGATGGGAGCAAACCTGAGAGGTACAAAAAGACACGGTGCAAAAGACCTTACAGGAACTAACAATTGGGTATATTTTGATGCCAACACATTTGAATACTCAGTAAACGCTACCCTGAATTTCATGAACCTGATTTACAGAGACAAAACCAAACAACGTAAATTCAAATATTATTTCTCATTCGGTATGGGCTTCACAAGCTTCCGCAGTGCTAAATACAAACTGGGAACAGATGCCGTTATCGGAACTGTAGGTTACGATAACTACCAACTTGATAAAAAAGAACGCACCACCGAGACTATGTTCCCGCTTGCATTCGGAGTTAAATACAGAATCTCTAAAAAGTTTGACTTAGGATTAGAAACATCTATCCGTTACACTACATCCGATAAAATGGATGCAACAAGAGGTAACACTGGTATTAATGACAAATACGGTTACACCAACCTGAGCTTGACTTACAAAATCGGCAAGAAAGAAGATTCTGAAGAATGGGTTAATCCTTTTGAAGCACTTAACAAAAACCTTGACGATATTCAAAGTAACATTGATGGTTTGGCAAAAGATGCTGACGGTGATGGAGTATCTGATTTGTTTGACAAAGAACCTAACACACCTGCAGGTGTTGCAGTTGACGGTAGCGGACGTTCACTTGACGTAGACACCGATGGTGTTCCTGACCACATGGACAGCGATCCATTCAGCGCTAAAGGTGCTAAAGTTGATGAAAGCGGTAAAGAGCTTGACAGCGATAACGATGGCGTTGCTGACGGAAGCGATATTGAGCCTAACACCAAATCAGGTGCATTGGTTAACTTCCAAGGGAAAACCATTGAGTTGAAAGCTTCTGAAAACACATCTACTACAACTTCATCAGGTGGTATGTTGTTGCCTGCTGTATACTTCAAAGTAAACAGTTCAACAATCAACTACTGGAGCAGCTATGATGCACTTGCAACTGTTGCAAAAGCATTGAAAGCTAACCCAAGCCTGAAACTGAATGTTGTTGGTAATGCTGACAGAACAGCTACTGAGCAATTCAATAATGAGCTTTCTAAAAAACGTGCGGAAGCAGTTATCAAGCATTTAGTTGACACTTACAAAATTGAAGCAGGCAGATTAACTGCAGTTTCAAAAGGAGAAGGAGCAGCACTTGTTCCAACTGCAGACGGAGTTGAAAACAACGTAAACAGAAGAGTTGACTTCGAAGTAAAATAATCTGACAACAGATTTAATAAACAAAAAGCCCCGCGAAATTCGCGGGGCTTTTTGTTTGCTGTATTCATGAAATACTAAAACTTTATTTTTCTGCTCAAATCATACAACACAATTCCGGCTGTAACCGAAATATTAAAAGAATGCTTAGTTCCGAACTGCGGAATTTCTAAACAATAATCACAAACATCAACTACTGATTGAGAAACACCGTTGACTTCATTTCCGAAAACAACAGCATACTTCACATTGTCTCGCGGAATAAAATCAGCTAAGTCAATACTACCCTCTGCCTGTTCAATGCAAAGAATTTTACAGCCTTCCGATTTCAGTGAAGCTATTGCATCTGATATTGATACATAATATTTCCAGAAAACCGAATCTGTTGCACCAAGGGCGGATTTTGTGATTTCACGATGCGGTGGTTGTGCTGTAATGCCGCAAAGAAAAATCTTCTCAACCATAAATGCATCGCTGGTGCGAAACACCGAACCGATGTTGTGCATACTGCGCACATCATCCAGCAAAACCGTAACAGGTAATTTTTTTCCGCTGCGAAATTCTTCCACAGACTTTCTTCCTAATTCTTCGTTCTTTAATTTTTTCATAAATGAAATATTGCGCAAAACTGTTAAAAACTTTAGAATAACTATGGCTTCGCACTATGTATTTTTACTGCGATGAAGAACCGCTCCATGATTAAAAGCGCAACAGCCGATAAGGAAACCCCTTTGATGAAGCAATACAACACCATCAAGGCTAAATACCCTGATGCGCTGCTGCTGTTTCGGGTGGGCGATTTTTACGAAACATTTGGTGAAGATGCTAAAAAGGCATCAGGAATTTTGGGCATTGTGCTTACAAGAAGAGCAAACGGTGCTGCTGCATACATTGAACTGGCAGGATTTCCGCATCATTCACTGGAAACCTATTTGCCAAAGCTTGTCCGTGCCGGGCAGCGCGTTGCCATCTGCGACCAACTCGAAGACCCGAAACTAACCAAGACAATTGTAAAACGTGGCGTTACAGAATTGGTAACTCCCGGTGTTGTATTCAGTGAAAACATCCTTGAAAATAAAAGCAATAACTTTCTTTGTGCCATTCATTTCGGTGAAAAGATTTCAGGTATTGCATTCTTAGATATTTCTACAGGGGAGTTTTTAGTAGCCGAAGGGAGCCTTGCTCATATTGATAAATTAATTCAAAGTTTCCGCCCGAGCGAAATCATTTTCCAAAAGAACAAGCACAAAACATTTATAGAAAATTTCGGAGATAAATTCTACACCTTCAAATTTGACGACTGGGTTTTTACTCCTGAATTTACAGGCGAATTATTGCTGCGCCACTTTGAAACCAAATCACTGAAAGGTTTCGGCATTGAAAATATGGAAGCCGCAAGTATTGCTGCTGGGGCAGCTTTACATTATCTCTACGATACACAACACGATAAGATAAAACACCTTTCTCATATTTCGCGCATTGAGGATGATAAATATGTGTGGCTCGACCGCTTTACGCTTCGCAACCTTGAGATATTAGCGCCTGCAAACGACAAAGGAATTTCGCTCATCAAAGTAATTGACAAAACCATTTCACCCATGGGCGGGCGTTTACTGAAACGTTGGTTGGCTATGCCTTTAAAAAATAAAATAGCAATAGACGAACGGCTTTCGGCAGTGGATTATTTTCTTTCACAAGAAGAATTAAGCAACGAACTGAGAAAAAACATTCGCATGATTGGCGACCTTGAACGCATCATTTCAAGAGTAGCTGCAGGTCGTGTCAGTCCTCGCGATGTGGTGCAATTAGGAAAAGCCTTACGTGCAATTGAGCCTGTTAAAGCAATTTGCGAAAACTCTTCTAACCCTGCACTTAAAAAAATTGCGGAACAACTCAATCCCTGCAAACTCATCACCGAAAAAATTGAAAAAGAATTAAATCCTGAAGCACCCTTTATGATTCAAAAGGGAAATGTAATAAACGCAGGTGTTTCAGATGAATTAGATGCACTCCGGAAAATTGCTTTCTCTGGAAAAGATTATTTGCTGGAGATACAAAAACGCGAAGTCGAACGCACAGGAATTACCTCCTTGAAAGTAGCTTTCAATAATGTATTCGGCTATTACCTTGAAGTAACCAATGTGCATAAAAATAAAGTGCCTGCCGACTGGATGCGCAAGCAAACGCTTACCAATGCTGAACGCTACATTACTCCGGAATTAAAAGAATACGAAGAAAAAATTCTGGGTGCCGAAGAAAAAATTCATGCTCACGAAGTACGATTGTTTAATGAATTGGTTGTTTCGGTAGCAGATTACATTTCCCCTGTTCAGCTCAATGCTGCGCTTATCAGTCGCTTGGATTGTCTGCTTTGTTTCGCCACCGTTTCGGAACAGAACAATTATGTGAAACCGGAAATAACAGATGATAATATTCTGAACATCAAAGACGGCAGACACCCTGTGATTGAACGCGCCATTCCAACAGGCGAGCAATACATTGCCAATGATATTTACCTCGACAGCGATACGCAACAAATCATCATCATCACAGGTCCGAACATGGCAGGTAAATCAGCATTGCTGCGTCAGACTGCTTTGATTGTAATTATGGCACAGGCAGGTTGTTTTGTTCCCGCAAAAGCAGCCGTGATTGGCTTGGCAGATAAAATTTTCACCCGCGTTGGTGCATCGGACAATATATCTTCAGGCGAATCAACCTTTATGGTGGAGATGAATGAAACTGCAAGTATTTTAAATAATGTCTCGGACAAAAGCCTGATTATTCTGGATGAGATAGGACGCGGAACCAGCACCTATGACGGTATTTCCATTGCCCATGCTATTGTTGAGTTTTTACATGAGAATAAAACAAGCCGTGCAAGAACACTTTTTGCAACCCACTACCACGAGTTGAATGAGGTTTCAAAAACAATGAATCGTGTTAAGAATTTCAATGTTTCTGTAAAAGAGGCCGGAAACAAAGTAATCTTTATGCGCAAGTTAGTTGCAGGCGGCAGCGAACACAGTTTCGGAATTCACGTGGCTAAAATGGCGGGAATGCCCAAAAAAGTAGTAGATAGGGCAAATGAAATAATGCTGTTGCTGGAAAAATCGCATGAAGGAGAAACTGTTCAAGCTAAAAACAAGAAAGCTGAAAAAGAAGATTACCAACTCAGCTTTTTTCAATTAGACGACCCTGTATTAAGCCAAATCAAGGAGGATATTCTGAACATTGACATCAATACACTCACACCTGTTGAAGCACTGCTGAAACTCAATGAAATAAAAAAACTAATTGGTGGCTAATGACTTAAATCAGAAAGTCATTGGATGTCTGATTTTTAATTTATTTTGCCAATTATTAACCTTAAAATCTAAAAACCATGAGCGTAGTAAAAGAATTCAAAGAATTTGCAATGAAAGGCAATGTAGTTGATATGGCCGTAGGTATTATCATTGGCGGAGCTTTCGGAAAAATTATTTCGTCTGTTGTTGCAGATATCATTATGCCGCCCATCGGACTTGCTTTAGGTGGTGTAAATTTCACTGACCTTAAATTAAAACTTTCTGAAGCTGTAATGGAAGGAGACAAAGTAGTTAAAGAGGCAGTAACACTTAACTACGGCAACTTTATTCAGGTAACTGTTGACTTTCTGATTATTGCTTTTGCCATTTTCATGATGGTTAAAGCAATGAATTCAATGAAGAAAAAAGAAGAAGCTGCCCCTGCCGCACCGGCAGCTGCCCCTGCTCCTACAAAAGAAGAAATCCTTTTGACCGAAATCAGAGACTTGCTGAAAAAATAATTACGAAACATCATTTAGTTGAGCAGCGGAAAATTCCGCTGCTCATTATACCATTTATTAAACGACAGAACATGAAAAGAATTCTTACTCTCGTACTACTACTTGTTATTACAGCCGGCAGCAGTATGGCACAAGACACGCTTAAAACTGATACCCTCTGGAGAATGGGAAGTTTTTTGGCGTAAACTTCAATCAGGTTGGCCTTACCAATTGGGCTGGCGGAGGCGAAAACTCGTTTTCCCTTGCAGGTATTTTCAGCGGTACAGCCAACTATAAAAAAGGAAACCTTGCGTGGGATAACAGCCTTGATCTTGGTTATGGTTTATTGAAATCAGGTGAAAGCCCATTCAGAAAAAATGAGGATAAAATTGATTTAAACTCAAAATTCGGTGCATTGGCAAAAGGTAAATTTTACTACAGTGCCATGCTCAATGCAAAATCGCAATTTGCTAATGGATTTAATTTTCCGAACGACAGCGTAATTGTTTCCCGTTTTGCTGCACCTGCTTTTATAACCATTGCCTTGGGTATGGATTACAAACCGAATGATTTCTTTTCTTTATTCGTTTCGCCTGCAACAGGAAAATTCACCATCGTAAACGACCAAAGACTAGCTGACTTGGGTTCTTTCGGTGTGAAGGCTGCTGAATACAGCCTTACGGACAGTTCACTGATTTCTAACGGAAGAAAAATCCGGGCTGAATTCGGAGCATCATTAAGAGCGCAGTATAAACAGGATGTTACCAAATACCTGAACATTTCCACTACACTCTCATTGTTTAATAATTACACTGACCCTAAACCTGAAAATCGTGGGAATGTTGATATAAACTGGGAAACATTAATAACCATAAAAGCCGGCAAACTGATTACCACCAGCATTTACACCAACCTGATTTATGATCATGATATTAATATTCCTACCTATCAGAAAATAAACGGAGAAAAGGTTCAGGTGGGTCAAGGCCCTAAAACTCAGTTCAAAGAAGTAATCGGTGTGGGAATATCTTACAAAATAGCAGGTGTAAAAACAGCTAAGAAGTAAGTAAACAAAGAGTTTTAATAAAATTTTGCGGATTACATTTTTTATTTACTTTTGCAGTCCTCAAAAGCGGGAATAGCTCAGTTGGTAGAGCACGACCTTGCCAAGGTCGGGGTCGCGAGTTCGAGTCTCGTTTCCCGCTCAAAAAACCTCTCCAAAAGAGGTTTTTTTATGAAAAGAATACTGCCTGCCCAGGTGGTGGAATTGGTAGACACGCAGGACTTAAAATCCTGTGGCCATTGCGGCCGTAGCGGTTCGACCCCGCTCCCGGGTACAAGGGTTTCAGCATTTTGCTGAAACCCTTTTTTATTGCTGGTACAGGTATGGGTACAGGTAATCAACTTGTACCTTGAACTAATTTAAATTTACTATAGGAGGCTAAATCTATTTGATTCACTATCGATGCGAGGTATTCCATTTTGTCACAAATCTCAGTAATTGACATTTGATGTTCAGAACCTAGTAATTCTGCAGGGAAGTATTGAAGAAATTTCTCATCTACAACTCCATTTCTGTGTGAGTATAGATGCCTTATCTGCAATATCTTCTCTATTTCATTTTGACTATTATCATCTAATACATTTAAATCACTGATTTGCTTGTTTTCACTGATAAATCCTCGCACGCTGCCTTTTTGAAGTTTACCAATTTTAACTTTGGCCCAATATTTTACAAATTCCTGAAGATCAGAACAATTTAAAACTTCCTCAAGTGTGACTGATTGTTTTGACTTTAAGGTTGAAGGATTTGCCAAAAAAATCTCATAGAGCAAGTCCGATAAATATGTTTCAAAATTATCTACAAAGGAAGAAAACATAATTCTTGAAAGCACCTTACCTTCTTGGTTTGCTGTTGGTATAGTAACATTTATGGGATATAGAAGTGTAGCTAAATCATCAATTATTTTTAGAATACTTTGGTAATGCTCTATTAACCTAATTGCTGAGTTTGTTGATGATTTCTTATTTATCTCTAGCTGCTTATTAATTAATTTAACACCAATAGCGTCCTAAACGATTAAAAAAATAAGAGAAAGAATTTATGTATCTCAAATTACCTTTGAGTTGCGTAACAAAAAAAACTTTCTCTTATGGC
>JAGVLY010000078.1 GCA_020054035.1 Bacteroidia bacterium | reverse complement strand
TGTTTGGCGGAATGACGGTGAAAGAGGGAGTTGATTACCTCATGAACCTCCCTCTTGGCACCGATCTTGATTATTTTGCCTGATTAATTATCTCGTTTCAAATTTTACAGGCAGATAAAACTGAACCGGAACAGCAACTCCATTCTGTTTTCCGGGCTTCCATTTTGGCATTAAGTTAATGACACGTTCCACTTCTTTATTGAAGTTAGGCCCTCCTTTCACTCCTCTTTCAATTTTAACATTTGTTATGTTTCCTGATTTGTCAACTACAAATGAAGCATAGACAGTACCGGTTATATTATTTTCCAGTTCAATCTTAGGATACTTAAGTTTAGTATTAATAAACCTCAACATCTCTGCTTCACCGCCAATAAACTCGGGCATTTCTTCAACATGGGTAAAGGGTGCGGGATCTTTTTCTATTACAACTGCATCTCCGTCTCCTTTAGGTGTTTCAGGTATAATAATGTCATCATCGTTGGTTACAACTCCATCGTCTGTACCCAGTTTGAAATCTTCATCCTGTGTGACCTGTTTATTCTCAATAATAACATCATCATCTATTATTACTGTAGATAAAAAGTCTCCGCCTTTTTGAGGAGGTGTTGGCGGAGTGGGGTCAACTTTTACAGGCTCAACAATTGGCGGATCAATAATGATAGGATCAACAATGACCTGCCCAGTATGAGATGGAATTACTTCAACAATCTCCTTAGCCAGGTACTGCGCAACTTTTAATGCTACAACCCCGGAGGCAATTAAACCGATTGTAACAAAAAGCGATAAGAACATAGTGCGCGGATATTCCCTGCGTATGAAATAGGCTCCATAGGCTTGGTTGCGGTGTTCAAAGACTATGTTGTTGCGCACATTTGAAACAACATTTCCCCACTCGCTGATTAAATTGATTTTCATGGCTTGTTTGTTTTTTAAGATGAATAGATGGTGAGACCTTATTAGCACAACGCAGTATTTTATACTTTATTGTGTGCTCTGTAAAGAAGATGCAAAAGGCAGGATATTTCCATAAGAGGGATGGAAATAAAACCGCAAGGAAATAAATGTTACACAGAGTAAGAAGGAGTTTAACACAGAGGTTCACAGAGTTTTCATTTTTTTCTGTAAGCCTCTGTGCATTCTCAGGCTTTCCTCTGTGAAAGGATTTAAGTTCACCGCCTCCTGAACTCCGAACAAACCACCCCCGCAGCCACCGCAGCATTCAATGATTCAGCTACACCTGATGAAAAAGAAGGAATATGAAGTTTAGTATCAATAAGTGCAAGTAGCTCGGGTGATACACCATGACTTTCGCTGCCAATAACGATCAAACCGTTTTGAGATAACGTTATTTTGTAAATATCCGTTCCATCCAGCGCGGTAGCATATACAGGTGTTTGGGTGCTGTTATATTCTTCCACAACTGTTTTCAAATCAGCATAAACAACGTTTGTTCTGAATAATGCCCCCATGGTAGCCTGTACCGCTTTAGGGTTCCAGGCATCAGTAGTGTTGGGCGAGCAAATGATGGTATCAATACCAAACCATGCAGCCGTGCGGATGATGGTGCCAAGGTTTCCGGGGTCGTTGATGGTATCTAAAGCAAGTGATAGTTTGTTTTTAACCTGCGGAAAACTGAATGATGATTGCGGAATGGAAGCTACCGCCAACACCTTATTAGGCGTTTCAAGGTTGCTTATCTTCTGCAATTGCTGTTCGGTAATAATAATTGGTGCAAGGGATGAGAGTGCTGCTATCTCGTCCGCAACTTCGCCCAAAACATACACTGCATCTACCTTGTAAGGCGATGCCAACAGCTCCTTCACCACCTTCACGCCTTCAACAACGAACTGTTGATGTTCGGTGCGGAATTTCTTCTGCTTCAACGAAAGGATGTGTTTAATTTGTGAATTGGTTAGCACAGCGCAAAGCTATACTTTTGGGCTGATTGTTGTAAGAGTGAGTTCAAGGTTAAAAGTTAAAAAGTTAAAAGTCGGAAATTGAAGAAATCATCACTGTTGCGTTCTGCTTATTACATCTTACTTATTACCTCTTACATCCTGCTTGCTTCCTGCGGAGCTACCCGCAAACTTGGCGACAAAGAATATCTGCTCGTTAAAAACAAGATTGAGGTTGACAGCGGAAAAGTCAATAAAGAAGAACTTACCAAATACATTCGCCAGAAACCTAACCGCAGAATTGTAGGTTTTGTGCGTTTCCACCTGTGGGTTTACAATCTGGTTGACCTTAACAAAGTGGAAGCCCGCAAAAAAGAACTGAAAGAAAAGCGCGACAGAAAAAACGAAAAACGAATTGCCAAGAACAAAGAACCGAAAGATGCTCGCAGAAGCTTTGGTGAATGGATGCTGGGCATTGGCGAAGCACCTGTAGTATTAGATTCTACAATGACGCAAAGCACCCACAAGCAATTTGAAATCTATCTGAGAAACAAAGGTTTTTTCAATGCCGAAATAAGTGACAGCGTGGAGTATAAACGCAAGAAAGCAAAGGTTACTTACTACATAAAACCACATTTACCCTACACGGTAAAAAACATAGTTTATTCTATTTACAATCCTGAACTGAACCATGTTATAACAAATGTAGATAAAGAAAACACACTCCTCAAACCGGGAATGAATTACGATGTTGACATTTTCCAAAAAGAACGCGAACGCATTGCTAAAGAATTAAAAAACAGAGGCTACTATTTCTTCTCTACCGAAAACATTATTTTTCAGGCCGACACTACCCTTGGTAACCGCGAGGTTGAAGTTACACTGATGATAAGAAGCAACTCAGAAAAAGATTTCGGAAGACCTGATACCACCAACAGTCCTAAAGAATTTCGTCCTTATAAAATCGGAAAGGTGTATCTGAACACCGAGTTTTATCCTAAAAACACTTCTGCTGTTACTTATGACACACTGGTGTATAACAAGTATTCACTTACCTATCACCGGAAATGGACTATCGATCCCAAACTTCTGATGAGTTCTGTTTTCTTTAAAGATGGTGAACTGTATGTTGCCAAAAGCCTTGACAATACTTACAAGCAGCTATCCGGTTTAAAGATTTACAAATTCATAAACATACAGTTTGAGGAAAAAGGTAATGATAAACTCGATTGCTATGTGCAACTTACTCCTGCTCCACGACAGTCGTTTTCGTTTGAGGCACAGGGCACCAACACAGGCGGCTTTCCCGGATTGTTTGCCGATGTGGTTTACCAGAACAAAAACATTTTCAGGGGCGCGGAATTATTTGAGATGCGTGTAAAAGGCGGTTTGGAATCGCAGGTTGTTTTTAATGCTGAGAATGAAAAAAAGACACCAATTTTCAACACCCTTCAGATAAGTCCGGAGGCATCGCTTACCATTCCGCGCTTTTTGTTTCCCGGTGCACGTTTTATAAAAGTCTCCAAATATTTCCGTCCGCAAACAAAGATTAAACTGGCATACGACTTTCAGCAACGTCCCGATTTTACGCGCACCATTTTTCGCACCACCTTTGGTTATGAGTGGCGCGAAACTGCCCAGAAGCGTTGGATTGCCAACCCTATTGAAATCAACTTTGTAAACATTTACAACGAAAGTGCTGCATTCCTCGAACGAATCAATGGTATTAACGACCGCCTTTTGCGCAACACCTTTATTTCTCACATCACCAGCTCAGGAGTTTATACCTACATCTTCAATAATCAAGAAGTAAATAAGGTAAAGAACTTCACCTACTTCAGAGCAAGCGTTGAGTTCTCGGGAAATATACCGTGGGTAATCAGTAGCATCACCAACGCGGAAAAAGATGCAAACGGAAGCTACCGCGTTTTCAATATTCCGTATGCGCAATATATAAAATTTGATTTCGACATCAGGCGCTACATCGCTATCAATTCGCGCAGCACCTTTGTTATGCGACTGGCAGCAGGGCGCGGAACACCTTACGGAAATCTTTCAGTGTTGCCTTACGAAGCCAGTTTTTTTGGTGGCGGTGCCAACGGCATCCGTGCATGGAGGGCGCGTAACCTTGGTCCGGGTTCACTTCCCGAAGGATTACAAACTTCCATTGACCAATTTGGCGATATGAAATTAGAGATGAATGTTGAATACCGCTTTGACATTTACAAGTATTTTAAAATGGCTGTGTTTGCCGATGCCGGAAATATCTGGCTTATACATAAAGACCTGCAACGTCCGGGTGCTGAAATGGCACTTAACCGTTTCTACAAAGAAATTGCACTGGGCGGTGGTGTGGGCGCACGACTTGACTTTAACTTCCTCATCGTTCGTATGGATGCAGCCTACCCGATTTACAATCCCGGAAAACCGGAAGCAAACAACCAGCGCTGGATTGGCGTAAGCGAACCGATTTTGATGAAACGGGTGATCTTTAATTTGGGAATAGGGTATCCTTTCTAAGTAAAACAAAATGTAACAACTCAAATAGTGTAATGGCAAAATTAGTTCTCGACTGGAAAGATGGGCAGGAAGATTCAAAACTTGAACGCTCACTTGGCCCACTCATGCTCTGGGGGCTTGGGGTTGGTTACGTCATTTCGGGAATGTACTTTGGCTGGAACCTTGGTTTGGAAAAAGGAGGAACACTTGGTTTAGGTATCGCAACGTTTTTCATCATGCTGATGTACGTTACGTTCTCCTTGTGTTACACCGAACTTGCCTGTGCTATACCCAAAGCAGGTGGCGCATTTGATTATGCAGATAGAGCCTTGGGCAGGCATCTTGGCTTTGTTGCGGGTATGGCACAAATCATTGAATTTGTTTTTGCTCCTCCTGCTATTGCGTTTGGAATTGGTGCTTATTTTCATTTGCTTTTTCCCGAGTTGCCTGTTATAGGGGTTGCGGTGTTCTGCTATTTTGCGTTCACGCTCTTAAATATTTTGGGTGTAAAAGCATCGGCATCATTTGAATTGTTCATCACTATTGTAGCCGTTGTTGAGTTGCTCATTTTCTCAGGTTTTACGCTGCCTCATTTCCAGATCGAAAACCTTACCATCAATTCGTTCCCCAACGGAATAGAAGGAATCTTTATGGCAATCCCCTTTGCCATCTGGTTCTTTCTCGGACTGGAAGGCATTGCCAATGTTGCGGAAGAAACCATCAACCCGCAGAAAAACATAACCATCGGTTTTGCTTCTGCCATGTTTACGCTTGCCGTGCTTGCAACACTTACCTTCAGTTCAGCCGTTGGTGTTGCCGGCTGGGAAGCAGTAGTGTTTGATGCAGACGGAAACATATCCGACTCGCCTTTGCCTCTGGCCATAAAACACATTCCTGCAGTCAGCGATGTGTTTTATCACCTGCTTATTTGGATTGGCCTGTTTGGCTTTGTGGCATCGTTCAATGGCTTGCTGCTGGCAGCAGGCAGAGCTACGTATGAATTCGGAAGATCGGGAAACGCACCTTCTTTTCTTGGAAAGATAAATCCGAAATTTAAAACGCCCGCTGTTGCACTTATCTTCAATATGGCAATTGGCATCATTGCGCTCTTCACCGGAAAAACAGGCGACATCATTACCATTGCAACGTTCGGAGCACTTTCGCTTTACATCCTTTCCATGATCTCTTATTTTCAATTAAAAAGAAAAATGCCTGAACTGGAACGACCTTTTAAAGCACCTTTCTATCCGTTGTTTCCAACTATTGCATTGGTCATTGCAGTTGTTGCTATTATCAGCATGTCGGTTTATAATCCAATGCTTGCGGCTATCTTCTTTGGATTGATGGCAGTTGCCTTTGGGGCTTATTATCTTTTTGTTAAGCCTCAATAAAAATTTGTTTCTACATTTAGAAACTCATTTCTTTACTCTCCTATTATGAAAAAAACAGCTGCCTTTCTCCTGCTGATAATGCTTTGCCGTATGCCCGCTGCATACACTCAAACATTGCTACCTGCAACATTTATTGACAACACTAATTCAACGTTTCTTTCCTTTTATCTTCCGGCAAATGATCTGCGCGAAAAAATTGCAATAACCGAAGAACTCACTGATTTGGTAAAATGTTTCAGCGTTGACTCCATCCTAAAAAAACGGATACAACGGCATCGTGTTATCGGAAGTCGCATTATAAATTTGTTTGGCTGGAACTGGCGTTCGGTAAACATGAAAAAGATAAAAGTGGTGGGAACAGTTCGTAAAATAGGCAATGTGGCAGAAGAGTCTCATTTCAAAGAACTTGATGTTAACTATGACCTTATACCGCATACACAGAAATACATTGACATTCATTGGAGTGCTTATCAGGCACAGATGAAAACAAAAAAAGCTGCACGGCAAAAAGATTTTACCAAGCCGCCCTTTGTTTATCCCACTCCCGAAACCATTGACAATTACAGAATACACTGTGAATGCACACCTTACTTCAAGGATGATTACCGGGAACAAATTAATACACATCTGTATCCTGTTTATTCGGGCAATAATCTGTTGGCTCACAAAAACTTTATGCACGAACATCCTACTATGGGTATGTACGGAGCACTTGTGTTAGATTGCAACCACAGTTGTCATCCCGAAATACATCCGTATGAGTGGTTATTCTGGCTGGATCTAAATCCTGAAAAAGATAATGTGCAAGATAAGATCTCATGGGTATTCGGTTACCTGCGCGATGTTAGCAAACGTCAGCGCAATTGGGTAAAGAAAATGAGAAGCGGGGTTATTTCATTTCCGTTTATTTTTAAAACTGATAATAAGAATAAAGAGATTCTCATTGAACACACCATCACTCAGGAGTGGCGACCAGATGGCTTATCACGCATAAAAGGCATTCCCGATGAGGCTATACCGTTTGACTTTGAAACAATAGTGTTTGATGTAGGAAGACCAGGCAACGGCATTACTGTAAAAACCAACCAGAAACTTCCTGCTGAGGCCGGCAAATTATGGCTGAGTAGTTTAAATGTGGATGAGAAAAACGGTTACGTAACAGGCTATATAAATCTTGCGCTTTCAATTGAAAACGTTTACACAGGAAGAGTTTCAATGTCTAAAATACAACTCAGCCTGCCCAATCCAAAATGAACGAAAAACAAATGCAATGAAATCTATTTTCATCATTTTATTTCAGCTGTTAGTTATTTCAACTTTGGGGCAACAAGCAAAATACGTTGTAGTGCTTGGCTTTGATGGTATGAGCCCAAACGGAATAAAAAATGCAAACACGCCCAACTTTAATGAACTGATAAAAAACGGCTCGCATTCATTTCATGCGCGTGCGGTAATGCCAACATCCAGCAGTCCTAACTGGGCTTCCATGATTATGGGCGCACCGCCAAAGGAACACGGCATACATTCCAACAAATGGAAACGTGAAGATGTGAGGAAGAAAAGTTTTTGCGGAAGGAAGAAAGGTGAAATATTCCCAACCATTTTTGGTGTTCTTAAACAACAAAAACCGGAAACTAAAATCGCCTGCTTTTATCACTGGAATGGTTTTGCACGCTTAACAGATAAAGATGCATTTGAAAAGTTAGACAACACAGCCAACGAAAACATCACAGCAGAAAAAGCGGCTGAATACATTGTAAAAGAAAAACCACATTTTCTGTTTCTGCACTTCGACCATGTTGACCATGCCGGACATGAAATCGGCCACGGAACTCCGGAATACTTTGCATCCGTAAGTAAAGCTGATTCGCTAGCAGGTATTGTAATCGCAGCGTTGAAAACAGCAGGAATTTTTGAGCAAACGGTTATTCTGGTAACTGCCGATCATGGCGGAAAGGGAAAAGGTCATGGTGGTGGTTCAATTGAAGAGATTGAAATTCCCTGGATAATTTCAGGGCCGGGAATTAAGAAAGGATTTGAAATAACCGAACAGGTGGAGACCTTCTATACTGCTCCTACATTGGCTAAGCTATTCGGTGTTACTGCTCCTGACTGCTGGACAGGCAAAGCCGTGAACTCTTGCTTTGAATAAGCAAAATGAATTCCGTGCATCATTGCAAACCTTAAATTCTATGAATAAAGGTTCAATGGTCTTGTTGCTCCTCGCGGATGTAGTCTGCAATATGAACCAACAACATAGAAATAAATAAAAAAAGTGCTGTGAACATGATTAATAAGTATTGTCTTTATTAATAGAACGCAACAGTTTATGATTTATTGTGTGATTTAGAAAGATGATAATTGTTAATTTGGCGCAATCAAAAAACAATCATGAGCGAGCATAAGCAAGAGCCAATAGTTGAACTTTCAAATGTTTCAGTTTTTCAGCGAAACAATTTAGTGTTGAGCGACATTTCACTTAACATTCATAAAGGCGAGTTTGTTTACCTGATTGGCCGCACGGGCAGCGGCAAAAGCAGCTTTATGCGTACGCTGTATGCCGACCTTCCGTTACTGAAAGGAAATGCAACCGTTGCAGGTTACCAGCTTGAGAACATCAAAGAAGAAGAGGTTCCTTTCCTCCGCAGAAAATTGGGAATTGTATTTCAGGATTTTCAATTGCTGTCCGACAGAAATGTTCACGACAATTTGGTGTTTGTAATGAAAGCTACAGGCTGGGAAGACAAGGCGAAGATGGATACCAAGATCAAGGAAGTGTTGGAGCGCACAGGTCTTTCGGGAAGAGAGAAAAAGATGACGCATCAACTTTCGGGTGGCGAACAGCAAAGGCTTTCAATAGCACGTGCACTGATTAACGACCCGGATTTAATTCTTGCCGATGAGCCCACCGGAAATCTTGACCCTGATACATCTTTAGGAATTCTTCAGTTGATGATTGAAATCAGCAAGAATGGAAAAGCGGTAATTATGGCAACACACAACTATTCGTTCTTCAAACGTTTCTCTGCACGCACGTTGAAATGCGAACACGGTATTATCATTGAAATGCCGCAGCGTCAGCAAATCAACCCGCAACAGCAGGTTGAGGAAGATAGATAACCTTAATAAGTTTCAGAATATTTTCACGGTTACCAAAACCGCTTAGCAATATTCTTTTTCTGTTTTCAATTTCAGTTTCACTGAACGGCTGTTGAAATAATTTCTTCACCGTTTCCTGCATTTCCTGTGAGGTATTGGCAACAATACAGATTTCTTCCAAGCCTGTATTCTCAACCATAAACGAATTAACAATACAATGCCTGCCACTATAGAGTGCCGCAAGCAGCTTCAACTTAATTCCGGTTGATTGAAAAGTTGGAAGAATATTAATCTGCGCATCTGCAATGAGTTGATATATCTCCGTAGTTGAGATATCACTCTTCAACGTAATATGCTTGTGTTTTGCAACCGCTTCTTTTAATTCTTTTGACGGTTTATTACCTGCAATAACAAATGGAATTTTCAAATCACCAAAAACCTGATTAACAAGAAACAGAGCGGCTTCATTGTTTTCGCCCACTTCAAGGCTTCCGTGATACAATACAAACTCGCCCTTACCCGGTTTTACTTCCACCTTTTCATTCGGATGAAAAGCACTGACATGATTTACATTTCTGTATTTCTCAGCAAAATAGTCAACATCATTTTTAGAAATGGCTGCCACGCCATTGGCGTGGTTCAATACTTTTTCAAAGCGTTGCAACTTGTATGATTCATTGTAGAAATAATATTTCTTAAAAACATCGCGTTCAACACGTGCAAGATTTAAGTAGTAATCATGTTCAATATTGTGGGTGCGGACAATCTTGGTTCGTCCTGCAAGACGCTTATCATCTAAGTAATAACAACAATGAAGACCCTCAAACAGAATCGGGTGATTGTCTTTCAATAAATTCTCAATTAATTCATCAGAGTTGCGGGTAACAACAATGTAAGGCTTTATGCTCAACAAGCGTTGACGCGTTGTTTTTCGCTTGTAATAACTAACACTTTCGCAATATCCTTCCAGTTCTTTCACTGGCTTTCTGCCATACTCATAACAGTGAAGATGAATTTTAATTCCTTCAGCAGCTAAGGCTTTCAGTTTATAAAAGACATCAATTGCACCGCCATAATTTGCAGGCAACGGAATGTCAAATGATATGATATGTAAATGTTTATCAGCCAAGATTTGTAAAGATTTTAAGCACGTTTATTTCTTCATTTTCCCAATTCAGCGTTTTTGCTGCTTCAATAGCATTTGCTTTCCACTCTGCCTGCTTCATAGTGTCGTTAAGCATTTCATTCAGTTTTGCAGCAATGTGTTTAGGTTCGTGCGTTTCAATAAAATCACCAACACGGTAAGCTGTTATCACCTTTTCAATCTCAGGTAAACGCGAAGCCAGCACAGGAATACCGCACTGTATGTAATCAAATATTTTATTGGGCAGACTGAAACGATAGTTGATGTTCGTGTCTTTATCAAACGAAATACCAACATCTGCATTGGCGGTGTATTCCAGCATTTCAGCATAAGGAAGTTTACCTTTAAAAATCACCTTTCCTTTTATAGTGGGCTTCCCGCTCATGCTTTTTAAGGTATCAATCACATCGCCACTTCCGATGATCAACAAAACGGCATTGTCCAGAAACTCCATAGCCTGCAAAGCCTCCTCTCCTCCCCTGTCCACATTTATTCCTGAACCTTGCAACACAATTATCTTCTTGTCTTCAGACAAACACAGTTCTTTTCTTGTTTTAGTTTTAACACCTGCATTCCTTTTCAAAGGGAGATTTCGTACAACTCCAAAGTCAAGATTGTATTCCTCTTTATAAAATTTCGCAATGGATTCGTTTACGGTATAAGCATGTTTGATTTTCGGTAAAATAAACCGCTCAATTCTCTTCCAGGTATTTTTAACAAAAGGGCGGTTTTGAATCTCAGGTACTCCGGTAAAGTATTCATGACTGTCGTAAACCAGTGTTTGTGATTTAATTCTTGAGGAAAGAAAGTTTGCAGGAAGTGTATCCAAATCATTTGCCAGCAACACATCTGCTTTGGCAAACAACAAGAAGAAGAATAAACTGATGTTGAAGCAAGCGTAAAAGAGAAAACCTTTCTCAAACCACAATTTCATACGGTGAGTTTGGTATGTACGAAGGTGTAACGGCTTGCTGTTTTTCATTTCTCTACCAACCAACAGTACATCAAAACCGTTTCGCTGCAAGGTATTGCAAACACGGTCAACACGCTGATCGGTGCTGAGGTCATTAGTAACTGAAACGATAATTTTCTTCAACGAGAAATTTCTAAAAAACTTTTTTCGGCAAAGTGTTTAGTAGAAATTTTCTATAGGCTGGATTGTTTAATCGGGAGCAAATTAAACTATTTTTCTTGCAACAAGCAAACCATCACGCACAGGAAATAAAACATTTTCCACACGGCTGTCTGCATGAATTTTTTCGGAGTACGAAACAATGGCTCTGGTATCCTTATCCATCTTCTCTTTAGGCTCTGTTACTTTACCGCTCCACAGCACATTATCAGCAATGATGTAGCCTCCGGTATTCACTTTATCAAACACTAAATCGTAGTAATTGGAATAATTCTCTTTGTCGGCATCAATAAAAACAAGGTCAAACTTTTCATTCAGCGCAGGAATTATCTGCATCGCATTTCCGATACGGTAGTCTATTTTATTTTCTGCTCCTGCCAGTTTAAAGTACTTGCGAACCATTTCTTCCAATTCAGCATTCACATCAATGGTAAAGAGTTTCCCACCTTCTTGTAAACCTTCTGAAAGACAAATACCTGAATAGCCTGTAAAAGTGCCTACCTCCAGAATATTCTTTGGTTTAATCATCAGACTAAGCATACGCAAAACCTGTCCCTGCACATGACCTGAAAGCATACGCGGCATCAACACCTTCGCGTAGGTTTCGCGGTTAAGTTGCTTCAGAACTTCCGATTCTGGGCGGGTGTGCGCCTCTACAAACTTCTCTATTTCTTCGGGTAGAAAATCCATTTTTGATTAGTTGTGATGGAACGCTGATTTATTATGATTCTTATGATTTACGCTGATTAAAAATCTTAACGTATCATAACCATCATAATAATCTGCGTTCAATAATTTAAAATCTAAATGCAATACCCAAACTTGGCAATATCGGTAACTGGTTCACACGCTCATATTTTATCCTGTCGAAATAAAACACGTTCTCGCGGTTATACACGTTGGTAACACTCAGGTTAAGTTCAAGTGTAGTATTCTTTGTGAATGTAAACGTTTTCTTTACCGAAATATCGAAGCGGTGATAGTAAGAAAGTCTTCCGGTGTTTATATCACCGTAAACAATGCCAAGCGATGTATTTTTGGTATTGTTAGCTGTTGTATAATCGGTTGTAATTCCACCCGAGAAATTCAGGTTAGGATAATAACCTTGTGTTTTGGTAAATGGAAATCCTGAACCAAGGTTCCAACGAGCACTTAGCTCCCAGCTTAGTGATTTACCTAATTTGTAAGCTGCAACCACGTTAACATTATGCCTGCGGTCAAATACAGGTGCGTAGGTTCTTAACTCATCAGTGCGGGTACTTTTCGCAAGCGAATAAACGCCCCAGAAATAAAAACGTTTGTAATCATACTTCAAGAGGAAATCAATACCCATTGCTTTTCCTTTTTCAACGATGTAATCTTTTTTCAAAACATCGGGAATATCTGCGTTGGCTGCGTTATCATCAAACAGTTTGTCGCGATTGATGTTGGTCAGTTGCGTAAAATGTTTAATGTATCCTTCAATATTCAGACTGATGCGCTTGGTTAAATCCACTTCAAAACCGGCAATGTTATGAATCGATTTTTGCAGTTTATGAGTTACATCTTCGCCCTGAAATTGTTTTGGCAGATTATCAGGTCCTGAAAGAAAGCCGTAAAATAAATTTACCACATCTCTGTCAGAGTTAGCACTCAACAGGTTTTGCGAATAAAGTCCCCCTGCATATTTAATACGCAGCCAATCGGTGATGTTGTATTTCGCGCCTAATCTTGGCTCAAACGATGGAGTTGAAAGCGAAGCATAATATTGGAAACGGAAACTTGGTTCAAGAACCAGTTTTCCAATATTTGCACGGTATTTAACGTATGCTGCAAACTCAGTAGTATTTTCAGCCTGTTCAATTTTGCGGTCGGCTGAGTTATAGAAAGTAAAATCTGTTTTAAAACCCAATACTTCCAAGCCATACTTCAACTCGTTTTTTCCTGTGTAATAAACAAAAGCCAATCCAAGATTAAAGCCATTGATGCTGCTTTCGCGCGGTTTCTGGTCTTGCTCACCAAGTGATATTTTATAGTTTGAATACGCAAAGTTCCCCTGAATAAGTGTTGTAGAACCTCCCGGAACAAGAATGAAATTACTTCCTACTCCGTATTGATTCCATTTCAGATTTGATAGTGCCTGATATTTTACATTGTCCGTGAAATTAAATCCAAACAGGTTGAATTTACTACCGTTTCCGCCTGTTGCAGAAATCTTTCCATACAAGTCGGTGTAGTTAAAAGGTAATCCGTTCTTATTATTGATGTAAGGATAAAACACTTTTGAGGATTGTTGCAGGTAAGATGTTTTTCCTGAAAAGATAAACGACAAACCTCCGCCACCTTCCTGTTTAGGTTTTACAATAGGTCCTTCCAGAATTGCATTGGCACCAAAAGGGCTTGCTGAAATTTTCCCGGAGATACGATTGGTATTTCCGTTCTTGGTAGTAATGTCCATGATGGAAGAAATACGTCCGCCATATTCTGCGGTAAAACCTCCGGTGTAAACATCGGCATTGCGGATAATATCGGTATCAAAAACCGAGAACAAACCAATGCTGTGAAAAGGATTGTAAATCACCATTCCATCCAGTAACACTTTATTTTGCACAGGCGAACCTCCGCGAATGTAAAGCTGCCCGCCCTGGTCACCGGTAAAAATAACTCCGGGTTGAATTTGCAGCACCTGAGCAAAATCAGGTTCTCCACCAACGGAAGGAACCATCTTCATTTCGCGTGGAGTGATTTTATTGATAGATATTTTTACTTCTGTTTTTGCTTCTTCCTTTTCAGCAGAGATGGAGGCTGTACCCAACTTTATGGCAGCCTTCTCCATGTATAGTTTCTCGCTCGTAATTTCATTAGCTTTTACTGTGATGTCTTTGAAAATGGTATCGTAACCCAAGCCGGTAACTGCAAGTTGGTAGGAACCAACCGGCACTTTCATGATCTGGTAAAAACCATTTACATCCGTAGCCGAACCAATGGT
This sequence comes from Bacteroidia bacterium, assembly GCA_020054035.1. Classification (GTDB taxonomy): domain Bacteria; phylum Bacteroidota; class Bacteroidia; order SXHM01; family SXHM01; genus SXHM01. The sequence goes on along the minus strand of JAGVLY010000078.1, from coordinate 10,422 downwards.
AGTTCCTTTCAAAAAAACGTTGGTAAAAATAACCGGCTCGCCCGATCCTTTTTCATATACAAAACCACGCAGTGTTCCTGTTTGGGCAAACGCTCCGGCAGTGCTCAACAGCAACAGCAACAAAACTTTAACTGAATTCTTCATCCTTAACTGATTTGGCGGGCGAAGGTAGAATTAATTAATAATTGATAGTTGATAATTGACAATTAATATATGATAAAAATATACAACCCTAACCTACTTACTCAACTCCAGAATACGCTCGTATTCATCAGTAGTAACAGGCATTACCGAAAGCCTCCCCTGTTTTACAAGCCACATACCTTTCAAACGTTTATCTTCTTTTATGCTGGCAAGGGTTATGGTCTTTTTAAAGGTTTTAACGGGTGCCAGATCCACTACGCTCCAATCTTCACCGGGCGCGGTTGGGTCGGGATAATGCTCCTTCACCACTTTGGCAAGCCCCACAATCTCTTTTCCCTCGTTGCTATGGTAAAAGAAGACATGGTCGCCCTTTTTCATTGCGCGAAGGTGCAGCCGGGCGGCATAGTTGCGCACACCTGTCCAGGAGGTGGAACCATCTTTCAGCAATTCGTCCCACGCATAGGCGGTGGGTTCAGATTTTACAAGCCAGTAATTCATGTGCATTTATATTTTATCAACGAATAACGAATAGTTGGCGAATATACGAATGGTTCGAATTCGTATATTCGATTTTCATTCGTTATTCGTTGATGCAATTTTCAATCATCATCCCGAATAAGTCGGTCAGACTAATACCAACCGAACGCGCCTGCTGGGGAACAATACTTTGTTCGCTCAAACCCGGTGTGGTATTTACCTCCACCAGGTAAGGAACATTCTCTTTGATGATAAAATCTATACGCGACATACCTTTCAGTCCAAGTTTGTCAAACACCGTTCCGGTGATGCGTTGAATTTCGTCAGTTAACTCTTTGGAAATGCGGGCAGGAGTTACCTCTTCCGAAGCACCTTTGTATTTGGCTTCAAAGTCGAAGAATTCGTTTTTAGGAACAATCTCAGTAATGGGTAGAACTGTTGTTTTTCCTCCGGAACGAAAAACCCCGCAAGTAACTTCCGTACCAGGAAGAAATTCCTCCACAATAGCTTCGGGGTCATGCTCAAAGGCTTTAGCCAAAGCTGATTTTAGTTGCTCTGCTACTTTAACTTTTGAAGCGCCAAAGCTGCTGCCACCATTATTAGGCTTTACAAAACAAGGCAAACCAAGCGCAGAAATTATAGCGGCTTCATCAACGTTCTCATCTTTTCTAACCACCACCGACTTAGCCGTGTTAGCCAAACCCCATGCTTTAATCACCGCGTTAGAAGTTCCTTTGCTGAAGGTAAGTGCTGAGCCCAACACACCCGAAGATGAATACGGGATATCAAGCAAATCAAAATAACCTTGCAGTTTTCCATCCTCACCGGGAGTTCCGTGTATGGCGTTAAACACTGCATCAAACTTTATCTTAGTTCCGTTAATAGTGGAACTGAAATCGTTTTTATCCAACGCAAACTCGTTATCACCCTCAACAACCGCCCATTTCTGTTTACTGATTAAAACCTTATAGGCAGCATATTTTTCTTTGTCCAGATATTTCTGAACAACATCTGCACTCTTAAGTGAAATTACCGACTCCGAAGAGTCTCCGCCCATGATGATGGCAATGTTTTTTTTCATATCGTTAGCTGTGATGGAACGCTGATTTTTATGATGGTTACGATTAATTAAGATTTTTATCAGCGTAAACCATAAGAATCATAAAAATCTGCGTTCTATCCTGTTAGTATTCAAAAACCCCATGTTCGCTTTTTATCGTCAGGCTTTTGCCTGTGGCCTCTTCGCATCTGCCCACAATCTGTGCATCAATGTTGAATGATTTAGCAACATCAATAATGGCTTGTGCCTGTTCAGGTGCAACATACACCTCCATACGATGGCCCATGTTAAAGACCTTATACATTTCCTGCCATGATGTTCCGCTTTGCTCCTGTATCAGTTTAAACAAAGGCGGTGTGGCGAAAAGATTATCTTTTACAATATGTAGATTATCCACAAAGTGCAGCACTTTGGTTTGCGCTCCACCACTGCAATGCACCATGCCATGAATATTTGCTCTTGAAACAGTATCAAATATCTTCTTCACTACAGGTGCATACGTACGTGTTGGTGAAAGCACCAGTTTACCCACTTCTTCCAGTTTCATTTTGCCTGAGTAAACAATATTATCAGGCAGTGAATTATCAAAACTTTCAGGATACTTTGCAGCGTACTCATGACTGAAAACATCGTGACGGGCAGAAGTTAATCCGTTGCTGCCCATACCACCATTGTATTCGTTCTCGTAAGTAGCCTGTCCGTAAGAAGCAATACCTACAATAACATCACCCGCCTGAATTCTGTGGTTAGAAATAACATCACTACGCTTCATACGACACACAACAGTGGAGTCAACAATTATGGTTTTTACTAAATCACCAACATCAGCCGTTTCGCCTCCGGTGGAAATAATATTCATTCCGTATTTGCGAAGTGTTGCAAGCGTTTCTTCTGTTCCTTTTATGATTTCCGAAATTACTTCACCGGGAATGAGAAATTTATTTCTTCCAATCGTTGATGAAAGCAGGATATTATCCAATGCGCCAACGCATAATAAGTCATCCGTATTCATAACAACAGCATCCTGCGCAATACCGCGCCAAACAGAAATATCACCTGTTTCTTTCCAATAGATGTATGCAAGAGATGATTTAGTTCCTGCACCATCGGCATGCATTACCACGCAATAGTTTTCATCATTACCTAAGTAATCAGGAACAATTTTACAGAATGCTTTTGGAAATAAACCTTTGTCTAATTGCGCAATTGCTTTGTGAACATCTTCCTTATCTGCCGAAACTCCTCGCTGGTTATATTTGTTTGATGTAGTCATAATTTACGTGTGCAAAGGAAATAAAAAAAGCCCCCCGAAATTCGGAGGGCTTTTTATTTTTTCAGCTATTTCAGCAATTAGTTTTGTTTAGGAACGTAATCGCTGCGCAATACTCTGAACTCAGTTCTACGGTTCATTTGGTGCGCCTCTTCTTTTTGTTCTTCAGTAGGCAGTTTGTTGATGTAAGCCTCAGTGATCACATCATCTTTTTTCATGAATGATACATCAAAAGGAATAACACGTGGAGTAGTTTCACCGTAACCTTTAGCAACCAATCTGTCTGCTGCAATTCCGCTTTCAATCAGATAGTCAACAACTGACTGAGCACGTTTTTGTGACAGTGTTAAGTTGTAAGCATCGCTTGAACGAATATCGGTGTGTGAACCTAACTCAATAACGATAGTAGGATTGTCATTCAATACTTCAATCAAACCATCCAAAGCAACTTTAGACTCAGGGCGAAGTTCCCATTTAGCCAAATCGTAATAAATGTTAGGAAGATCGATTGGTTTTGCAATCGGATCCAATTCAAAATCGTGAACCAATGCTTTATCTTCTTCAAAACCTACAGTTGTAGTTTTTCCTGTTTTATTAAGGTATGCGCCTAATTTACCTGCAGTCAATACATAAGAAGTAGCAGGCATCAAGTCAACTTTATAGAAACCTGAAGCATCTGTTTTAACTTCTTTTGAAGAACCATCAGTTCCAACAATAGTTACTGTAGCACCATCAACCGGTTTTTTGGTTTTGTAATCTTTTACAACACCTTGCAAAGTGAATTGAAGCTGTGGCAGGATGAAAGAGTAAATATCATCAGCACCTTTTCCACCGTTACGGTTTGAAGTGAAGTAACCTTTTTCAGCTTCGCGCTCGAAAACAATTGCGAAATCATCACCTGCTGAGTTGATAGGGTAACGCATGTTTGTAACGTTGCTCCATGATGTAGCAGATGCTTTATCAGCTTTGAAAATATCTAAACCACCCATTCCGATGTGTCCGCTTGAAGCGAAGTATAAAGTTCCGTCAGCGTGAATGAATGGGAACATTTCGTCAGCAGGAGTATTGATTGTGCTTCCAGCGTTTACTGGTTTTGTCCAACGTTTTTTCTCTTTATCAAAAGTTGAAATCCAAAGATCTCTTCCTCCTAATCCGCCCGGGATATCAGAAGCAAAAACAAGAACTGAACCATCAGCACTTAGTGCAGGGTGTCCGATTGTTGCAATAACTGAGTCTGGTTTTAAAGAAATAAGCATTGGCTCACCCCAAGTGCTTCCTTTAGATTCTGCACTGAAAATTTCGCAGCCCATTGCTTCTTTCTTTTTGCGTGTGCAACGTGTGAAATAAAGTGTTTTGAAATCTGCATCGTAAACAGCAGAACCTTCGTTATCTGCAGAATTTACAATTGCATCTAATGGTGTAGGATTACTCCATTTTCCTTTGTTATCAATTTTAGCTGAGAAAACATCAGTGAAACTTTGTCCTGTCCAACCATCAACATCTGCCCCTTCAGCACCATCTCTTGAAGATGTAAAAAGAATTTCTTTGTTGTTTTTGCTTGCATAAGCAGGAGAGAAATCATTGTTTTTACCATTAATCTGCGCTTCGTTTTTAACTTCGTAGCGAGTTGGATTATCAATCCATTTCTGAGCAAGAGCACATGATTCAGCACCTTTAGCACCGCGTGGATCAGTTGGAACTTTTGCTGCGTAGTTGTTGTACTCAACAATAGCGTCAGAGTATTTTTCGTTGATTTTCATTGCATCTGCAAGATACAGAACAGCAATTGGATCAGGATATTTAATCTTTACAGCTTTTTTGTACCAAGTTTCAGCCTGTTTCAGGTTGTTGGTAAGGCGATAGCATTCTGCCACCTTGAAAATGATTTCAGCTTTGCGGGCTTTATCTTTTGCCGATTTGTATTCCTTTTTGTAAAGGTCAATGGCAACATAATATTCCATCACATCAAAAGCCTGATCAGCTTTGCTTTTGTCGTTGCTCTTTTGAGCAAACGCTGAGAAGGAAACCGATACCGCAAGGGCTAAGAGAGTAAAGATTTTGAAAATTTTCATAGGTTGATTTTTTGTGTTGTCTTTTTTTGTTGGGGTGCTAAAATAAATAAATTATCAATATGCAATGATTAAATCGATTTTTCGACCGACCAAAAGTAGAAAAATATTTATTCAGCAAAGAAAAAAATGAAAATTAATGAAAAATGGTAATGAAAAAGCCTTTCCGCACTGTGCGGAAAGGCTTTTAGGATAACTAAGTATTAGCGGTTGAACAACAACTCGCGGTATTTTGGCAATGGCCAGTATTCGTCATCTACCAGCAATTCCAGTTTATCTACATGGTAGCGGATGGTTTCGAAGAAGGGAACCACTTTCTCGCAATAAGCAACAGCGTGGGCACGGGCACCTTCTACTTTATTGGCTTTTTTGCGGGCTTCTATCATTGCTTCAACTCCTGTTTTTATTGCTGAGATGTGTTCTGATATTTCTTTAATAGTACCTAACTGAACTTCGCCTAAGCTTTTAAATTCAGCAGCCGAGAAGATATTTTTCAATCCGCTAACATTAGTAATAAGAAGGTTCTGATACTGAATAGCAGTTGGGATAATGTGGTTCAATGCAATATCACCCATTACACGTGATTCAATTTGAATCTTCTTGCTGTACATTTCTAAGTAAATATCGTGACGGGCGGTGATTTCGCGCTCGCTATGGATATCAAAGCGTTTGAAAAGAGCTTTGCTCTTTGCGCTTACGTAGGCATCCAAGGCTTGCGGTGTGGTTTTGATATTACTCAAACCACGTTTCTCTGCTTCTTTTACCCATGCATCGCTATAGCCATTGCCTTCAAAGCGCACATTTTTAGAGTCTATAATATATTGACGCAGCACTTGCAGGATGGCTTCTTCTTTGTCAACGCCTTTCTCAATTATTTTATCCACTTCAATTTTGAAGTCGGTTAATTGATTTGCCACAATGGTATTCAACACCATCATAGAGCCGGCACAGTTCTGTGAAGAACCAACGGCACGGAACTCAAACTTATTTCCTGTGAAGGCAAAGGGTGATGTTCTGTTTCTATCCGTGTTATCCAAAAGGATTTCAGGGATTTTGCCGATGTTGAGTTTCAGTTCTGTTTTTTCATCGGGCGACATTTTGCCTGCATGAACCTTTGCTTCCAACTCATTTAATATAGCATCTAATTGCGAACCGATGAAGGCAGATATAATAGCAGGTGGCGCTTCGTTGGCTCCAAGACGGTGGTCGTTTCCGGCATGGGCGATAGAGGCGCGCAATAAATCTGCGTGTTCGTGAACGGCTTTAATAGTATTCACGAAAAAGGTGAGGAACTGCAAATTCTTTTTAGGAGTTTTTCCCGGGCTAAGCAGGTTTTTGCCTGTATTAGTAGCCATGCTCCAGTTGTTGTGTTTGCCCGAACCGTTAACGCCTGCATACGGTTTTTCATGAAACAGTACGCGGAAGTTGTGTTTGCGCGCCACTTTTTCCATCACATCCATTAATAAGAGGTTGTGGTCAACCGCCAGATTGGTTTCTTCAAATATAGGTGCGCACTCAAATTGGTTTGGCGCAACCTCGTTATGACGGGTTTTTACAGGAATTCCAAGCTTTAATGATTCGATCTCGAAATCGCGCATGAAAGCGTTTACTCTTTCAGGGATTGAACCGAAATAGTGGTCTTCTAACTGTTGGTCTTTTGCAGAAGAATGTCCGAAAACGGTTCTTCCTGTCAACATAAGGTCGGGGCGGGCTGTATATAAAGCAGCGTCTACCAGGAAATATTCTTGTTCCCAGCCTAAGGTAGCAGTTACTTTGGTAACGTTTTTATCAAAATACTGGCAAACCTCAACCGCAGCTTTGTCCATTGCGTGAAGTGCTTTTAATAAAGGAGCTTTATGGTCAAGTGCTTCGCCTGTGTAAGAAACAAATATAGTAGGGATGCACAGTGTTTTGCCCATGATGAAAGCCGCAGATGTCGGGTCCCATGCAGTATAACCGCGTGCCTCAAAAGTGTTACGAATACCTCCGCTCGGGAAACTGGATGCATCCGGCTCCTGTTGCACCAATTGTCCGCCATCAAATACTTCCAGCGCAGCGCCATCAAGGGTGGGCTGAAAGAATGAATCGTGTTTTTCGGCAGTGGTGCCGGTTAGGGGTTGAAACCAGTGCGTGTAATGCGTTACGCCTTTGGTCATTGCCCATGATTTCATGCCCATTGCTACGTGGTCGGCAATTTTGCGGTCGAGCTGGATGCCTTTGTCTATGGCTTCCTGCACGAGTTTGTAAACCTCATCGGGTAAAAATTCGCGCATGGCTTTTTTACCGAATACGTTGCTGGCATAAAAGTCTGATATTTTATCAGAAGGTGCATCTACCTCTAAAGGTCTGCGTGTGTAAACGCTTTCGAGGGCTTTAAAACGGAGGACTGACATGTTTTGGAAGTTGGAGGTTGGAGATTAGAAGTTAGATGTTGGAGATTGGATGTTAGATGTTGGGAATTAAAAAATCGTTTTCGGGCGCGAAAGTATGTGTTTTTATAGCCCTGTTCCAAATTTTTTTATACTTATTTTATTAACACCCCCTGTTTTTTGGTGTTGAAAGTGGGGGAAATAGTTTTTTTACCGCAAAGGCGCAAAGGGCGCGGAGGGTTTTTAGTCGTTTGTCACGGTGAGGCTGTCACAGTGAGCGTAGTCGAACTGCGAACCGCTATTATAATGCCCTTCGACTACGCTCAGGGTGACAGAAATACCCTGATTGCGGGGAGGGTTATTGATGGAGGAGGATGGTTTTTTGATGGAGGAGGATGGGAGTTTGATGCAGCGGCACGGGAGTTTGATACAGCAGGATGGCTTATTGATTGAGCAGTATGCCATATTGAAGGAACAGCATGGGTGGTTGATGGAGCGCCATGACAGTTTGACCGAGCAGGATGCAATTCTGATGGAGCGGGATGGTTTTTTGATGCGATTGCAGGAAAAAGGAACCGTTTGCAACCAAAAGGAACCATTTGCAACCAAAAGGAACCGTTTGCAGGGTAGCTATTTTGGGACAAAAAGGACTTTAGGGACTATAAAGGACGCTATAACCGAACACTGATTACCGATTACCTGTTACTAACTGCTCTTTTTTCTTGGGCGGGTGAACTTAATGGAGGTAAAGAGCTTGGTTGCGGGTGTTTTTGCGCCCAGCAGGGAGATGATGTAGTCTTTGCAGGCAAGGGCTATGTCTATCATTCCGGTATCGGCTTTATATAGGGCATTGTCGCGGGTAACGCGGGCGCTCATAACGGGGGCTATGATGGTTCCTATATTATCGTTAGCGTTTTTCATGGCGGTGTGGAGCATCTGAAGGGTGGCTAAGTTTAGTTCGGTTTCGTTGGGGGCATAGAGGGGGTCAGCAGAATATAGTTCAATGAGCTGTTTAAAAGCGAGCTGCCTTTGGACATAGCTGAGGTGTGCCTGGCTAACATGGGCAGGGTCTGGTGTGCCATCGGGCAGTTTGGGTATTTTGGTTTTGAAACCGCGAATTTTATCTGCGAGGCCTTTGGCATCTTTTTTTACTGATTTGTTGGTTTTTGTGCTTTCGAAGTAGTTGAGGGTGCGGGTAACGAGTTTATCGTGGGGCTTGAAAAGCAGTTCGCGCTGGTTGATGGGGTCTTTTGACTGGGCTACCGCTGTGATAAGGGTTTGGTGGGCGGTGTCGCCTGTTTGCCAGCGCATGGTCATGTTTGGGATGGTGATATCGGGGTTGCTGGGGTTGTAGTTGGGAACTACTGCGCATTTGTCGATAAGGAGTTTGAAGTTGCTGATGTTTACTCCGTGTCCGGTTTCGATGTTTGATGCCATGATGTTTTGTGGTTTTGAGGTTTTGTAACTGGTTTGTATATTTAATTGTATTTGTAGCTGAGGGTATTGGGTTCTATTATTTTGTAGTTAAGGATTACCAATTATCATCTGGTTTAGACTTTCCTTCGATTGCCTGTTTTAATTCAGCAATATTCTTAATCATCATTTCATGTGTCAATTTCCAAATTCTTTTTTTTACACCCCACCAAGTCGTTTCAAGAGGATCATCAACATATCTTGTCCCTGTTTGAGAATTACTCATATAACATGAATGCGAAAAATTTTCAAAGGCATACCGATACCTACCTTTTTTAACTTCAATCTTTATGGTATAGGTTACTTCATTGTCATTAAAACCACCAATGGCTCCATACATATCAGTAACTTTTGCTATTATCTCTCCATTTTCAAAATCAGCTAACTGCAAAATGTCAGAAGTGGATATATATTTTTTTACCAAAAAACTCTTTGCCCGATTAAATATTTCATCCTGAGTAAGTGAATCAAGTTGCACTATTTCCTGGTATTTGAATTTACCGGATACTGAATCACGAGGTGGTCTATCACTTTCCTGTTCTTCCTTAATATTTTCTTTCTTTGATTTCTGCGCATAAGCAATGTTATTACTTGCTATGAAAATCATAGAAAATAAAAAGACAGTTGCGCTGCGCACAACTGTCTTTTTATAAATTAAGTTTACAAAATTAGTTAATAGGTCACACGTGTGTGTGTGTGTGTACAGCCACGCGGCTTTCAGAAGGCATATTATACAGGTTTAATTGCATGGTTAAGTGGTTGAGTGGTTGCAAATGTAAAAAATTTGGTGGAAAGCAAAAAAACTTAGGCTACCTTCTTTAAATCAAAGTTAAGCTCATAACCTAACTTATGGAGTAGCTCATCACACTCATTCCAAAGCAAGCCAAAGTTGTCTACATCGGCTACACCTATTCGGGCAGCTACTTCGCTTACTACTTCAATATCCTGTTCGGCTACATCGGCATCCTGCATAATATTTTCGCACCAGAGAACCAACTGAGCAAGCGTAATGCGGTGGTTCAGGTAATCATGAATTTTTTCGGCAACTGTTTGGCGTGTTATCATGGGGTTAGTTTTTGGTGGCCTTTGTCATCAGGATATTTGTGATGTATTTCAACTAATTCGATTTTCTCATTGTAAATCTCTTGTCGCAAACTTAATGTATTCTCATCTTTATCTGTTTCTTTAATATACACCGCTTGCCATCCAAATTGCCCCTGCACTTTACGGGTATAAATTCGTCCGCCATCAACTTTATCTTCCCATTGATTATATTTTTTCTCATTAGCAGTTCGGCTTGCCATATATGCAAATGTAAAAAATTTGGTGGAAAGCAAAAAAGGTTAGGCGGCAGAAGAAAGCCCAATATTTTCAAGCAATATCTTTTGCAAGGTATCAATATTGCCTAAGTTTTCTTTGGCGTTTAAGATTTCAATACCGGCAAGTTTTCCGTCTGCTGAATAATCCAATGAAACACCTTTTTCGCGGTGTTCAGTTGTAACGGTGGTTTCTACAAAAGTGATGTAGATAGCATCTGCTTCTTTGTCATAAGTTATCTTC
>JAGVLY010000092.1 GCA_020054035.1 Bacteroidia bacterium | reverse complement strand
TTTTTTCCGTGGTGCTTCATCATTCAACACGTTCATTTTACTATAAGCGTCAATAAGCGTCTCAGGGAACTCGCCTTTAAATTCAATCTTATAAAATGAAAATCCATTATAAGGAACAACATTTTCATCTGCAAAAACCTTTACTTGTTTTTCCACACCTACAGCTTTAAAGAATTTCATAAAAGCGTTTTTGCGCTGCTTATTCAGTTCAATAAATTTGGCATTGACAACAGCAGAATCAATAAGCAGATTGCATTTTTCCTGAATAGTGAAAAGCAATGAATCATTGGTTTGCTTTTTCAAAAAGTGTACAAACAATGAATCTTTCACTGACATTTTATCGATCTTCAGGGAATTATCTTCACTGAATGATTCGGCATTTATTTCATTTGAAAGCATATAATATTTTTTCTTAGCCTCATAAAACAGGATGTATTCTGATTCTTTCAGTTTATACTGCTGCGGATGAATTGTAACAGATGCTTCCGGATTTTTTTTCAGGAAGTCGGCTATCTTATCTACAAACTTTTCCTGACTTGGTAAAAGAGAACTACTGCGTGTTTGCCATTTCACAGAAAGTGATTTCTCAATCTCCATTTCTGTATTTTTAACTTCCGTTCTGTATGGTATTGTCACAGGCTTGATAAAAATATTTCCAACCACATCACCTATTACATCCCATAAATTCAACTTCGGATCTTTTAAATCTCCTGTTATGGGAATTTGGTAGTCAATTACATTACCCTGTTCACGAACAAAAGCCATTATCAGCGGAACAGGAATCCATTTTGTTTCTTTGTTTTTAATTCGTTTGCTTACGCGTGGATCAATCAGTGTAAGGCGATTTTCACTTTGAATTGTTCCATTGCGCACGTTCCATTTTCCTCTAAATTCAAGCGTTCCACGGTCTAAGGGATATGATGTAAAAGAAATAATATAAGGATTAAACAGAGCAAGCGGCAGATTTTGCAGGTGATAATTCAAATCAAAATCGCTGCTGTCTTGCGGGTTAATGCTAAGGCTTGCCACTATTTTGCCATAAGGCAAAACAGATGCCGTTAAATCTACATTTACTCTTTTATTTTTTTTATCAATTGAATCAGCAATAACCGTTAAGGGATTTAGTTGAATTGCAAATTTTTCAGTGGTAGAAAAATCGTTGAACTTTATATCTCCATTATAAATTCCAAGCCTGTTTATTTTATAATCACTTTTGAAAAAATTCCTAGCCAGAATTTTCACATAACGGGCTATTTCTATAATTAAGTTAAACTCTGATTTATCAGCAGCTGCTGCTGAAATGTTTGAACCTTTTCGTCCAAACATATTCTGGAGATTATCCAAATGATCATAGCGCTCATATTTAAAATACGGATGGTTTAGCGAAATAGAATCTATAAGATAAACCTTTTTCTTTGGACTGACTTCAATAATTGCCAAATCCAATTTATCAAAAGCTGCGAAATCTTCCTTCGGGGTTTTACCGAAATGGAAATCATTAACACCTATAATGCCTGACACAGTAAGATCCTCCTTGTCAAGAAGATTTCCGTTTGCTTTTATATCAGCATCAAGATTAGCTCTGAAACTTCCGAAGTTTGTTAAATCATTGATGTATTGCTGAATGATGCCTAAGTCAAATTTGTGGGTAACAACAGCAAAACGGAAATCTCTGTTTTCTAAATTAATGGTTAAATCACCTTTCATATCACCGCTTCCAATTCCGGGAAGGAGTGAAAATTTTGCAGCAATTGTATCTGCATCCCAGCTTTTGCCGGTGCTTTGAATATTCACGTTTTTGATAAAATAGTTTACGGGAATTTGTTCTTCACGGTAATGAAATTCTCCGTCCTTTATCTTAATATCAAGAATATTAAAGTGAACAGGAGCTTTGGTTGAATCGCGATTCTCCTTTGGAGTGAACCTTTCAATAAGGTCATTGAAATTAAGCTCCTTTTTATTCTGAATGATTATTCCGCGCGGCTTGTTTAATGTAACTTCACTTATCTCATACGTTTTCGCAAACAATTTGAGCATGGCAAAATTTGCCGTAACACCGTTTGCCGAAAAGAAAATACTATCGCTTTTTTCTTCATAGATTTTCAAATCGCTGAGATGTACGGAACCCGTAAACGGGTTTACATACGCCCAACTCAGTGTTATTTCACGTCCTAAATATTTTACATCATACTTTTGAACTAAATATTTTGCAATAGGAGAAATAAAAATGATGATAAGTGCAATACTGCTCACAACAATAATAGCTGTAGTGAGCAGTGTTTTTTTAAGCTTTGTCATACAGGCTAACTATAATCTTTAATCCTTTACAACCACAAGATATTTTGAAGCACTCCAAAACTTTTCAGGATTTGTGATTAGAATATTTAAGACAAGGTTTTTCACTTTCGGATCCATGTCCAATTCATAAGAATCTGTGGGGTGACTGGTGATAATTTTTATTGCGCTATTGATAACAATACTGGTTGTCTGCGTATAATCAATTCGCACAAACTTAGTGTTGTCAACATCAGGACTTAACTTAGAAGTTTTACCCATGCCCAACAGTCCACCTTTACGATCAATAATCTTAGCCTCCTGAAGTTCTTTAGACTTTCCGGTTACATAATAAGCAGTGTGTAGTGATTTAGTATCATTAGCAATAGTGATTGATTTTGCATTGCTCTCTCTTATAAGTGTATCCACACAACTTTTCAATTCAGCTACTTCTGCATCCAAACTTTTCAATCTTCTATTTAATTCAGTAAGTTCAATTTGCTTCAGCACCAATTGGTTGTTGAGGGTGAAAATCATGTTCTCAAGCTCCTTGTTTTTATTGAGTGAATTTTTCTGTTTCTTGATAAGCTCAGCAATTGTTTTGCTGTTCTTTTCCATCAACACATTGATGGCTTCAATCTCTGAATTGATACGGTCTTTCTGGCTTATCTTAAACTCTCCCGGTTCATCTGTACCTGAAGAAATAATACGCTGGCGTTGTGCAACAGAATCCAGATTACGTTCAACTTCGTTAAACGAAATAATAAAATCGGTAAGCGATGAATCGCGACTATTTACGATAATAAGAAGCGAATCCTTTTCACGGTTTGATTTATCAAATTCTGCCTGATTGCAGGCTGATGCTAAAATTGCGGCCGCGGAAATAAGAATGTAGTTTTTACTCATGGTTTTTAAGTTTTTATTTAGGTATTCGTGAAACTTCGTATTCATTTTTGTTTTGGTTTATTGTATGATTTTGTAAAATAGTTGAACAATAATAAAAACGCCAATACCCATACCAGCAAAGGTCAGCAGGAACATGGCAACGTATTTATTAATTCCCCAGTCGTATTCCATTACACGAACAGGATAAGTGACAATGCCGTAAATAACAGAATGCAACTTGCGGTTTGCATGTTTACCTTTGATGATAACATTGCTTGCTCCTTTACGAAAAGCATCAATTGCCAAAGCAACATCTTCGTTGGACGAAAGCATAATAACTTCCGTCTTAGGGTTGATTGCCTTTATTGCTTCCAGTGTTTTATTCCCGTTTTCACCTACCAGGTGATAATCAAGAATTACAATGCCTGTTTCCTTGTCAACGCTTTGCAAAGCTTCTGCTCCACTTATAAAAGTTGAAATACTCAGGTTATTTCCAAAACGGTTATTAAGATAGTTACGCAATGATTCTGCAACGGCTGGCGTATCATCAACAATAAAAAGATTTAATCCGGGGGTAGTCATGTTATTTGATTTCTTAGTTGTGATTTAGAATTGGTCAAAGGTTGGCTTGTTTTGCCGCAAGCGACTTACATAATTCTCATAATTAGTTACATCATTCACACATTGTATTGCATGGCTTTAAATACAAAAGCCTGCCGCACAAGTGCAGCAGGCTTTTGTTAACAGACTGTTATTATTGAGCAATCAATTTACCTGATTGAATGGTGCGGTTATTATCCGTCAGTTTGTAAAAATACATTCCTGAAGGAAGAACACCAGCATCAATAGTTGTTGTTTGATTAGTTATAAGAGCACTCATCACTTCTGCTCCCAGTGCATTGTAAATTATGAGTGTTGCTTTTACTGATTGTGCAACATCATTGATAGTGATGGTAGTAGAACCATGAAAAGGATTAGGATAAATTCTAACCGCTTCATTTACTATACCAGATGAAGAAACTCCCACAAGTGATGAACAATCGGATGGAAGGTTTGTGGCAACAGCATTTATTGCATCCAGCGTTATTTCGCCCGAAATGGTAAGTAAACGGCCATTAAGCGCGGTACCGGCATCCAGATCAATTGCGCCACTATTGCTAACAACTGTTCCGTTGAATTTAGAATTACCAAGAATGCTTACGGCACCATCTACGACCCAATACACGTTCTGTGCTTGCGCATCATTTATAAGTTTAACATTTGAATTTACAGTTGTTGTAAGCGCTCCGTTTACCTGAATAACAAATACGGCATCACTGTTTCCTTCTGCATTGAGGTAAAGGGTATCTGTAAAAACAGTTCCTTCATCCAATAGGTAAGTATGTGGAGTAAGCACCAAGTTATTTCCAAACTGAGCCGGATAATATAACTGAATATCAAATGGCAATAAGTCAAGATAATTATAGATGGCAGGCATATCAGCTGCTGCTGCATCAGTGTAGGTGTCGGAACCACGAACATCGCCCGTTACATTTTGCGGCAGAAAACCTGAAGGCATCATGATGTCAGATCCTACATCACCTGTAACATAGGTTGCACCTGAATTGGAAACAGCACCATTTCCTGAAAATACTGCAAAGCATGCAGTAGAGCCGAGAACAGGAGCAGTCGGCCCTGTAAGCACGGGACTTCCGCAACCGATGGGCATATAAGCAAGCACTCCATCCATATTAATAGCTCCCACTGTAGTAAGTAATCTTCCTTCAAGCGTATCACCTGTAGCCATGCTCATAGCAGCTCCGCTAATAAATGTTCCGCGCAGCGTAGCTCCTGAAGCAAAATCCACTGTGCCGCCTACTTTCCAGAATGTACGACATGCCTTTGCTCCATTGATAAGTTTTATTTTTGAATTAGTGTTAGCGTTAAACGTCCCACCTACTTTAAAAATAAATTCTGCATCTGAATTTCCCAGTGCATTTAAGGTAAGGTTTAAGTTTAACACAGCATCAACCGGAATAGAGTAAACTCCGGGTGTCAGTGTATCACCATTGCCAAGTAAACCTGAAATTACATCAGTTACCGTACGGTTATTTATCTGAACAATTGCACTCTGCACCGACAGCCCTGCAGCAGTCGTTGACCCGTCAACACCGGGATGCATCACACCGTTCACGTTTCCGAAGCCGCTGAAAGCACCGCTTGTTTCGTATCCTATATCACCGGTAAGATGTGAGTGCGCACTTGGATTATCACCCACTGCGCCACCTTTTGTAAAAATAACAAACTGTGCTGCCGCGCCCAACTCTATCTGTTGTGCAAAAGCCAGTGCAGGTGTTAAAGAAATAATAATTGCTGTTAGTATATTAGTAAGTTTTGTTTTCATATTTCAGAATTTTATGTGAAAGAATTTTCACACGACAAAGGTGCTCACTATAGAAATGCATAGTCTTACACAATTAAAATTAAGGCTTACACAATTCACACATTTAACACAAGACCACCTACGTAGGTAACCGTAACAGCAGGTTCTGCGCTGAAATGTTTTTCGATAGTCAACCGTGCCATCAGATAACTTAATGTGGATTCCGCACCCTGATTCAGGTTTACATGGTTTTCTTCCAATCCATCATAACAACCACCTGTGCAGGGATTGTAGATAATGTGATGCAAATGATTGTTTCCAAGAAACCAATTAAAGGCAATCGTCATTTTGTCTAAATAACCTGCATCATTAAATACATTGTAAAATCTGCTCAATGCTAAAATAGTGTAAGCAACATCAATGGGTTGCTCGCCATGATGCTCAGCTTCCTGACCTTTATACATCCAGCTTTTGTTGGAGATTACTTTTATTCCTGTTTCATTAAAAGTGAGTGACAGAAGGAAATCAAATGAAGCTTTTGCAGTTTCTTTGTAAATGGTTTCTCCGGTTTCTAACCAGGCACATAACAAGGCTTCGGGTAAAATGCTGTTGGCATAGGTCAGGTAGCTTTCAAACCATTCCCAGTTATGTTCTGACTCGTGGCGATACATTTGCACTAACCTGTTTGCTAATCTTTTTATCAATCCTGAATTATCAACCGACTTCTTTTCAAGATTGCTGTAATACAAGCCTTTTATTGCAAAAGCCATTGCTCGGGTAGAGTGCATCATTTCGGTGCGGAGCAAAACCTTTTGCATGGTTTCTTCTGCTGTCGCAACTAATTCTGAAGGCAGCAATTCGCTTTTAGAAATCAAATAACCCAAGGCCCATATTGCTCTTCCGTTTGAATCGGCAAGATTGGTGGTTTCATTTTGTTCAGTAAACGTTTTGTCGGCATCCACATAATTCAGAAAATAGCCTTCGTCTTTTAAACAATGTTTTATAAACTCAAGGTAAATGCTGATGTATCGGATGTCTTCTACATCACCGGTCAACTCAAAGTGCATACACAAGGCGATTAACGCCCGTGCATTGTCATCCAGCGTGTAACCGGAATCTATATCCGGCTGATTTAGTTTTGAGAACTGGATCATTCCAAAACCAGTAGTCATTTTCTTCACATGTTCTAAACTGATTTCGGGCAAACTGTAGTGCAGTGAAAAATTCTCATTCGCTGCTTTTGCAAACAACTTAGCATGAGCGATAGCAGAATTTTCCCAGGCTGTCGGGGCTATCCTATGCAAACCATTTGAGCTGATATTTTTTCGCAACTCCTCATCACTCAACAACCTGATTACTGCTTCGCTTAATTGCCCGGGGCTTTCAAAATCAATAATAATTCCGGCATCGTTGTCTAACACTTCACGGGCATGAGGTATGGGTGTTGAAATAACAGGACAGCCGCAACTGATAGCATACGAAAATGTTCCGCTTACCGCTTGATTAGGGTCTTTTGAAGTAAAGAGATAAATGTCGGTAAGCTGTAAATACTCTAATATTTCGGGTAACGGAAGGTAGCGGTTGATGAACTTCACATGCTGCTGAAGTTTTAATTCTTCCACTTTTGCTTGCAGCATTTCACGGTATTTTTCACCTTCGGATTTTACCACACTAGGATGCGTTTTGCCAATGACGAGAAACAGCGTATCGGGATTCACTTTGACAATTTCAGGTAAAGCATTTAAGGTTGTTTCTATATTTTTTCCGGAGCTGAGCAGTCCGAAGGTTGAAAGAATAGTTCTGCCTGTTAAATTGTATTTTATTTTCAAGAACTCTTTCTCCAGATGCGGCACAAGGTGCGTGCCATGTGGAATAATAACAATCTTCTCCTGTTCTACGCCATAGTCATCCATGAGAATTTGTTGTGAGTTTTGTGTCATTACCACAATGGATTTACAAACTTCTGCGATGTATCTGACTTTTGTTTTCAGTGCTTCATCAGGACGTGGTAATACGGTATGAAATACAACAATAACCGGCTTTACAAGCTCATATAAAAACTGACTGAAAGCACTTTCAGAATCATTGCGAAAAAATCCAAACTCATGCTGAATTACTACAAAACGAATATTGATGTCAGCATTAATCAGATTGGATAATTCAACATACTTGCCCGAATCGGTTGTATCAAGAATGTATTTTACTTCATCCGGATATTCATAATTCATAGTACCGGATTCCAATGCACAAACTTTCAGTGAAAATGAATTACCGAACTTGTTATCGAGCGACTTTATTAAATCATGTGAGTAGGTAGCAATGCCACATTCGCGCGGTGGATAAGACGTGATGAATAAAATCTCAGGCAACTTAGTTTCCATCTTTTCCGGTATAGAGCAACAGTTCGGTTAACAGTGCAGATAAACTCAATGAGGCAGTGGCTATGCGCTCATCTGCAGCACCGTAATAAATGTAAAGTGTATCGTCAAAGACAACAGCACCGGTGGGAAAACACACATTGTTTACTTCGCCTCTTAATTCCCAGCTATGTTCGGGTTTAAACAAAGCATAAGGCAAGCGTGCAATTTCTTTTTGCGGATTTTCTAAGTCCAGTAAAGCTGCACAGGCAGAATACACGTAGCCTTTTGTGGTATCATGCACACCATGATAAATGATCAACCAACCTTGTTCTGTTTCTATGGGCGGACAACCACCGCCTAAATAGCTAACTTCATGCTTATGCTTTGGTGAAAGCACAATGCAGGCATCCAGGTGCATAAAATATTTCTGCCAAAACTCCGGAGTAAGTTCTTCTAAATCTGTAAATGCAACCAATTGAATATCGGGTCTTACACGGTGCAAAAAATGCAGCTTTCCGTTTATTCTTCGCGGGAAGAAAATCACGTTTTTATCCCACAGATATATTTTCTCAACCTGCTTTTCACGGCTGTACCAAGGTTCATTGTAACGCAGGTACTTTTCATTGATTGCGCCTTTGGATTCGGCAAGACGACTGAACTCTTCGTAGGTAATCTGAGGTGCAATTATTCCTTTTTTATCCCAGTGAACTAAATCAGATGATGTAGCTAATGAACCCAATGCATTTATACCATCATACGCTGTGAAGGTGAGGTAATACAGGTCTTCAATCTTTACGATGCGCGGGTCTTCCAACCCATGTGATTCATATTCTGCCTGCGCAAAAAGAACAGGTGTATCTGAACGTTCTTCAACCGTAAGCGCACCTTTTAATTTGCAATAGCCGATGCCCGAATAATTTCCTTTTCTTACTGCGCGGTAAAACAGATGAACATACTCGCCTTCACGGATGGCAGCAGGATTTAGTACACCTTCGTTTTCAAAACCAAGCGTAGTTTTTTCAATCAGTATGCCTTCTTTCTTTACTTCTACCATGATTTCTCTTTTTCAAAGGCTTACATCAATAAATGTTCAACGCTACTGATCTAACAACCTGAACAGTTCATTCAAATCAGGAGAAAGTATAATTTCTGTTCTACGGTTAACTGCACGACCTTCGGGTGTGCTGTTAGCTTTCACCGGATAAAACTCGCTGCGGCCTGATGCAACAATGCGGTGTGCATCAAAGCCATAATCGTTGCTGAGTATGCGCACAATGGAAGTGGCACGCGAAACAGAAAGCGACCAGTTATCTTCAAACGTTGCGTTCTTAATAGGAATAGTATCGGTGTGACCTTCAATCATAACACTGATGTCTTTGGTGCTGTTCAGCACTTTGGCAAGACTTGCGAGTGCTTCTTTTCCTTTAGGGTCAACTACGGCACTGCCTGATTTGAACAGGAGTTTCTCTGATAAAGAAACATACACCTTCCCGTCTTTAATGTAAACGCTTAACTCATCTGCTTTAAAATTAATGAGTGCATCGGTGATGGATTTTTTCAATTTGGTCATCACATCTTTTTGCGCCTGTATCAGGTCTTGAAGACTTTGCAAACGTTTAGCCTGCTCGGCAATGGTCATTTTTGATTTGGACGAAAGATTGGCCAGATCATTAGCTGCTGCTGCATTGGCATCTTCCAATGATGATTTTTGTCCTTGCAGATTTTTTACTGTTGCATTGCAATCATCTAAAGTGTTGTGGCACGCGGCACTGTCGCTTTGCAACTTCTGAACCCATTGCTGAGACGAAAGCAATTTGCGTTTAGGAACACAGGACATAAAAATGCCGCCTGCCAGCAAAAGGAGAAATGAGTTGCGGATAATTTTGTTCATGGTAGTAGGTTTATAGATTTATGATTCATCTTTGGTTGTGCGCACTAAGCTGATTCCGGAAATGAAAAATAGCAAGCCAAGTACTCCGTAAATAATAAGCGCCTTTACATCGCGGGTGCCGCCTGCTGTGTTTACAAACAGAACGGCAGTATAAATAAGTCCGCCAATGCCGAGTACGGTAAGTATTGCTCCGAATATTCTTTTAAGGTTCATTTTTGTTTTAAATTTTAGAGGTTAGATTGCTGCTATAATTGAACGTAACTCATCGTGTGTTTTGCCAAGCGTTAGTTGAAGACGCCCCATCATTTCATCATTCTTGCCTTCAGCAAATAGCAGGTCATTATCCGTTAGTGCTGCAAATTTTTGTTTCAGTATGTCTTTCTGCTCTTTCCAACTTCCGGTAACTTGTAGTGTATTCATGTTGCTAATATTATATGTAAAGAATTTAACGCTGCAAAGGTGCGTGTGTTGCTTGCCTGAAACCTTACACAATTTGAGAGGATTGTTACATCATTCACACATTGAGAAGGTGAAAGTTGACGATAGAGCGGGATTGTAAATCCCCGCTGTTAGAAACCTTTGCAGGCTTTTAAAATTAGTCACGGAGGGACTACCTGTTTGTAGGAAAAAGTGAAAGCAAAACATATAAAGCCCCATCGGAGCTACCTGTTAATAATACATTTCAGGTCGAGACACTTTTGGTTGTCTGCGTAAATTCAAAAGTCCTCTGCTGTTGAAGCAGTATTATGTCCTATGAGAACAACAGTCGGAATGACAATTTTTTATTCGTTATTCTAAAAGTGTCGGAAGAATAATCAAATGTATAGTAGAAAACGTTTTGACTTAATAAACGCTGTGCCTTCCTGCCTCTGTGGTAAAAACTACCTCTTCAACACCCACTTATAATACACCTTACTCGGAGTAGTAACGCTAAAGATATAAACGCCCTGCGCTAAGTTTTCAAGCGAAGGAAAACGGATGATGGTAGAAGTGCTTTTTCGGCAAAAGATTTCTTTATAATAGATCTTGCGGCCATCCACAGCAGTAAGGCGCATTTCGGTGGGCTGGTCAAGTGCCGAATAAAAAACACCCGTTACATCCTCATCAAACGGACTGGGATAAACCTTCAGCAACTCATCTTTGTCAAGGCTTTCGGGCATGTGGTCAGAAAGAATAAGGTTGGCAATAGAAAAATTGGGAATACCATAGCCCATCAGCGAATCGGGATTGTTATACTGGCTGGCGCTTTGCTCAATGGCGTGCAGCAATTCCATGTTGGTAAGCGTTGGGTTGGCTTGCCACAGGCAGGCAACCATGCCCGCTATAATAGGCCCCGAAAACGAAGTTCCGTTGCCCGTCATAATATCGCCTGTGCCGGTACTTACAACGGCAGCATCCTTACCCTGCGCTACTACGTTGGGTTTTATGCGCCCGTCATACGAATAACCTTTTCCGCTAAAGGCAACATACTGTCCGAACCCGTCAACCGCGCCAATCGCCAATACACTGTCGGCATCCGATGGCGCACTAATACGAAACCAAGGCGAGCTGCCCTCATTGCCCGCGCTGTTTACTACCGCAATACCTTTTGAAGCGGCAATGTCAGCAGCAATACTTACAGGAGCGGTGTTGCCATCCATATCGGCATAAGTATGGTCTTGCGAAGCATCATCAAAATCGGTGTAGCCCAACGAAGAGTTGATTATATCCGCTCCTGCACTGTCGGCAAACTCGGCAGCCGAAGCCCAATTTATTTCTTCAATCAGGTATTCGGTTGCGCCTTCTTCCGAACGCAGCAATAGATACGAAGCTTTGGGCGCAGTGCCAATTAGTTGCCCTGGACTGATAGCCGCCATTGTAGAAAGCACCATCGTCCCGTGTGTGCTGCCACCGTAAACATTTAGGTCGCCATCTACAAAATCGCGGGTAGCAATAATGCGGTTCTCATTGCGCAGGCTGTCGAATACGGTAAGAATGTCGGAATTGTAAAATCCGGCATCTATAACGGCAATCAAAACGCCTTGTCCGCGAAAACCCGCCTCGTGCAACTGAATACCACCTAGCATATCAATCTGGTTAAGCCCCATTCCATAATCAGCATTGCTGATGGAAGGAGATGCCACTTCTGTTTTATTAAGTACCTCATTCAGCACACCAAACTTGTTGTGCAAATCAACAACAGGCTGCTGAGCAAGTGCCACCGCATTTACATTCACCACAAAGGGCAAAGCATTGATGGCATCAATCTGCGCAGAATCATTGGAAAGAATGGTAACCGAATTATGCCACTTGCTGCGGTTCAAAATTTGAGCGCCTGTGGCAGCAACGGCATCAATATACGTTTGGTTTACAGGAATATCATTTTCAATAACTGCAATATTTTGGTTTAGCCTGCGCTGAATAGCACGCTGCGAAAGAAATGCTTCGGGTGCATTAATGCTGAAAGGGCTTCCATTCTTATCTGAAAACTTTACCCAATAGCGCGAAGGGGCGATTTGCGCGAAAGAAACCGAAGCAAGAAACAGGAAGAAAGAAGCAAGAAGAAGGCATTTACTCATAGCCATGTTCAAGGTAGTGGTATTTATATTGTGCTCCGTAAAGCACATCAACAGGAGGATTCCCCTCTTTCTGCCAGTTAACATTGTAATAGTATTTATAAACCAATCCAATGTGTTTAGCATACACCTCTACAACGTTAGTTCTGTAATCAAAAATTGGTTGCCTGTCAATCTGCAAAACAGTTACTGTTGAATCAAAAGTAATTCCCGTCAGCGTATCCGTAAAAGGCTGATGCACATTGTACATTTTGTAATCAATATCAAAATCTTCAATGGTGTTAAAAGCATTACCGTTCCATTGCTCATTTTCTGCCAGCGGGAAAATCAATTTCACGTAACGTGTGTTTTCTTCAATCTTTTCTGCACGTGCAGCAGTGCGTGTAGCAAACCACACATCACTGATGACATTGAAATCATAAGGTTCGGGGTTGAAATCTTTATACCGCTCAATACGCTGTGACGGTCTGTCTTCGTTATCCAAGAATTTAGATTCAACCCACTCTTTCAAACCAAACTCGTAGGTATCTTTGCGGTTGAACGCATCATCAGTCCAGATAGAATCTACACGGTAAGTAATATAATGCCCTACTGAATCAGGAAAATACTCGTAACCCATGTAAGGCGGGGTTTGCACTTCTTCAGTACACGAAACCATGTTTAATGCCAAAACAGAAAGGAAGAAGTAGTTGTAAAGTTGCTTCATGTATGCCTGAATTCTGTGCACCAAATTAAGGATTATTTGATAAAGCCGCCACCCAGCAAATCATTGCCTTCGTAAAACACGGCACTTTGTCCGGGCGCAATGGCGCTTACATTGTTGTAAAACTCCACCTTCAGCAAATCGCCTTCGTGGGTAAGGCTGCTCATCATGCCTTTGTCTTTGTAGCGTATTTTAGTCAACGCCTCAAAACCTTCGGGCAGTGAAGCATACTTTATCATGTTCACTTTTTTCACCAACATCTCACGCTTTTCCAGTTCTTCTTTTTCGCCCAATACAACGGTGTTGGTTTCAGGAATAATCTCTGTCACATACATCGGATGTCCGAGCGCAATCTCCAGTCCCTTGCGCTGCCCGATGGTATAAAAAGGATACCCTTCATGCCTGCCTAACACCTTGCCTTCACGGTTAACAAAGTTGCCGCCTTTCACACGCTCTTCCAATCCCGGATCTTTGCGTTTCAGAAAACCGCGGTAATCATTATCGGGCACAAAACAGATTTCGTAGCTCTCGCTTTTCTTTGCCAGTTCAGTGTATCCGCTGTCCAATGCCAACTGGCGGATTTCTGATTTATGGTATTTACCCAACGGAAAAATAGTTCGCGCAAGGCTTTCCTGACTTAAGCCCCAAAGTACATAACTCTGGTCTTTGGTTTCGTCCAGACCTTTTGAAACAACGTAGCGCCCGTTCTCTTGTCTTACCTGCGCATAATGTCCGGTGGCAATGTATTTGCAACCGAGTTTATCAGCACGTTTCAACAACGCATCCCATTTAATATGCGTATTGCAAAGCACGCATGGATTAGGAGTTCTACCGGCCAGATATTCTTCTACAAAATTGTCAATAATAAAATCACCAAACTCAGCGCGGATGTCCAAAATATAATGCGGAAAGCCGCAGTTTACCGCAAGCTGACGCGCATCGTTAATATCATCCAGACTGCAACAACCTGTAGTGCGTTTACTTCCGCCCGAAGTAGCATAATCCCATGTTTTCATGGTAATGCCGATTACTTCGTAGCCTTCATTGTGCAGCATAAGCGCTACAACCGAACTGTCCAGTCCGCCACTCATTGCTACTAAAACTTTCTCTTTTGCCATTTTAATTTACAGGCTCACCCGCTTTATACATTTGTTTCTTCGCGATACTTCCATCAGGATTGTAATCAATCACTTCACCATCCAACAGGTCGTTCACATATTTACCTGTTCTTTTCAGCACCTGTCCTTCTAAATATTCTTCCCACTCATCAGGCTTTCCGTCTTCGCCTTTTATCAGTTTCTTCTTCCACTCGCCTGCTTCATACCACTCACTAAAAAGTCCACTCTTTTTACCGCTGGCATAATTAACACTCGACTTGGGAATATTGTTTTTGTAAAATTCATCCTTCCTGCCGTTCATCATCTGCTCCGAAAACAAATTTCCGTCACGGTATTTTTCAATTTTCTCAATCGCACCTGTTGATGTATAGTAATACCAGATGCCTGCTTTTTTATCTTCTTTGTATTTTCCTTCAATGAAAGGCTTGCCTTCATCAGTAAAAACTTTGTAATCACCATCCAGTTTTCCGCTCAGGTGAAATGCTTCCTGACGGGGCTTCCCGTCTTCGTAATATTTTTTCCAGGCACCTTCTTTCAACCCGTTTTTCCAATTGATTTCTTCAACCAGTTTTCCATTAGCATACCAGGTTTTATATGTTCCGTCCTGTATACCTTTTTTATAAAACTCCTCTCCTATCAATTTTTCCTCTTCGTTGTAATAACGCCAAAGACTATCTTTCTTTTGATTTGAATAAAGTCCCGCTGCTTCAATTTTTCCGTTGGGGTAATAGATATATGTAGAAGCAGATTTTCCATTATTGAAATAATTCGCGGTCATTTTCAATGGCCCTGTTTCGTAATAATGACGAAACAAACCAACAGGAATATTGTCTTTAAACTCACCTTCGTATTTCACTTTTCCGTTCTCGTGAAAGGTTTTCCACAAGCCTTGCTTCAGACCTTTTTCATCCGTCTTGTTTGGCTGTGCATTTACAGCAGCCGAAAGCAAAACAACAACTAATAAAACGAATATATTCTTAATCCTTTTCATAATTTAAGCCTACAAAGATAGAGGTTTAATTGCTCTCAGCATTTCGCGTTTTCCGGGAGGGCCCTGAATACGTTCCACCTCAAAACCTGCTGCCTGCAGATTCCTTCTCACCTGCCCTTTTGCTGAATAGGTAACAAGAACTCCGCCTGCTTCCATTGTATTAAAGAGTTGAGAGAAAATTTCCGCTTCCCATAATTCGGGTTGCGCACTGTGAGCAAATGCATCAAAAAAAACAAGGTGATACTGTTGGTCGTGGTTTAAAGTCTGAAGCTGGGCATTCATTTTTCTTAACGCAAATTTTGAGGAGATAGTACAAAAGATGTTCCATTCGCATTCGTGCATTTTCAGAAAATCGAATTTGTGGTTTTCTGCTACAAGCAATTCCGCATAATTGAGTGAAGTATAAACCTCTTCTGTTAAAGGATATTGTTCTACTGCTGTATATTCAATATTCACATTGCTGTTTTGCATTTCAAGAAAAGTGAGGAAAGCATTTAACCCGGTTCCGAAACCCATTTCAAAAATTCTCAACGTTTCAGGTTGGCTATTTTGCAGAAAATATTGCAGCCCACTTTTTATAAAAACATGCTGCGATTCCTGAATGGCTCCATGCTTGGAATGATAATCGGCATTAAACTTTTCAGAAAAAACGGAATGCGAACCGTCTGAGGTGATAATGAGTTTCACGTCTTAGCAGTTCTTATATTCTCTAAAATATCAAACACAGCCGGACAAACTGAGGCGTTTTTTAAAGTCAAATTGAAAATCTGTTGAACTCTCTTCCTGTCGGTATGCGGATATTCACGACAGGCTGTAGGACGGCTTTCATAAACACTGCAATAATTATCATCACCCAAAAACGGGCATGGTGTGAAATTTAATACATAGTCATTGTCTTCGTCAATGTGCAGGTATTGCTCAATAAACTCTGAAGGGCGAATGCGAAAATGCTTTGCCAACCGCTCAATATCGCGTTGATAGAAAATAGGGCTGGTGGTTTTGCAACAATTAGCGCATTGCAGACAATCAATCTTTTCAAACGCTTCATCGTGCAGGCGCTGAAAAACTTTGTCAACATCACTGCTGTTTTTCTTTTTCAAAACGGCAAGAAGTTTTTTGTGTTCTTCCATACGTTTTGATGCGGCTTGTTTAAGTTCGGAAATATTCACCACAGATTACTCAGATTATCACAGATTAGTAAATGAAAAACTAATTTTAAATTTGGTGCAAGATATTCAACAAATGGGAAATAAAACACCTTACGCATTTTCTATAGTTCTTGCGGTTTGGTTTGCTATATTAGGTTTGTGCTGCACTGTTATAGGGCTTTCGGGAGCGTTGGCAGATGATGAAATGGAGAACTGGATACGCGGTGTATTATGGGTTTTAGCTATTTCAGGCGGCCTGATGATCTATGGCGGCATCACTATGTATTTTGCAACAAAAAAGAAAATGAGCGACATAGATAAAGATGAAATTGAATTAGCGCAAGCAGTGAAAAATCCGGCAACTATTGAGGATGCTGTAAAGACAATACGCGAAGAAGCCGCAAAACCTTTCCCTGAAAAAAATACGCTGCTTGCACACTGGAATTACACCTCAGAAGAATGGAAAGAATTCACGAAAAAAGAACTCAGTTTTCGTATTCGTGAAGCACTGATAGTATGGCTATTAATTACCGGGCTGGGGACATGGCTCATAGCCGGCTACCGCGACATGGGACATTTGGCTGCATTTATTACAAGCCTTAGTGTTGGTGGTTTATTTACACTCATCCGGCTCATCATTGCATATAACGCCCGCAAAGCAAATTTATCAAAGCCTGGTGATGTTATTATCTCTGCAAAATCAATTCTGATCAACGGCAAATATCACATCCTGAATGATGAAAATAAAACCCTTTACGAATTAGAATTGCTAAAGGATCAAACTCCGCAAATACTTGAATTCAGTGTTCAATGGAATACACGCAGCGGAATGACAAACGAACAAATTCGCATACCCATCCCTGCTGATAAATCAACTGAAGCAGCACAATTAGTTGGAGTGTTTTATAATGAAGTGATAGGAAAATACTGAAATAGTATCCTATTTCTTCTGAAGTTCGTGCCCGAACCTAGCACCGTTATTCTTAAACAGGTTGTAAAATTTCATGCTGTTATTCAGTGTTTGCATCAGAAATTTTTTGTCTTGTTCATTTTCAGTTTCAAACGCTTCTTCAAATGTTTTTTCGGTATCATCCTGAACCCAGTCTAATAAAGTACGGCCATCATCTTCTACAAAGTTCATGTTCACTTTCATATCGTAAACAAGAAAGAAAGCAACATTCAATGCATTTTCAAGAACACATTTACGCAACATGCTTCCACCCGAAAATCCGGGCTGTGGCTTGCAACGAATGCAGGCATAATTAGCCTGTGTCCAGATTTTAACTTTATCTAATGAATTCTCTGCGCTACGTTTCTGCAACTGAAATTTAACAAGCGAAGCCTGGTTGTTCTCAATATTGCTGCAAATATTTTTTTCAAAAATAGAACCAAGGTTACAAGGAACAACTTGCTTTGCAGCAGGTGGGGTGGTAACAACAGTTTGTGCCACAAGAGCTGAGACACAAAAGAAAAGTAATAACAAGCAAATTTGAAACGATTTCATTCGGGTTGCAATCATACAATATTTACTTCACGCTCCAACGAAACGCCAAATTTTTTCTGCACCGAATCCATTACTTCCTGCGAGAGATTGTATAGCTCATCTCCGCTTGCTCCGCCATAATTAACCAGAACCAGAGCCTGATTTATATGCACACCAAAATCATTTTTTCGATAACCTTTCCAGCCGCATTGCTCAATGAGCCAACCGGCAGCCAACTTTATTTCACTACCAGAAGGATAAGCTATTACATTAGGAAATTCCTTTTTTATTTTCTCATGCAGCTCATAAGAGACAACAGGATTTTTAAAAAAACTGCCTGCATTTCCTATTTGCTTCGGGTCGGGCAACTTGCTGCTGCGAATATTGCACACAGCTTTGCTGATAGCAGCTATGCTTAATTCCTTAACACCCATTTTCTGCAGTTCATGCTCAATTGCTCCATAACTGATGTTAAATTTCGGAGTTTTATTAAGCCTGAAAGTAACAGAAGTAATGATGAATTGATTACGGTATTTATTTTTAAAAACACTTTCGCGGTACCCGAAATTGCAATCTGCTGATGAAAATCTCACCAGTTCACTGGTGGCAATTTCAAACGCTTCCAATTCGTGAAAAACATCTTTTATTTCAACTCCATAAGCACCGATATTCTGCATGGGGCTTGCACCCACATTACCAGGAATAAGTGAGAGATTTTCTACTCCGGCATAATTATGCTCGATACAATGCAACACAAAGCTGTGCCAGTTCTCTCCCGCCCCTGCCTTTACAAAAACATATTCGTCATTATCACCGTCAACTTCAATCCCTTTGAAATTATTTTTGATAACAAGACCATCAAAATCTTTAGTAAAAAGAATATTACTGCCGCCACCGAGAATAAGTTTATCAGTTTTACTAAACTGTTTATCAGAGCAAATTTCATGGGCATCAGCAAGGGAAGAAACCTCGGCAAAGAATTTTGCTTTTGCTGCTATTCCAAATGTATTATACTGCTTGAGGGAAACGTCTTCACGTATATTCATAACGTCTGCGAAAGTAAAATTTATTTAGTGTTAGCAATTATTTTTTCCAGTCCTTCAACAACAATTTCTGTTGCTCCTTTTTTCGAATTCATGTATTCAGAGATACGTTTCTTAAATGATGCAACTTTATTTTTATCGAAAAACAAATCGGTAATTTTATTATTCAGGCTTCGGTATTTATCAATACTAAAAGCTGCACTCTGATTGATTAACTCCTTGGCCTCATTGAACTTGTCATATTTTGGACCAAAAATAACAGGTAATGCAAATGCTGCAGGCTCAAGAATATTATGAATTCCTTTACCAAAACCACCACCAATATATGCCACATCGCCATAACGATAGAGCTGCGACAATAGACCAATGCTATCAATAATTAACACATCCACAGATGCAATATTGATTTCATTGGCTTGAGAATAGAGCAAAAATGGTAACTCAATTTCAGCAACTAATTTTTCAATCTTTCTCTTGTCAGTTTCATGCGGTGCAATAATAAATTTCATATTCCCTTTTCGCTTTTTCATCAATTCAAGAAGCAGACGTTCATCTTCCTTCCAGGTGCTTCCTGCAATGATTGTAATTTTATTTTCGTCTATAAATTTTTCGATTATTGGAAATCGCCCAGCACTTGCTGCAGTTTGCATCACTCTGTCAATACGAGTATCACCGGCAACAAAAACATTTTCAATCTTCTTTTTCTTAAGCAATTTACGCGATGCTTCATCCTGAACATAAAATGCATCAATGTCTTCTAAAATTTTAAGAAACCAGCTTCCATACTTTTTAAAAAAGTATTGTTCTTTCCTGAAAATTGCTGAAAAAACAACAACCTGAATTCTGTTTTTTTGTAATTCCTGAAGATAATTAAACCAGAAATCATACTTGGTAAAAACTGCAAGTGCAGGATTTACCAATTCTATAAATTGTCTTGCATTAGCAGCCGTATCGGCAGGCAAATAGAAAATATAATCTGCACCTAAATAGTTCTTCCTGACCTCAAAGCCTGAAGGCGAAAAAAATGTGAGCAGAATTTTAAATGTCGGATTTCGTTGCCTGAATAATTCAATAACCGGTCTTGCCTGCTCAAACTCACCTAAGGAAGCGCAATGAAACCAGACCTTTTTTTCTTGTGGATTTACCTTGTTTTTTATTTCATCAAAAACAGTTTTTCTGCCATCAACCCACTTGCGGGCTTTACTGTTCCATGCCGCTGCTATGCGGATGGAAAGTGTATAGAGTAAGATTGCAAGGTTGTATAGGATATTCAATTGTTTCTCGCAAAGGCGCAGAGGCGCAAAGTTTAGTAGTAATACGTTTTTCCTGCTCGTTTATAAAACGGAATGATAAACCCGATACGAATTCCGTAAAGCACATCATAACGACTTTTCGTATCACGCTGCATAGTATCCCAGTTATAATCTCTGCGATTTTTAGTGAAGGCGTGCGTTAATTCAAAACCTCCATAAAAATTAAGTAATCGCTTATTTCCGAGAAACATATATCCCAGAAAATGGTCAAACATAAAGCCGTTTGTAAGGCGATCATAACCTTTCTTGGTTTCTTTAGTTAGTTGTGGTGCAGTGTTATTGGCAATATCAAATCTGATTTTATGCTGTATAAAACCTGCTCCGGTTGTAAAAATAATTCCTGAATTTTTATTGGGTTTTCCAAGCGGAAATATCTTACCGATTTTAGCACAAGTGGTATAACCTCTTTCAGAAATAGCTATATCGGTATATTGTCCGTCCTGACCAATAATCTCACCCTGCTTGGTTTTCATACCATCAAGAATACTACTCTCCTTTATATCTGATCCGAAAATGTAATGAAAGTCTGCACCGAAAATCCAGTTCTTCTTATTCTTCACCATAAAATCACCACCCACACTTGAACTAACGCCAAAACGATCTTTCATATCACCGGCAGGAATTTGGAAAGCATATGAAAAGGTAAACATGGGAGCCATTACCATGCTGTCTTTTACATTCACTTGTGCAAAAGAAGTGAGATGGTGAGAAAGTGAGAAGGTGAGAAAGAGTACAACTGCTTTTTTCATTGCAGGGCAAAGCTAATAGAAATCCATGTTCACGAAAAGAGAAAGAATTATACTTTTGAAAACCTTAAAATGAAGAACAAAACCATTTTCCTTTTTCCGCTTGCAACTGCTTTTATTACAATGGCTTTATTATTTCTTGCAATTGTAAATGGCTGGTTCGGAGAGCCTACAGGTGTAGGTTCTGTATTCTGCGAAGCTGACAGACGGGGGTTAATTAAACAACCTGTAAATACATGGTCGAACTTAGGTTTTATTTTCACCGGACTTTATATCGGTTGGGTGCTGGCACAAGGCAACTACAATCACAACAAAAATAGCCTGACACAAAAAACATTTTATGCTGCGTTCTTTTCTTCGTTGGTAGTTTACCTTGGTCCTGGCTCTATGGCCATGCACGCCACCACTACTGCCGTTGGCGGTTTCCTGGATATGCTCTCGATGTATTTGATTGCAGCATTCTTGGTTTCCTATGCTGCCGAACGTTTTTTCAGATTATCAGCATTTTATTTTTCTGTAATCTTTATTTGCGTCTTGAGTTTCTGCGTTTGGGCAAACTTTCAGGATGTTCATTTCATCTTTGATTTTTTTGGCAATACAGTTTTTGCATTCTTTGTAAGTACGGCAATTCTTCTTGAAGCGCTTAATATTTTTATTCACA
>JAGVLY010000012.1 GCA_020054035.1 Bacteroidia bacterium | reverse complement strand
GCAGTGTCGTATTCGTTTTTGAACGTATTGTAAAACTCATAAAGGAATTGATTGTGCAGTGAACCTTTGCCTTTAAAGATTGTTCCTTTATTGATACTTCCGACTATAAACTCTACCGAAAAATCATCATCGGGTTCAACAAAAAGTTGCAATGCTTCGTCATTGCATTGCAGTTCAACGGGACCTGCTTGTGTAATTTTTATTTCAGATGTGAAATCACTGCCATCCAATAAAATTTCTTTCAGGTCGGGTTTTATGTTCAGGTAATGCAAGTCTTGCTTGAACATGATACTTTGCGGTGGAACACCTTTTACAATGCCTGAGATTTTGGCTGTTTCCTGTGCAAGCGAATTAAGAGTAACCACGGAGACACAGAGGACACTTAGAAGCACGGAGAACTTAGTGCACCTCTGTGCTCTCCGTGCCTCCGTGGTAGATTTTTCTTTCATCATCCTAAAACCGTTTTTGTAATCTGTTTAAATCCTTCTTCTGTGTTCCAGCTATTTTCAATTCCCGGAATATTCATCACTTGCTGCATAACAGCGTCTTGTCGCTTACCTTCTTTCCATGCTGTTGAATAAGGAATATCGCTGAACGTTACCATGCTGTAAAGCGGCAACCATTTATCAGGAAACTCGGCAGATAATTTTGCTTCAATTTTTTTGCGCAACACAAATTTTTCGTCTGCAACTAAATCACGCATTTCAATAAAATTATGCAACGCAAGTTCAGCAATGGCATCGCTGTTGGGTTTGCGAGCTGTTTCAAATTTTTTGAAAATGGTTTGCCAATCATTTTCATGTTGCATGATTTGTTCTAACACGGTACAATCTTCAAAGCCACAATTCATACCCTGTCCATAGAAAGGAACAATTGCGTGAGCAGCATCACCCAGCAGCAGAGCCTTGTCTTTATAACTCCATGGGAAACAACGCATAATTGCCAGCGATGAAGTTGGGTTGCTAAAATAATCGTGCTCTAATGTTGGCATCAATTCCACCGCATCAGGAAAAGTTTTGTTGAAGAAGTCCAGCAATTTTTCTTTTTTATCAAGCGAAGAGAACGAATACTCGCCTTCGAACGGAAAAAACAAGGTGCAGGTAAAACTTCCGTCAAAGTTTGGAAGTGCAATTAACATGAACTTTCCGCGAGGCCAGATGTGCAGTGCATTTTTCTCCATGCGCCAGCCTCCGTCTTCGGCAGGCGGAATGTTTAACTCTTTGTAGCCTTCTTTCAGATAATCCTGCGAGTAATCAAAACGGTCGGTGAACATCATGCGGTGGCGCAACTCTGAATAAGCACCATCGGTTCCGAAAATCATGTCGGAAGTATTTTTTGTTGTGTTGCCATTTTCATCTGCAAATGTTGCAGTTGCTTTTTCAAGGTCAACATCTACACAACGCTGACTGAAAAAAATTTGTGTACCGTTTTGTGCTTCCGCCAAATCCATCAGCTTTTTATTCAAATCGCCACGCGAGACAGAATAAATTGCCTGACCTTCTTTTCCGTAAGGTTGAAAATTAGTTTTGCCTTGTGTGTCGTGAATTATCCTTCCATGCATGGGAATTGAAATCTTGCGGATTTCATCTGCGATACCAACGCCTTCCAAACCTTTCCAACCGCGATCACTCAAAGCAAGATTGATACTACGGCCTGCAACAATTTTTTCTTTGCGCATATCCGGCCTACGTTCGAAGAGTTGAACTTTATGACCACGCTTTGCGAGGTATATAGAAAGGAGCGAGCCAACGAGACCCGCGCCTATAACGGTAATATTCTTCATAGGATTTATTCTGAAAAAGCGAAAGTAATACTTTGCTGAAATTTAATCAGCTTTCGCGAGCAGAAACCTTTTCGCTGTCTAATTGCCCCCGCAGTTCTTTTACGCGGTTTTTGTATTCGCCTAAGTGGGCTTTATTGATGGGTTCAGCGGGTTGCGAAACCACATCCTTTTTCGGATCAACCTGTTTTCCGTTTTTCCAGAAGCGGTAACAAACGTGCGGACCGGTTGCAAGACCTGTGCTGCCTACATAACCGATAACATCCCCTTGCCTTACACGCGAACCATTTTTAATCCCTTTGGCAATTTTGCTCATGTGCAGGTATTGCGTGGTGTATGTTCCGTTGTGTTTTATCTTCACATAATTTCCGTTGCCGGCTGTGTAAGTTGCTGCAATCACTTTACCATCTGCTGTTGCCATGATGGGTGTTCCTGTTGGTGCTGCATAATCAGTTCCTAAATGCGGACGGTTTACTTTTAATACAGGATGCAAACGTTTTGCAGAAAAGGAAGAACTGATACGTGAAAATTTGAGTGGTGCTTTCAGGAAAAGTTTTTTCAGACTCTCACCGTTTTCATCGTAATAACCGGTTGCACCTTTTATGTCGGACCAAAAGGAATAAAAATCTTTTCCGTCATTATTAAACAAAGCTGCGTGAATACGCCCCACTCCTATTGAATGTCCGTCAACAAATTTCTCTTCGTAAATAACTTTGAAATAATCACCCTTCTGAATTTTGTAAAAGTCAACTGTCCATGCATATATAGTAGAGAGCTCCATTGCCAGACCCAAGTTGATGTTATTGGCTTCCATGGTAGCATAAAGGGAAGAATAAATTTTTCCGCTAACGGTTACCACTTTTGTTTCCACCGGTTTTTCGCCACGGTAGATGTTAAGTGTATCGCGAAAATCGAAAACAATGTAATCGCTGGCATTTATTTCATAGACAAAACACTTTGCAATCTGGTTGGAATCTTTGGTGCAGAAAACGGTGTACTCATTGCCTGCACTAATTTTTCGTGCATCAAATAATTCACGTGACGCTTTACTCATTTTGTCAATCATGCCGAGCGAAATTTTGTGCTTCTGCAAAATGGTGCTCAGGTTTTCGTTCAGCTGAACTTTGCCTTTTACCAGATAAAACGAATCGATATCAAAGCCATATTCTTCGCCAGCGTCAACAGCATTTTCAACTTCTTCGGCTATAGTATAATCAGCATTAAACGTAACCAACTGAACGAGAAGCAACGAAAAGGCAAGCAGCAGAAAGCCTGTTGCCGAATAAAGAATTACTTTCTTTTTGTCTAATTCCATTAGCGTATTACGGTTATAGTGCCACCTGCTTTGTCGGATTTTCCGTCAATCGTGGTGTAGTCAAGCACATAAAAATAGGTTCCTTCTGGTACATCGTTGCCGCCTTTTGTTTTACCATCCCAGGTATTTATGACTTCAGAAAAATCTGCCATAAGCATTCCCCAACGGTTGTAAATTCTACCTACTGCTCTTTCCACACCTTTCAGAGTTGGTATCCACACATCGTTGTAGGAGTCTCCGTTTGGAGTGAAAATATTTGGCACTTCAACCTGAATGGTGTTGTCAACATATACATCAAACACTATTGTATCGGTGCAGCCGTTGGCGCTTGTGGCATCAAGCGTTACGGGATAATGACCTGTATCTGCAAACGGGT
>JAGVLY010000112.1 GCA_020054035.1 Bacteroidia bacterium | reverse complement strand
TGATGTACCCGCAGCTAACAGTGAGTTGTTTGTTAATTATGACAGTAAAAAAGGGTGTACCCGCTCTGATATTTCATTGACAAAAGGAAGTGCTTTAGGTAATTGGCCATCAAATTTTGGTTCGAATGGTACATTACTAGAAAACCTTACAACTACAACCTCAAGTTTTGCTTATTCTAATGCTACAATTTCAGCAACCTACACTACAACTGGCTGGAAAAATGTTACAGGAGGTGGAGGCTCACGTGCAGATTTGCTCCATATTAATTATGATAGACCGGATCAGGTAATAAATTGGAGAATTACCGGAGGCTCATCCTATACAGCATTGGCATCAGATGCAGTAATGACAACAGTATGTAGTGGGGCATCAATAGATTTTAGTTCTACAGCAAATGGACCATCTGTTGTTCAAGCAATAGAGTGGTCTGTTCAGGAAACTCCCGTTACGGCATTATTAGGGACTCCTACTAGTACGAACGCTACATTTACTTATGTATTTACCAATGCCACTACCAGCGACAAAACTTTCCAAATAAAACTAAGAATTAAGGATGGTTGTTGTGGATGGTCACGACCAGTATTTGCCACTATTTTAGTAAAACCCGATCCGCAATGGACTTCTTACAGTAATCCTACACCAACAAGTTTGTGTGAAGGCGGTACAGTTGCTTTTAGTGTATCAACTTTATATGGAACTGGTGGTACTACTTCATGGATACGTTCTGATAATGTCACACCCTTAGCTGGAACGGAAACTACTGTTACAACAGGTGATGCTCCGGGCGTTGGAACATGGTACTACCGACCAAGTTATACGCCAACTGCAACAGGCTGTAATCTTGCTGATGGTACGCAAACTACAGTAGCTGTAAGTTCTGACCCAACTTGGAATACTTTTACCCTTCCAAATCCTACATCATTGTGTGTTGGGGCAAGTGTTGCTTTCAGTGCTACTGTAACAGGTGGTTTAGGGGGAACAATTACATGGGTACGCTCTAATAATGTTACTCCTGGTGCTGGAACAGAAATCAATGTCACAACGGGTGAAACACCACCTGCGGGTACTTGGTATTATCGTAGGAATTATGCACCAACCGGCTCAGGGTGTAATCTTGCAGATGGAGCAGTAACAACTGTTGTTGTTACTGCATTGCCAACAGTTAGTATTTCGCAATCAAGTATTTGTGCTGGACAAGTTATTACATTATTGTCTCCAACGAGCGGTGGTACTTGGACAAGTAGTGATGTTACTAAAGCTACTGTAACAAATGCTGGTGTAGTAACAGGAGTTGCTGGGGGATCCGTTACATTTACTTTTACCAGCAGCACTTCTCCAAATTGTAGTAATACTACATCAGCTGTTACTATTAATCAACCATCCTCTGGTGACTATACTACATGGACAGGATCAGGTGCTACCGGAAATGATAATTGGGATGACCATAATAATTGGACTAATTGTAAACCTAATATAAATATTCATGCAGTTATGGCTGCTGATCCTCAACCATCAAATGGAGCAAATATTAACTCAGCAGGTATTAATGCTAAATGTAAAACACTTACAATTCAGGGAGCCTCATCAACTTCGTTGACGATTAGTTCATCTTGTACCAATTGTCTTGAAATAGGAAATCCATAAATAAATATTGCTTTAAAATAAAAAACTCATCCGCCTCAGGCGGATGAGTTTTTTTGTTTTAAAGCAACCCAAAAAGGATACTTTTGCCTCACTAAATTCTTTGGGTAACCCCATGCAGATTAAAAAAATTCTTGTAGCCAACCGTGGTGAAATTGCCATCCGTATTTTGCGTGCGCTGGTAGAGTTGAAAATGCGGACAGTGGCTATTTATACCTACGAAGACCGTTACTCACAACATCGTTTTAAGTCAGATGAAGCTTATCAAATTGGCGGAAATAATGACCCGCTGAAACCCTATTTGGATATTGATGAAATCATAAATCTTGCGAAAGAAAAAAATGTAGATGCTATTCATCCGGGCTACGGGTTTCTTTCTGAGAATGCCGAGTTTGCCCGCAAATGCGAAGAAAACGGAATAGTGTGGATTGGTCCGCGCCCCGAAGTGATGATGAAGCTGGGCGACAAAGTTTCGGCAAAAAGAGTGGCCGTTAAAGCCGAAATTCCTGTTATAGAAAGCAACACCATTGATTTAACAGACTCTGCAATCGCACAAAGCGAAGCCAAACGCATCGGATTTCCTGTCATGGTAAAAGCCGCTGCCGGTGGTGGTGGACGTGGAATGCGCGTAGTGCGCAATG
Source organism: Bacteroidia bacterium (assembly GCA_020054035.1). Taxonomy (GTDB): domain Bacteria; phylum Bacteroidota; class Bacteroidia; order SXHM01; family SXHM01; genus SXHM01. The sequence continues at coordinate 20,138 of JAGVLY010000112.1, read as the reverse complement.
CCGAAGAACTGGAAAAAGCTTTTCCCGAAGCAAAGCGCGAGGCAAAAAACGCTTTTGGAGACGACACTATTTTTATTGAAAAGTTTGTTGAAAATCCCCGCCATATAGAAATACAGATTGTTGCCGACAACGAAGGTAACACCATTCACATGTATGAGCGCGATTGCTCGGTACAGCGCAGGTTTCAGAAGGTTGTAGAGGTAGCGCCATCATTTGGATTGGAGCAAAGTGTAAAAACCAAACTCTATGAATATGCCATCCGCATTGCAAAAACGGTGAAGTATAATAACGTGGGCACAGTTGAGTTTCTGGTGGATGAGAAGAATAATATTTATTTCATTGAAGTAAATCCACGTATTCAGGTAGAGCACACGGTTACTGAAATGGTAACAGGTATTGATATTGTGAAGTTGCAGGTGCGTATTGCAATGGGGTATAAGTTGTATGAAGATGAGATTGCTATTCCCGACCAGAGTGCCGTAACGCTGAATGGTTATGCTATTCAGTGTCGTATTACGGCTGAAGATCCGAGCAATGATTTTAAACCCGACTACGGAACGGTCATAGCTTTTCGTACAGCATCCGGTTTTGGAATTCGTTTGGATGTGGGCAGTGTTTATCCCGGTGTTCAAATCAGCCCTTATTTTGATTCACTATTAGCAAAAGTTTGCGCACACTCCAGAACCTTGGATGGTGCGGCTCGCAAAATGACTCGATGCTTGCAGGAGTTCCGTATTCGCGGTGTTCGTACCAATATCCGTTTTCTTGAAAATATTATTAATCATCCTGATTTCACGAAAGGAAAAGTCAATGTTGATTTTATAAAAAACACACCTGAGCTTTTCAAATTTAAGCGTGGACAAGACAGAGGAACCAAACTGATGCGCTACCTCGGTGATGTAGTGGTAAATGGTCATCCCGATGTTAAGTTTAAAGATACAAAGAAGGTTTTTCCAACACCTGTAGTTCCGGAGTTTAAGCGTTTTGAGCCGTATAAGAAAGGCACAAAGGATATTCTTACCGATTTAGGCCCTGAGAAATTTGCGGAGTGGCTGAAGAACGAAAAAGTAATTCATTACACAGACACTACCTTTCGTGATGCGCACCAAAGCTTGCTGGCAACGCGTATGCGCACATATGATTTATTGAAAGTGGCAGAGAGTTATGCAAAAAATCATCCTGAGGTTTTTAGTATGGAAGTTTGGGGCGGGGCAACTTTTGATGTAAGTATGCGCTTTTTGTATGCCGACCCTTGGGAGCGTCTTTCGTTGTTGCGTAAAGCTGTTCCAAATATTTTGCTGCAAATGTTGATTCGCGGTTCAAATGGTGTGGGCTATGCCGCTTATCCTGACAATCTGATTGAAAAATTTGTAGAGAAATCGTGGGAAACGGGAGTTGATATTTTCCGCATTTTCGATTCGTTGAACTGGATGAAAAGTATGGCGCCCTGCATTGAGTATGTGCGCAAAAATACAGGCGGTATTGCAGAGGGCGCAATTTGTTATACAGGCGACATTCTGGATAAAAGCAAAACCAAATACACGCTTGAATATTATCTGAAACTGGCAAAAGATATTGAGAATGCAGGTGCTCATATTCTCGCTATTAAAGACATGGCGGGTTTGCTAAAACCTTATGCTGCAACGGAATTAATTACTGCTCTTAAATTAACGGTGAAACTGCCAATTCATCTGCACACGCATGATACATCATCGTTGCAGCCCGCAACGTATCTGAAAGCGATAGAAGCAGGAGTAGATGTGATTGATGTGGCATTAGGTGGTTTGTCAGGGTTAACCTCGCAACCCAACTTCAATTCCATTGTAGAGATGATGAAGTTTCATGAGCGCGAAAACAAAATTGATATCAAGAAGCTGAATAAATTCTCGACCTATTTTGAGGATGTGCGCGAATATTATTATCCGTTTGAAAGTGGCTTGAAGGCAAGCACTGCCGAGGTTTTTATCAATGAAATTCCGGGTGGACAATATTCTAATTTAAAGCCGCAGGCAATTGCGCTAGGGTTGGGCGATAAGTTTGAAGAGATAAAAGATATGTATGCATCAGTGAACGAATTGTTTGGCGATGTAATAAAAGTAACACCAAGTTCAAAGGTTGTTGGCGATATGGCGCAGTTTCTTGTAAGCAATGGATTTTCGGTGGAAGATGTAATGACTAAAGGCGACCAGATTTCGTTTCCTGAATCAGTGAAATCGTATTTCCGTGGTGATATCGGTCAGCCTCCGAGAGGTTTCCCGAAAGAATTGCAACGCATTATTCTTAAAGACGAACAACCATATAACGACAGACCCAACGAACATTTAACTCCCGTAGATTTTGAAAATGAGTTTGAAGCATTTCTGAAAAAGTTCGACAGCAGTTTAGACCTTACTGATTTTCTTTCGTGGAAGTTTTACCCAAAAGTTTTTGAAGATTATTACAAGAAGAAACAAGAGTATGGTGATGTGTCAAAAATTCCGACCAAGAACTTTTTCTATGGTTTAGATTTGCGTGAAGAATGTGAAGTGCAGATAGGTGAAGGCAAGTCGGTAATCATACGTTTGCTGTCAGTAGGTGCGCCTGACGAAAATGGTATGCGTACTGTGTTTTTTCGTATGAATGGACAAACCCGGAATATTGAAATTGCCGACCGTTCGCTTAATATTACCAAGCAAGAAAATTTTAAAGCTGACAAACAAAATCCTAAGCACATTGGCGCACCTTTACAGGGTTTGCTCAGTAAATTATTTGTAAAAGTAGGGCAGACTGTTAAGAAAAATGAGCCACTGTTTGTAATAGAAGCCATGAAAATGGAAACCACCATTACAGCCCATGAAGAGCTAATAATTGACAAAATTTTTCTTTCAGGCGGAAGTTTGGTAAGTGCAGATGATTTGGTAATCAGTGTAGGGTAAAATTCCTATTTTTGCCATCCTTCTAAAATAATATGTACAGGTTCGCTAATTCCGCAATGCAGTTCAGTAAATTATTACTTGTTTTGTTAGTCATTTTGCTTGCAGCCTCTTGCGCTTCTAATCAAAAACTAACCGAAGCCATTAGTTATGATAGCGATTCAACCAAACATGTTTTCAGTTACGCAGGCAAGAAAAATGAACTGGTAAAAGAAAGCACTTGGTATCCTAACGGCAATCTCAAAAGTGAATACAGCTTTAATGACAGCTTGCTGCATGGGCCTTTTAAAACATTCACTGAAAACGGAAGCCCTGTAAAAGAAGGAGCCTATTTTAATGGCATGGAAAATGGTCTGTTCAAATACTACGATGTAAATGGAATCATTACTGTAGAAGGCATACTGAAAAACGGAAAAAAAGAAGGCCTCTGGATCACTTGGTATGACGATGTACAGAAAAAAGAAGAAATGAACTACAAAGAAGATGCACTTAACGGCATTTGGACTCATTGGTTTATAGACGGAAACCTCATGCGCGAAGAAACGTACGAGAACGGAAAGAAAATTAAAGAACAAGTTTATGAATAAATTAAAGTTGGCAGTAAATAGTTGGCAGTTGGCAGTTTCTTGTCTCTTGCTTATTGCATCTTGCTTCTCTTCAACAGCACAAACCCAAAAGGAATACTACCCCAACGGCAAACTAAAATCATCAGGCGACTACGTAGATGGATTGAAAGAAGGTAAATGGCAGGAGTTTTATGAAAGTGGAGCTAAACAACTGGAAGGTGAATATATCAGCGGAAAAAAACTGGGTAAGTGGCAGGAGTTTTACGAGAATGGGAAAGTATGGACGCTCTCACACTTTGCCAATGATGTGCAGGAAGATCTTTACCGCGATTATGATATGAACGGCCAACTGGTAGAAGAATACAATTTCCGTAACGGAGTGCCTGAAGGTCCTTTTTCAGCGTTCTACAATACAGGAAGAACTCGTATTAATGGACAGTTTAAAGCTGGACAGAAAAATGGCATCTGGAAATCGTGGTATGAAGATGGAAGTCAGCAAAGCTCTACCACCTACGTTGACAATGTGCCCTTTGGCGAAAGCAAAAACTGGTATAAAAACGGAAAACTAAAGTCAATAGGAAACATCATTGACGGACTTGAAAACGGCAAATGGATTTTTTACTACGAAAGTGGAATAAAACACCAGGAAGGCAATTACAACAACGGAAAAAAATACGGAAAGTGGATTACCTACCACGATAACGGACAGCGCGAAAGCGAAGGCTACTATGCTCTTGATGTAAAACAAGGCATCTGGAAATACTACAACAACGAAGGCGTTTTCCTCCGTGAAGAAAACCTTGGCGAAGGTAAGTAGTTAATCGTCATTGCGAGGGTTTTTTACCCGAAGCAATCTCATTCTGTTTCACAATTAACAGATTGCTTCGCTGGCGCTCGCAATGACGACTTTGCAATGTCTTTTTCCCATCAAACTTTAAACGTTAATTAAAATTAAACAAGATACTCCTCTTGTTTGATTATATTTTTTAATATTGTTTCCCTGAAATCGGTGTAAAATTTCAACCCAATAAAACCTAAAGACCCTGTGAAAAAACTACTACAAATCTTATCGCTGGCCCTTATCTTCTCAGCCATCAGCCTTCAAAGTTTTGCAACCCACATAGTAGGCGGAACGCTTACGTATGATTATCTTGGCGGTAATCAATACCGTATTTACCTTACTGTTTATAAGCAATGTTTTGGTTCGGGTGGAACAACTGCCGGATTTGATGATCCTGCAGTTGTTGGTATTTTTGATAGTAACAACAATGAGATAACAACGGTTTCAATGTCCTTGGGCGATTCTACGCTTATACCGGGAACTATTAATAATCCCTGTACTACACCCCCAACTGGTATTTGCACATTAGTAGCTACTTATTCAGGAGTTGTTTCTTTACCCCCTATTGCAGGAGGTTATCAATTAGCCTACCAACGTTGTTGCAGAAATGGGCAGATACAAAATATTCTGAATCCCAATGATATTGGTTCAACTTTCTATACGCAAATACCTAATGCCAATCAGTTAGGAGCAAATAACAGCGCGGAGTTTACTAACCTTCCTCCGCTTTATCTGTGTTCAAGTTTGCAATTTGTTTTTGATCACAGTGCAACAGATGCCGATGGCGACCAATTAGTATATTCACTTTGCACTCCTTATTCCGGTTTTGATAATGGCACTCCCGGTTGGCCGGGTGGTCCCGGAATAGGGCCTCAACCACCACCGTATACTGATATTAACTGGTCTAACCCTTATTCGTTGAACGATATGATGGGAGGATCTCAGCCGCTTACTATAAATCCTAATACAGGTCAGTTGATAGTTACACCTGGGCCTATCGGAACCTTTGTTGTAGGTGTTTGTGTTACAGAATACCGCAACGGAGTTGCTATCAATACCGTTCAGCGTGATTTGCAATATACCGTTGCCAATTGCAATGTGCAGGTAATTTCTTCGTTCTTCACACCCAATGTACAATGCGGAAACTTTGTTCAGTTTACCAACAGCAGTCAGGGAGCTACCGGTTACTCTTGGGATTTTGGAGATGGGGGAACGTCAAATCAGCAGGCGCCAAACCATACTTATTCTAACGTGGGAAATTATGTGGTAACGCTTGTTGCGTTGGATAACAATACAGGTTGTTCAGATACATCAATTCTTAACCTTACCCTCATTGATACACTTACAGCCACAGCAGGTGGCGATGCCGCAATTTGTTTGGGAGATGGAGTTCAGCTCAATGCCACCGGAGGTATTTCTTACACATGGACCCCGGCAACAGGATTGAGTAATCCTAATATTGCCAACCCGGTTGCTACCCCGCTTGTAACTACAACCTATTATGTAACAGTAGTAGACTCGGCAGGCTGTTCGGGAGTTGATTCGGTAACAGTTACCATCAACCCTCCGCCTGTAATTGATGCAGGCCAAAACCAAACGGTTTGTGCCGGAGAGTGCGTTCAGCTTGATGCAAGCGGTGGTTTAACCTTTTCATGGTCACCAACAACAGGTTTAAGTGATCCGAATATTGCCAACCCGTTGGCATGTCCTTCACAGACTACAACCTATACTGTTACCGTATCCGGCCCAAGCGGAAATTTAGTTTCTAATGGTGATTTCTCGCAAGGTAATACAGCTTTTACAAGTGATTATACGTTTTCAAATAACTTGCAACCTGAGGGCAGGTATTCAGTTGTAGCCGATGCTTCAACAACGCATCCAAGCTTTGATGGATTTGACCACACCAATCCTCCGACAGGTCAATTCATGGTAGTGAACGGTGCCGGAACTCCGGGCGTTGATGTATGGTGTCAGACTGTTCCTGTTACCCCTAATACAGATTATGCATTCTCTACCTGGGTAAGTTCAGTTGCTCCTGGAAGCCCTGCATCATTGCAGTTCTCTATAAACGGAACGCCACTAAGTGTACCTTTTACTGCGCCTAATACAGTTAATACCTGGGTTCAGTTTTTTGCTACCTGGAATTCAGGTAACAATACAACGGCTACAATTTGTATCCTGAATCAAAACACTACGTTGAGTGGAAATGACTTTGGTTTGGATGATATTGTTTTCTCAACTTTCTGCGATGGAACAGCACAGGTTACTGTTACTGTAAACCCATTGCCGGTTGTCAATGTAGGACAGGATACAACTATTTGTATCGGTGATGCAGTTCAGCTAAATGCGACAGGCGGCCCATCATGGTCATGGTCTCCTGCAACAGGATTGAGTGATGCAACGATTGCAAATCCGGTTGCAACTCCTGTTGTTACCACTACTTATATTTTAACCGTTGATGACGGAACCTGCGTTAATGCAGATACCATTGTTGTTACTGTTAATCCATTACCGGTTGCTGATGCAGGACAAGATGTTCAGATTTGCTTTGGTGACAGTGTTCAATTGACCGGTTCAGGAGGAACTACTTATACATGGTTACCTTCAACCGGTTTAAGTGATGATTCAATAGCTAACCCTTGGGCTAACCCGGTAATTGATACGGAATATGTTTTAACTGCTGATAACGGTGGTTGCATAGATACAGATACTGTTTTTGTAACCGTTCTTGCTGCACCAACTGCTGATGCAGGTCTGGATGTATTCATCTGTCAGGGTGATACTATACAATTGACCGCAACAGGCGGAGCAACCTATTCATGGACACCGGCAACTGAAATCAGTGATGCAACAATAGCTAACCCTGAGGTATGGCCAAATTTCCCTACTACTTATTATGTAACAGTTACCGATGCAAACGGTTGTACCGACCTTGACAGCGTTTTTGTTGATGTGTTTGCAGTAATTGCTGCAGGCGATACAACGGTTTGTTTTGGCGACAGCGCACAACTCTCCGTTTCACCAACAGGCACTTCTATTTCATGGACACCTTCAGCTTATTTGAATGATGCAACGATTGCAAATCCTTTGGCATCACCTCCGGTAACAACTACCTTCTATGTGTTGGTTGATAACGGAACAGGATGTACTTCTACCGATTCGGTTGTGGTAACGGTTCAGCCTTTGCCGGTTGCCGATGCAGGTGGTGATGTTCAGATCTGCGATGGCAACAGCGCGCAGCTTTTAGCTACAGGCGGTGTTACCTATTTATGGAATCCTTCAACAGGTTTAAGCGATACTACGATTGCTAACCCGATTGCAACACCGGCAGGAACTACCACTTATGTGGTGATTGTTTCTGACCAGATCGGATGTTCTTCTTCAGATACTGTTACTGTAACAATCAATCCGCTTCCACCTGCCGATGCAGGACAGGATGTGGCAATCTGCGCAGGTGATACTGCACAACTTACAGCAAGCGGAGGTGTGTTTTACACATGGACACCTTCAATAGGTTTGAGTAATGACAGCATTGCTAACCCGGAAGCTAATCCGGCAATTACTACAACCTATTCTGTATTGGTTCAGGGACCAAGCGGACAGCAGGTTGTAAATCCTGATTTCAGCGGAGGTGATACAGGTTTCTCTTCAGGTTATACGTATGGTGCTACAACACCAACATCGGGCTTATATACTGTTACCAATGATGCTTCATTGGCTGATCCTTCTTTCACAGGATTAGGTCACGGTGGCAGCGGTGATTTCATGGTGGTAAATGCCAACATGACTTACGGAACAGATGTATGGTGTCAGACTTTTGATGTAGCTCCTAATAATGATTATTATTTCTCGGCATGGTTAAGCACATTGGTACTTGACGACCCTGCCTTGTTGCAACTGACTGTAAACGGAACACCTGTAGGCACGCCATTTACAACACCACCTTTTGGTGTGGCAACATGGAGCGAATTCTGGTATATCTGGAACTCAGGCAACAATACTAGCATTACACTTTGCTTAGAAAACATTACGACAACTACCGGCCCAACCGCATTTGGATTGGACGATGTTACATTCGCCCCTTTCTGCGAAAACACTGCGCAGGTAACGGTTACGGTTAATCCTCTTCCTGTTGTTGATGCAGGTCAGGATGTCTCCATCTGTATCGGAGAAGATGCTCAATTGCAGGCAAGTGGAGGTGATATTTATAGTTGGACACCTGCTGCAACATTAAGCGATGACAGCATTGCTAATCCTGTTGCAACACCAACTTCTACTACTACTTACAGTGTGCATGTAGTAACCAACGCAGGTTGCGAAGGTGATGGTGATGTAGTGGTAACCGTTAATCCATTGCCAACTGCTTTTGCAGGTGTTGATGCAGAATTTTGTGCAGGCGAATCGGTTCAATTGAATGCTACGGGCGGAACAACTTATTCATGGTCGCCTTCAACAGGTTTAAGTGCTGATGATATTGCCAACCCTGTTGCAAGCCCAACGCAAACTACAACGTATACTTTAACTGTTGGAGACCAGAACCAATGTTCTGATACCGATGATTTGACAATAACTGTTAATCCGTTGCCGGTGGCAGATGCAGGATCAGATGTTCCGCTTTGCTTAGGCGATACTGCTCAACTGAATGCAACGGGCGGAACTACTTATGAGTGGTCACCGGGAACAGGTTTAAGTAATACCAATATTGCAAACCCGTTGGCATTCCCGATACAACCGATTACGTATACGGTTACTGTAACCGATGCAAACGGATGTCAGGATACCGATGTATTGGACATCAGCATTTTCTCTATTACAGCTTCACCTAATCAGGCAATCTGTAATGGTGATAGCTTGCAGTTATCTGTTTCAGGAGGAACCAACTTTGTGTGGACACCTGTTGATGGATTAAGTGATCCTACTATAGGTAATCCATTGGCTTCACCGGAGGTAACTACTACGTATACCGTTGTTGCAAGCGATGCAAACGGTTGCGAAGCCGCTGCACAATTAACGGTTGAGGTATTGGCAGCGCCAACTGCCGGTTTCACTGCGCATTATATTCCTTCGTGCGAAGGAATTGTAGGGCAGTTTACCAACAACAGCGATGGCGCTGATCACTTCCTGTGGATTTTTGCAAATGGCGATACATCAAATGCCGAAAACCCTGACCATAATTTTAATGTTGGCCCGGGAACGGTTGTAACACTGGTTGTTTACAACGGTGAAGGTTGTGTGGATACTGCTTTTGTAGATTTCAGCGGAACCAATTATTCGAACATTGAATTTGATCTGCTGGTGCCTAACATCATCACGACAAATGCTGATGGTTTGAACGATTGTTTCCAGCCCGGATTTGAAGGTGAGTTCAATGAGTGTTTTACACTGCAAATCTTTAACCGTTGGGGTGCATTGATTTTTGAATCAATTGCACAAGGCGATTGCTGGGACGGAAGAACCAAAGCCGGAAATTTAGTGGATGCCGGAACTTATTTCTACTTGCTGAATGTAAATGGAATTGAGAAAGCAGGGTTTATGACCGTTGCCCACGATTAAGCAGCACGTAAATAGCTGAAATGAAAAAGCCCCTCGCCTAAGGCGAGGGGCTTTTTTGTTTTTAACGGAATTTTAAACATTTCTTTTGCATTCACTCAACCAATCAGGCAATAAGACCTTTGCCAGATTAAAGTTACCCGACCCATTAAACCCAATCTGCTATACTGGATTGCCTCTACTAACATTAGTAAACACAATCTGCTATACTGGATTGCCTCTTACTAAGGTTAGTAAATCCAACCTGCTATGTCGGATTGCCTCTACTAAGGTTAGTAAATCTAATCTGCTATACCGGATTGCCTCTACTAATGTTAGTAAATCCAACCTACTATGTCGGTTTGCCTCTACTAAGGTTAGAAAATCTAATATGCTATGTCGGATTGCCTCTACTAACCTTAGCAAACCCAATCTGCTATGCCAGATTGCCTCAGCTAAGGTTAGTAAACCAAATCTGCTATTCTGGATTATGGTTGCTTGCCCAATTAAACCACATTCTGCTTAATGTTAGGACTGTAACGTTAAACTCTGCTCAACCCAATCTCAGCCTTTTCTTCAAATACTCCCCCACCTTTTCACTAATCAACTGATGCCCCGTGTTCAGCAGCACAAACACATTCTTATCGTTTAGCTTTTCAATAAAACGCTCACCGTATTTAGGATGAATAACACGGTCGTGCTTTCCAAAAATAAGCAGGAAGCGGAACGTGTTTTTATTAACCAGCGCGGCAATTTTATCCAGATCGGGATTAATGTTTTGGTAAGTGATCCAAACCTTGTAAATCTTTTCGCGCAGTTCTTTTGTGCGTATTTGCGAATAGAGGAAGTTGTATATCTTAGGGTCTAGTATCTTCATGTTCTTCAGCAGCAATGCCGTTTTTGAAACAGGTGCAGGATTTTTTATAAAGCCGCGAAAAAGAAATCTTCCCGGTGAGGTAACGGTGGAGAAACGGTAAAGCGGGTTTACTTTCAATCCGTCAGGCGAAAGAAGGATAACGTTATTCAACCGTTCGTGAAAAAGTTCAATCAATTTCAAAACAATTTTACCACCTAGACTAAATCCCATGAGTGAGAATTTTTCAATGCCGTGTTCTTTGGTGAAGACATTAATCAGTTCCTTTAAATCGTTTTCGGTTATCGGTTCGCCATTGTGTTCGCTGTTTCCATGATGCAACAAATCAAAAGCATAAATGGTAAACTTATTGCCAATGTATTCCTCAAAGACCTGAAATTCCTTTCCGCCCTGCCCGAAACCATGAAAAGCTAAAAGCGGTTCCTGCCCGCTTCCGAAGGTGTAATAAGCGTATTTTGATTTGGCTGTTTGTATGTAGTTTTCTTTCATTGTCTTTGATGGAACGCTGATCTTTATGATTGGTTAAGATAAATTATGATTTGGTTTCCTTTTCCTTATCAGCGTAAATCATAAAAATCATAATAATCTGCGTTCTATCAGAGTATGGAAAATGTGTTCACAAATTAAACGCTTCTTTCATCCAAAATCCCCTAAATTTGCGAAGTTTTTTTGGCTTGTGTGTCTTATATCTAACGTCTCAAATCTCATATCTGAATAATGCCCAAAGATAATTCAATAAAATCCGTTCTCATCATAGGCAGTGGCCCAATCGTAATCGGACAGGCTTGCGAATTTGACTATGCCGGTTCGCAGGCTTCGCGCTCGTTAAAGGAAGAAGGAATTGAAGTTTCGCTTATCAATTCCAATCCGGCAACCATCATGACCGACAAGGTAACAGCCGACCATGTTTACCTGTTGCCGTTAACGCCTGCTTCCATCAAACAAATTCTGGAAGAGCGTAAGATTGATGCTGTGCTTCCCACCATGGGCGGACAAACTGCTTTGAACCTTGCTATCCGTTGCGAAGAAATGGGGCTTTGGAAAAAGCACAATGTACGCATGATTGGTGTGGATATTCAGGCGATTGAAACTACGGAGAACCGTGAAGCTTTCCGTCAACTGATGGAAAAAATAGGTGTAGGTTGTGCTCCTTCAAAAATTGCGAACTCTTTTCTGGAAGGAAAAGAGATAGCGCAATGGATAGGATTTCCATTGGTTATCCGCCCTTCTTATACACTGGGTGGAACAGGAGCTTCTTTTGTTCACACCCGCGAAGAATTTGATGCGGCACTTACCCGCGGATTACATGCATCTCCAACACACGAAGTGTTGATTGATAAAGCCGTTCTCGGCTGGAAAGAATACGAATTGGAATTGCTGCGCGATGCCAACGACAATGTGATTATCATTTGTTCCATCGAAAATTTTGACCCGATGGGAATTCATACAGGCGACTCCATTACGGTTGCGCCTGCCATGACTTTATCGGATGCAACCTATCAGCGCATGCGCGATATGGCCATCAAGATGATGCGTTCCATCGGAAATTTTGCAGGTGGCTGCAACGTGCAGTTTGCTGTTAGTCCTGATGAAGCCGAAGATATTATTGCGATTGAAATTAACCCGCGTGTGTCGCGTTCATCAGCCTTGGCTTCAAAAGCAACAGGTTATCCGATTGCAAAAATAGCTTCAAAGCTGGCAATCGGTTATCACTTAGATGAATTGCAAAATCAGATTACCAAAAGCACTTCCGCGTTTTTTGAACCCACACTAGATTATGTGATCGTGAAAATCCCGCGCTGGAATTTTGACAAGTTCAAAGGCTCTGACAGAGAACTGGGCTTGCAGATGAAATCAGTGGGAGAGGTGATGGCAATCGGAAGAAATTTCCAGGAAGCATTACAAAAAGCATGTCAATCGCTGGAAATAAAACGCAATGGCTTGGGTGCTGACGGTAAAGAATTGCGCAATCAGGAACAATTAGTTGAAAGTCTGAAAAGGCCAAGTTGGAATCGTCTGTTCCACATCAAAGATGCCATGCAGTTGGGCATTCCGTTTAAAACCATTCAGTCTCTTACCCGTATCGACCCTTGGTTTCTGCATCAGATTGAGGAATTGGTTTTTGTTGAAAAGGAAATTTCAAAATATACTATTGATACCATTCCTTTTGATTTGTTGAAAGAGTCGAAACAAAAAGGTTATGCTGACAGACAAATTGCACACTTGCTGCGCTGCCTTGAAAGCGAAGTTTTCAATAAGCGCAGAGATATGGGTATCAACCGCGTTTACAAATTAGTTGATACGTGCGCAGCCGAGTTTGAAGCGAAAACGCCCTACTACTATTCAACATTTGAAGATGAGAACGAATCGGTGGTTAGCGACAAGAAAAAAATTGTAGTGCTCGGTTCAGGTCCAAACCGGATAGGGCAGGGGATAGAGTTCGATTATTCATGCGTTCACGGTGTATTGGCAGCAAAAGAATGTGGCTACGAAACCATTATGATTAATTGCAATCCCGAAACAGTTTCTACCGATTTTGATATTGCCGACAAACTTTATTTCGAACCTGTTTTCTGGGAACATATTTACGACATCATTCTGCATGAGAAACCTGAAGGTGTAATCGTGCAGTTAGGCGGACAAACAGCTCTGAAGCTTGCTGAAAAGTTAGAGCGCTACGGAATAAAAATCATCGGCACGGATTACAAGTCATTAGACCTTGCAGAAGACCGCGGAAGTTTTTCAACCTTGCTGAAAGAGAATAATATTCCTTACCCGAAATTCGGAGTAATTGAAGATGCCGAGAATGCAATTAAACTTTCACGTGAATTGGGTTTTCCGCTGTTGGTGCGTCCTTCCTACGTTCTGGGCGGACAAAGCATGAAGATTGTAATCAACGAACAGGAACTGGAAGAGCACGTTGTTAATTTACTGCGTGATATTCCGGGAAATAAAGTTTTGTTAGACCATTTTCTGGAAAAAGCAATTGAAGCAGAATCGGATTCAATCTGCGATGGAAAAGATGTTCACATCATCGGAATTATGGAACACATTGAGCCTGCCGGTATCCACAGCGGTGATTCATTTGCTGTGCTTCCTGCTTTTGACCTTAGTCCAAACGTGATGAAACAGATTGAAGACCACACCAAGAAAATTGCGGTGGCTCTTAAAACCGTTGGACTGCTCAATATTCAGTTTGCCATAAAAGATGAGATAGTGTATGTGATTGAAGCCAATCCCCGCGCTTCGCGCACGGTTCCGTTCATTGCCAAAGCGTATGACGAGCCGTATGTGAACTACGCTACCAAAGTGATGTTGCGCGAAAAGAAAGTGAAAGACTTTAAGTTTAATCCTAAGCAGAAAGGCTATGCGATTAAAATTCCGGTGTTCTCGTTTGATAAATTCCCGAATGTAAATAAAGAGCTTGGCCCTGAAATGAAATCAACGGGCGAGGCTATTCAGTTTATTGACGATTTGCACGATGAGTTTTTTCAGAAAATTTATTCTGAACGAAATCTTTACCTAAGCCGCTGAACAAATCTCAAATAACAAAAAGCAAATCACAAATAATATACAAAAGCCAATTTCAAATTATTCAAACCGTTTGTTACTTGAATTTTTACCATTGAAGTTTATTTGGGATTTGGTTCTTGTTTTTTGATTTTTCAAGATTATGATACGACTCATTCTTGTTCTTGTTTTAATTTATGCACTCTATAACTTTGTGTTTAAAGTGATAGTTCCGCTTGCTGCGCGTTCCATGGTAAACAAAGCCCAGCGCGATATGCAGGAGCGTATGCAGCAAATGCAGGATCAGCAGCGCAAGCCAGAAGGAGAAATAAACGTTTCCAAAAAGAGCAAAGGAAATGAAGGTGAGTATGTGGATTACGAGGAAGTAAAGTAATAACAAACGGGAAAAATTATATTTGCAGTATGAAAACAACTGCTGAAATAGAAAATAAACTAAAACAACTAAAGCCTGTTTTGTCAAGCGATTTTGCTGTCAAAAAAATCGGATATTTTGGTTCATACGCTGAACAAGCACAAACAGAGTCAAGCGACCTTGATATTTTAGTTGAATTTTCAAAACCCGTAGGTTGGAATTTCTTTACGCTTGAAAAATTTTTGGAAGAGCAATTTGACTTGAAAATAGATTTGGTTACGCACAATGCTTTGAAAGAGCAATTCAAAGAAAAAATACTAAGTCAAGTTCATTATGTATGAAGAAAGAAGAAAGAGAATACATCCGCTTTCTTGAGGATATTCTTCTCTCAATGCAGCGTAAAAGAGAATAATTGCTTC
This sequence comes from Bacteroidia bacterium, assembly GCA_020054035.1. Classification (GTDB taxonomy): domain Bacteria; phylum Bacteroidota; class Bacteroidia; order SXHM01; family SXHM01; genus SXHM01. The sequence continues at coordinate 5,114 of JAGVLY010000112.1, read as the reverse complement.
ACTGTTCAATTGCTAAACTGTTGACCTAAATGGCGCAAAAACAATTTAACAATTCAGCCATTTAACAATTTAAACTATGAAAAACATCAACTTCAAAAACCTGTTCCCGCACCTGATTGCTGTGGTTGCTTTTATTGTGGTAACGCTTGCATACCTGCATCCCCTGCTCGAAGGCAAAGTGGTTTATCAGGGTGATATTACCAACTTCACGGGCATGTCAAAAGAGTTGAAAGACTTCCGTGAAAAGACAGGTGAAGAAGCTTTGTGGACTAACTCTATGTTTGGGGGAATGCCTGCTTATCAGATTTCGGTTTTGTATCCTAATAACCTGGTGAAATATGTTGGTAGCGCTTTGGAATTGGGTTTGCCGCGTCCTGCCAATTATTTGTTTTTGCTGATGTTGGGTTTTTATTTTCTACTCATTATGCTGAATGTAGATTGGCGTCTTGCCATTGCCGGTGCATTTGCATTTGCATTAGCTTCTTATTCAGTCATAATTATTGAGGCCGGACACAATTCAAAAGTGCATGCCATGGCCTATATGGCTCCGGTTGTTGGCTCTATTTTATTGGCTTATCGCGGAAAGCTTTTGTTGGGTGGGGCATTGACTGCTTTGTTTCTTGCTTTGCAGATTTCTACTAACCACCTGCAGATTACCTATTATTTGTTGCTTACTGTTTTGCTGTTGGGCGCAGTGAAATTGGTGTATGCAGTGATAGAAAAAACACTTCCTGCTTTTTTAAAAGCAACAGGTGTGCTTGTTATTGTGGCAGTAATTGCATTGCTTCCGAACATTACCAATTTATGGGCAACTTACGAATATGGTCAATATACCATGCGCGGAAAATCAGATTTGAGTGCTGATTTGGCAGCGGGCAAAGAAGGTCTTTCGCAGAAATACGCAACAGACTGGAGCTATGGAGTTGGCGAAACGATGACTTTGTTAATTCCTAACTTTTACGGTGGTGCTTCAAACGGTGAGCTCGACACAAAGTCTGAAACATACAAAGCATTAATTGATAATAAATTCCCTAAAAGTCAGGCTGTTGGAATTATTAAAAATCTGCCGCTTTACTGGGGCGATCAACCTTTTACATCCGGTCCGGTTTATCTGGGAGCAATCATTTGTTTTCTGTTTATTCTCGGATTATTTACCATAAAAGGAAATGATAAGTGGTGGTTATTGGCTGCGGCTATTCTTTCCATCGTGCTTTCGTGGGGAAGAAATTTTCCTGCGGTAACTGATTTTTTCTTCTCCTTTTTTCCCGGCTATAATAAGTTTCGTGCGGTTTCCATGACCTTGGTAATTGCGCAATTTGTTTTTCCGGTGATGGGCTTGCTGGCACTGAAAAATATTTTCTCGGGTGAAATTCCTGCTACAGAACTGAAGAAGAAACTGATCTATTCACTTTCAATAGTTGGTGTTGTTTGTTTGTTGTTTGTAGTAATGCCCGGAATGTTTTTTGACTTTACGGCAGCAGGAGATGAACGGCTTGCTGCTTCAGGATTTCCGGAGTGGCTGGTAGATGCAATCCGTGACGATCGCAAAGATTTATTGAGCAGTGATGCTTTACGTTCATTGATTTTTATTCTGTTATCAGGCGGAATTCTGTGGCTGTTTATGTTGAATAAACTGAAGAAAGAAATTGCAATGGCATTGTTTGCTGTTTTGGTGCTTGCCGATATGCTGCCTGTTGATTTGCGTTACCTGAACAAAAGCAATTTTGTAAACAAGAACAAAGCTGAAAAGCCTTTTACAGCAACAGAAGCCGATAAGATTATCTTAGAGGATAAAGATCCTGATTTCCGTGTTTTGAATTTAGCGACTAACACATTTAACGATGCCAGCACTTCGTATTTTCATAAATCAATTGGTGGGTATCATGGTGCTAAACTGAAACGTTTTCAGGAGTTGATTGACCAGCACATCAGCAAAAATAATATCAAAGTGCTGAATATGCTGAACACAAAATATGTGATTATGCCGGGCGAGGGAAACCGACCTGCGCTGCCTCAGCAAAATCCGGGTGCGCTTGGTAATGCATGGTTTGTTTACGAAATCAATTGGGCTGCAAATCCTGATTCTGAAATAACAGCATTAGGAAAGTTTGAGCCTAAATTCACAGCGGTTATTGATAAACAGTTTGAAAAGGAGTTGAACGGTTTTACTCCGCAAGCCGATTCTACAGCGCAAATAAAATTGACGGATTACAAACCTAATCACCTGACTTATCAATCAAAAGCGACTGCTGAGCAACTGGCTGTTTTCTCAGAGATTTATTATGACAAAGGTTGGAATGCATATGTAGATAGCAAGCTAACACCGCACTTTCGCGCCAACTTTGTTTTGCGTGCTATGAGAGTACCTGCGGGTGAGCATAAGGTTGAGTTCAAATTTGAACCTGCTACTTATTATACGGGAGAAAAAATTGCGCTGGGAGGCTCTATTTTGTTGTTTTTATTTGTTGGAGTTGCTGTATTCTTTTCTCGCAAAGACGCAGAGGCGCAAAATTGATTTTCGTTTCTTTGCGTCTTAGCGACTTTGCGAGAGATAAAAATGACTTCACAAAAGAAAACCGTACTCATCATCACCTACTACTGGCCGCCCAGTGGGGGTGCAGGCGTTCAACGCTGGCTGAAAACGGTTAAGTATTTAAGGGAATATGGTTGGGAGCCGATTGTTTACACTCCCGAAAATCCTGAAGCACCTGCAACTGACAACTCCTTATTGAAAGATATTCCGGATGGAGTAAAAGTGTTGAAGCAACCCATATGGGAGCCGTATTCGTTTTACAAGAAATTTCTTGGACTGAAAAAGGACGAAAAAATAAACGCAGGTTTTCTCACCGAAAAAAAGAAACCCGGATTAGCCGAAAAAATTGCGGTGTGGATTCGCGGTAACTTTTTTATTCCCGATGCACGGAAATATTGGGTTAAGCCTTCGGTTGAATATCTCGCAACGTATTTACGCTCGCATCCTGTGGATGCCGTTGTTTCAACCGGACCGCCACATAGTATGCATTTGATTGCATTGGGTTTGAAACAGAAAACAGGCATTCCCTGGTTGGCTGATTTCCGCGACCCCTGGACTAATATTGATTTTTATGACAAGCTGATGCTCACCAAAAGCGCAGACCGCAAACACCGCGAGTTGGAAAAAACGGTTTTGCAAAACGCAGACATTGTTACATCCATAGGCAAACAAATGGCGGATGAGTTTTTGCAGCTTGGAGCAAAGCGGGTAGAAGTTGTTGCTAATGGTTTTGATGAAGCTGATTTTGTTTTTCCAAATATTGAGTTAGACAAAACGTTTTCCATCAGTCATGTCGGTTCACTTAATAAAGACCGTAACAGCGAAATATTCTGGAGTGCAGTGAAAGAGTTGTGTGATGAGCTTCCTGATTTCAAAGAAAAACTGCAACTTAAATTAGTCGGTAAAACCGACCATGCAGTGTTGGAAAGCCTTGGCAAATATGGTTTGCAGCAGTATCTTGAAAGAACGGAATACCTGCCGCATGACGAAGTGCTGAAGAAATCCATGTCAACACAGGTGTTGTTATTGTTGCTTAATAATACGCCCAACGCCAAAGGAATTATGACGGGCAAGTTCTACGAATACCTTGCCGCTAAACGTCCCATTATCTGCATTGGTCCTGAGGATGGGGAGGCCGCAAAAACATTAGAAGAAACAGGTGCGGGCAAAGTAGCAGGGTTTGACGACAAGCAAAAAATGAAAGCAATTCTGAAAGTGTATTTTGAAAAGTATCAGCAGTATAATTTAAAAGTGGAGAGTGCTGCTATTGACAATTATTCGCGCAGGAAACTAACGGGCAGGTTTGCGGAGTTGCTGGAAGAAATTTCTAAACATTAGCAATAGCCCCATCGGGGCTTACTGTTTGTAGCTATTCAGATTTGATTTGAGATTAGCTCCGTAGGAGCGACCTTATCTAATTCAACAGGACGCCCCGATGGGGCTTTTTCATTTTCGTTATCTCTTTTCTACCAACAGGTCGTCCCTACGGGACTGATTTACAATTACCCAATAACACTCATAAACTTCTGTTCCCGTTTTTCCTCCGGAAAATTCTCCATAATCCTTTGACGCGCTTTTTTAGCAAGTGTTATTTTGTCGAATTTCACGGCTTCATCTACTAAGTTTTTCAGCAGTGCAACATCTTTCCTTTTTAAAATAAATCCCGTGTCGCCTATAATATCAGGTATTCCGAAAACATCAGAGCCGATGGGAATGCACTCACAGAGCATAGCTTCACACAGCGCATTTGGAAAACCTTCGGCAATGGAAAGCTGAAAATAAAATTCGTGTTGACTGTAATAATTAATCAGTTCAGTATGTGGAACGGGCGGTAGCAGTGTTATGTTTTTACTTAGTTGCAAATGGTTGAGTTCGTCTTTCACGCCCAACAAGGTAAAGTTGTAATCGGGGCATTGCTTTGCCAGTTCAATAATCAAATCAATTCCCTTGCGATAGAATGTTGAGCCTTTTGCATTAACGGCAACGGTGAGGAATGTATTCTTTTTTTTCTCCGGTTGGTTATTGAAAAAAGCAGCACTGTTATACCCGTAATTAATTTCCGTGAACGGTATTTCCGCCTTTTTGCAAAAGGCTTTGTAGCCTTGCTGAGGATAATCTGAACCGGTATAAGTGTAGTTACTTAACACCATGCTTTTATGTACCGGCATAACATGCCTTGCGTTTTTAATACTGAAACAGGTGGCTGCCGACATCAGCTTTTTATTGTGATTGCCATAGTTAATACTCGGAAATGAATAGCACTCGGTACCGCACAGGATAATGTAGCAGGGTTTGCCAAGCAGTTTGCCCAACAGAGTTGGTAACACGGTGTGATAATCTGCAAATTCGCATACAATGGCTTTGCTGCTCCATACGTGAACCAGCATAAAAATCAACTCTTTCAGCAGTTCAACAGGGGTTAAAAATTTCTTTTTAGGATTAAATGAAAACGAATGAACCTCAAAATTCCGCGCAAGCAGCTCGCGGTCTTTTAATACAAAAGAGGAGGGGGTTTTGTAGATGAAGAGTAGTTTCGGTTTGGAAGCTGACAACTTAAAGAAGTCTTGTTTTTACGCTTTCG
>JAGVLY010000086.1 GCA_020054035.1 Bacteroidia bacterium | reverse complement strand
GCCTCTTTGTGGCGGATGCAATAATTCTCCAAGCGTTCAAGGTAAAAACCGTTGGGATAAACGCTGTTCAGCAAGTCGTTGGTATAAATAGGCTGGTCAATAATCTGCAAACCTTCGGGATGTTTTTTATGCAGCCATTCTTGGTAAAATGGAGTAGGAGTGTTGATGGCAACAGTGCCGTCTATGCTGATGTTTTCTTTGATGACACGGAAAAGATTTTTGTGATGCTCAACCGGTATGTGTTCAATCACATCGGGCAGCACCACAAAGTCAAATGTAACATCGTGTTTGAAATTCACCATGTCCGAAACCATAAACTGAATGTTGCCTCTGTTGCTGTGTATCTTTTTCGCCAGTTCAATTCCTTCGGGGCTTATATCGCAGGCCACTATCATGCCTTTGTTCAGGTAATCGGCCATAAGACCCGTAACCTGCCCAACCCCGCAGCCAATTTCCAGCACGCGATGGTTTTTCTGCAAGCCTGCAGCAATTAATTTTTTAAGAATTAATCGGTGTCTGCGGTTTAAACCAAGCTTGGTATATTCCTCAGAAAAGTTGTTGTAAAAACCTTCTATGTCTTTCTTTTCCATTTTCTGCCGCCAAAAGTAGGCTAAATTTCAAAACTACCCCACGGGCAGTTTCACCGTAAAAACACTTCCGCGTTTTTCTGTTGAATCTACTTCAATAGAGCCACTGTGCAGCTTCACAATTTTATCAACCAGCGATAAGCCTATGCCATGCCCCTTGCGATCCAGCACATTTTTGGCGCGGTAAAAAGGCTCAAAAATATTTTTCAGATCCTCGGCAGGAATACCCACACCTTTGTCGCTGAAATGGATAACGATGTTTTTTCCTTCGGCACCTATATCTACTAAGCAACTATGGTCGGGTGAGTATTTGCAGGCGTTTTCCATAAGGTTAAAAAATGCAATTTTCAGTAAACGCTCATTGCCATAAAACAGCAAGCTGTCTTCATTTTCCAGCACAGATTCAAATGAAACGTTAACCGTGTATTCCGGAATGCTTTCAATCAATTCGCTACGTACCTCCAGCAATAAATCATCGATACGAATTTCGTTTTTAGGATCAATCAATCCCACACCGCTAACCTGCGCCAACGAGAGCAGCCTATTTGAAATAATGGTAAGGTGATTAATATCTTCCAGCAGCGACTCCATTGTTTTTTTATAATCTTCTGTTTTGCGGTCTTTAAGCAGCGCTACTTCCAACTGTCCGCGCAGTACTGAAAGTGGATTGCGCAACTCATGCGAAGCATTACCCACAAACGAGCGTTGCGCATTAAAAGCAGCCTCTATACGTTCCAGCATTTTGTTAAATGTTTTGGCAAGCTGTGCAATTTCATCCTGCCCGTTCCCTTCATCAACACGGGCATTTAGGTTGTTTACCGAAATCCTGTCCACTTCACTTACAACTTTTGAAATAGGTTGCAGCGCACGTCCCGAATAAATCCAGCCGCTGAAATAAACAGCCGCAATGCTTATAACAAAAACAATTACCAATACTATGCTCAGAAATTTGAGTTTTCGCAATCCGTAAATGTCAACTGCGGCTGCTACAATAATGTATTTATTGTTGTTGTACGTATAATTTAAGCCCAGCATTTCAAATTCATTTTGCTTTAGATGTACTTCGTTTTGCAATCTGATTTCGGTAAGTAGCTCGTTTGATACTATTATTATTTTCTCATCATCAGTGTTGTAAATCTCTTTACCTGACGAATCGAAAATGATAACTTTCTCCTGTGGCAAAACCCCGCGCAGGTTTTTATCGATCAGTTTAAGCAAAGCAGCATCTACATCGTTTTCATCTACCAATAATTTTGCGGTAGCAACTGCTTTCTCGTTCAGCCTGAGATAAAAATCTCGTTCGCGGAATTCTGCAAACAGTACAAATATAGTGAGCGTTGCAAGTAAGAGAACTGATGCAACAATGCCTACAAACTGATAAGTAAGTTTATTACGTATTTGCATCAGGTTCGCGGAAAATATAACCCATGCCTATTTGCGTGTGAATAAATTTGGTGGCGAAATCTTTGTCAATTTTTTTGCGCAAAAAATTCACATAAACGTCAATAACATTGGTGCCGGTGTCAAACTGTACATCCCAAACCGCTTTGGCAATATCCTGACGGGTAACAACGCGTCCTTTGTTTCTTATTAAGTATTCCAGCAACTGATATTCCTTGGTAGTAAGACTTATTTTTTTTCCTCCGCGCGAAACGGTTTTGTCATCAAGGTTTAATTCCAAATCACCAACCACTAATTTATTAGTAGGCTGCATCATATTATTTTTGCGTTTTCCCAGCGCATTTACACGTGCCACAAGTTCAGCAAATTCAAATGGTTTTACAAGGTAATCATCGGCACCCATGTCAAAGCCAGTTACTTTATCGGCAGTGCTACCCAATGCAGTAAGCATCAGAATAGGAACATTAGAAGTTTTGCGTATTTCTTTTGCAAGCTCCAAACCGTTGATGTAAGGAATAATGATGTCAAGAATAATAATGTCGTGTTCACCTTTCAGTGCAAGCCGTTTGCCCATTTGTCCGTCATAAGCAACATCAACCTGATGGTGCTGTTCTTCCAATCCCTGCTTTAAAAAAGCTGCTGCTTTTGGCTCGTCTTCAATAACTAAAATTCTCATTGTTGGTTTGATAGTGGTTTGTAAAATCCGTGCGAATTTCGCAAATCATAATTAAAGATAGATTAAATGTTTTCTACATCCTATCTTTGTCGAAAATAAAAGCACATTGGGCGAAATAAAAAAGCAGGGACTGCAAAATACAGCCATTCTGAACATTGCAACAGTTATAGGTTTTGCAAGTGTTCTTGTGGTTCAGCCCTACCTTCTGAAACCCGAGGAAATAGGACTTATTCGTACACTTTACTCGCTTTCCATTCTTATTTCATCCCTTGTGCCTATGGGCATGGGAAATGCGGTTTATAAATTTTTCCCTCAGTTTCGTAACAACGAAAAACGGCACCACGGATTTTTTAGTTTCATGAGTCTGTATGTTGTTGCAGGTTTTATTGTTGCAGCCCTGCTTGTTTTTGTTTTCCGCAGTACAATAGTTGATGCCTATTCCGTTAAATCACCACTTATCAGCGAATTCTTTGATTATGTTTTTCCGTTTTCGTTTTTTCTGGCTTTTATTTCGGTGTTCAGTATTTACAGCGCCTCGCTTTTTAAATCATCATTTCCGGCTTTTCTTACCGAGATAACAACCAAGCTATTTCCCGTTGTAGCCATCTCCATCTATTACATGGGTTGGATTGACATCAATTTTTTTGTGTTGTTATATGTGCTCTGCTTCGGCTTGATTTTTCTGATCATGTTGGTTTATATTTTCATTATTGATAAACCGTTTGCAGCTATTGATCGTCACAAATTCAACAATGCCAAGGTGAAAGAAATCCTGATTTATTCAGGAAGTTTTTCGTTTGCAGCATTGGCTTCGCTTGGCTTGAAGAATTTAGATATTGCACTGATAGGAATGTATGTACCGCTTGCACTGGCAGGGGTTTACGCTACGGTGGCAATTATACCCGCTGTAATTGAAATGCCCTTGCACGCATTGGAAAAAATCGCGGCCGCAAAAATTTCAGATGCCTTTACACACAACCGTATTGACGAAGTGAAGCACATCTATTATCGTGCATCAAAATATTTGTTTCTGGCAGGTGGCTTATTGTTTTTAGGTGTAAATCTTAACATTCACAAATTGCTTTGGCTGCTGCCCAAAGAAAAGGGTTTCTGGCAGGGCGAAACAGTTGTTTACATTGTAACCTTCGGTGCCTTGTTTAACATGGCAACCAGCGTAAATAATCCTATTCTTTATAACTCTAAGTATTACCGCTATGGTTTGGGAATGTTGGTGTTTCTTACCGTAATTTCATATATTAATTACAGCATTTTTATTCCGCTATGGGGATTGGAAGGCGCAGCTTTTGCAACTGCCTTGTCAAGCATTTCCTATAACTTTTTAAAGTTCTTTTTTATCTGGAAAAAGATAGGGCTTCAGCCGTTTGATGTCAGCTCATTGAAAACGTTTATACTTATCTGTGGCTGTGGTTTACTATGGTTTGTAAACATTGATTTAGGTAGCGCTACTCTGGAAATTGTTGCAATGTCAGTTTTGGTTTCGCTGCTTTATTTAACAGGTGTGTATTACCTGAAAATTGTACCGGAGTTGTTTCACTTGAAACACATTTCAGACATAAAAAAGAAATTGGGTTTTTAGAAATAGACCACTGATGACAAGGATTTAACGGGTTAACACAGATTTTTATCAGTGAAAATCTGTCCAATCCGTGTCATCCGTGTGCCATTACTATTCTTTATATGGCAACCAGGTCTGTGTTCTGTAAATAAACAAAACATAGCCACGTACTTTCAGATTTCCGCCTTCCAACCATAGTTTACAATCATAAATAGTTCCTTTCTTAGGATCCATAATTGTTCCGTCTTCCCACTCGCTGCCATCTTTCTCCATATCACGGATTATTTCCAAACCGATAACTTTTTTTCCCTTGCGGTCGTCTTCGCATTTGTCGCAAACAGGATCCTGTTCTTCACCCGGATCACGGAATAGCTTGATGATTTTTCCGTAAACCTTTCCGTTCTTTTCAAAAATCTCTACTACCGATTTTGGTTTGCCTGTTTCATCGTCAATGGTTTTCCATTTACCTACAATGGATTGTGCCGACACAGTTGCCGCACTGATTAAAAGAATGATTAAGATGCTGAGTTGTTTACTCATAGTGTTAATTTTAAAATTAAGGAATTCGTGAGAGAAGTTCATTTGTTTTTTGTTTGTTATTAGTTACTGGTTTGCAAATTTAAAAAGCTCTGTTAATACCCACTACCCATCGGAATTTAAAATAGTCCGGTTCAACTGCAGGTGTATGATTTAAGAAGAAGGGCATATCAAATCGTATAGTAAGTGGTTTTGCCATTTGAAGAGCGCCCCACTTTTTGATTACAAGAGCCGTGCCAACACCGGCATCCATCCTGAAATCGGCAAAATGCAGCTTGTTGCCTTGTTGGTTGGAGTTAATAATTCCTGCATCGGCAAAGAGATAGGTTTTAATTTGTATGGTGTTCATAATAAGTTTCGGGCGGATTTTTAGAAAGCGGTCGAACTCAATTTCAAGGTTTACAGCCGCGCCTGAGGTTCTGCGGTAAGTCATAACAAGTTCACCATTGTTCTTGAGGTAAGGAACTAAATAACCTGCATAGCCACGAAGATTTAACCCACCGCCTTGTTGAAAATGGTTAGTGGTTTCTCCATAATTTCCCGCCCATTCATATGGAATAAAGCCGCGCGAACGGGTGTATTTATTGTCAATCATTTCTTCAGGATTTGCACCTGCCAGATATAACGCAGATTCCGGTGCAACTCTTCTGCCTGTGCCGTATTGTGCAAAGAAGCGGGTGTTGAATCCAAATTTACTCACCGAAAATTTGTTTACCACGTTTAGCGAAACTTTGGTGAAGCTGTATGCACTTCCCGGAGCTGGTGCTTTCATTTCAAGGTTCATGTTCCCACCACCATTGCTGTAGCTGAAGTTCCGTTTTATGCCGAAAGCAAAGGTGTTGTTGAGTTTTCCAATTCCCCATTCATTTGGATACATCAGGTATGCTTTGTCGCTTTGGTCAGGACGAAGCATGGTTTTAAATTGAAAATAAAAAAGGTTCTTCATCAGTTTATCCCATTTTTCTATCCCGAAATTTAACCCATACATTCCATCTAATGCCTTTGCTTGTAGGTTAAACCACGCGTTCTTTCCAATCTTGTCTAAACTGGTTTTGTAGTTTAAAATAAATGACAAGACATCAAATCCGTTCAGCGCAACAGTGGAGTCAAATTTTGCCTGACCAAGTCCGGTGTTAAACCAGACTGTTGCTCCAAAAATGTGGCGGTAATTCATATGGTTTCCATTCACATGAATGCCGATTTTTACACCATCATAAGCATTATACCACAAGTCGGGACGGGCTTTTACTTCATAGCTTCTCCAGTCGGGTGTATTGTAAACCTGTGAGTCGAAAGCAAAATCAACAGGTAATTTTTTGCTGTTGTCAAGCATGTTCACATCTGCAAGTCGTTTGCTCGGGTCAATCACAATATCTTTTATGCCTTCAGGAACAATAACACGCGCTTCGTAGGTAGGATTTAACTTTTCCCACCCCAGCCATTTTGGTAAAACAGTAGCATCGGTTTCTTTGATAAACCAGTTATTAGGTATGTGAAAATTCTGAACAACACTGTCTTTTGATAATACCTGAAAGTCAATGGGCATCTGCATTTTGCCTGTGCGTTCAAAGGTGATGATGTATTCATTCTCTTTCTCTCCCTTCTTTATACATTTTATTGCGTAGTCAATATTTTTAGTGGTTTCAAGCCATTGGTCAAAGAACCAGTTTAAATCAACTTTGGTGTATTGAATAATGGAGTTGCGAAAATCTTCCATGTATGGATGCGCAATTTTCCACTGACTGAAATAGTGCTGCATCGCTTTCAGAAAAAGTTCATCGCCCAACACGTATTGCAAGTTATATAACATCGTGGCAGTTTTGTAATATACATGCCTGTAGCCGCCACCATGACCAAGAGCGCCTTCAAAATAATCTGAATGTGTATTTAATGGTTTGTCCTCACCTTTCACCGCATCAAACATATAACCATTGTAAACATTGCTATTTAGCACTTCTTCTGGTTTTTTAAACCGCCTGATGTATTTTGATTTTGGTTGATTCTTTATTTCAAAATCACCATCTGTTTTTCGCAAGGCCCAAGCTGTAAGAAATTGTGTAAACCCTTCATCCAATGCTGCACGATAGGTTTCATTACTTCCCACTTGCCCGAAAAACCAATTGTGCCCTATCTCGTGGGCAAATAAACCGCGAAAGTCTGGCTCCTGTCCGCCATCCAGTGTAAGCATGGGATATTCCATGCCATCGCGGGCATCAGCTACCACCATTTTGTGATAGACATACATGCCGATATCTTCAGAATAAATCTGAATACATTTAGCTGCATATTCAGCCGCAGTTTGCCAACGCGATGCGTGAGATTCCTGAACTACTGCAATGCAAGTAACACCATTCCACTCATACTCACCGATACGGTAAGTTGGGTCGGCTGTAAAGGCAAAGTCATGAACATTTTCTGCATGGTATTTCCATGTTTTTTTCAGCGTGCTGTCGTAGGGCGTGATTACGGAAGGCTTTTCATCCCATGGTTTGTCCTTAAAATTTGTGATGTCTAATTTCTTGCGGAGTTCTGGGGGAAGAACTTCATCACGGTTGAGTAAATTCCCTGTGGCTTCAACTACATAGTTATTTGCGAGTGTCAGTTCCACATCAAATCCTCCAAAATCACCGTAAAATTCTTTACCTAGATGTTGGTCGGTGTCCCATCCAAACTTACGGTCATACACAGAAATGCGCGGATACCAGTGCACTCCGTCAAAATGTTTGTAGCCGTAAGCGTTGAAAGTTTTCATTCTGCGTCTCAGGCTTCCTGAATCGAAAAATGTTTTGAATTTGATGTTGAAGGTGATGTTTTGCCCGGGCTTAAGCGGTTCATTCAGATATACTTTTAAAATAGTGTTGTCTAATTCAGATTTCAGCTCCTTTCCATTGGTTTCAATCATTTCAACCAGAGTTCCCAGCCCCATGCTTTCATAAACTCCAAAGTAGGGTTTCGCCCCATTGTTAAGGTTTACATTTTCGTTGTACGAACCTTTTACAAAAGCATTTTGGTAAAGGTGAAAGAATACATACGAGAGCGTGTCGGGCGAATTGTTCCAATAGGTCAGTTCTTCAAATCCGTCAATTACATGCGACTTCTCATCAAGTTCAGCTTTGATGTTGTAATACACATCCTGCTGCCAATAGCCCGGAAAAGGTATTTTGTTTTTCCAGTAGTTTGGATTGTCTTTATTGCGGTATGTGTTGGGCTTATTGAGCGGGTCGTATTTTTGGGCAAAGCCTGAAAATGCAGACAGAAAAAACAGAATATAGAGTATGTGTTTTTGCATGAATTTATTCTTTGAGGGCGCAAGTTAAAAAATACATTCAGCTTGACTTAGGGAGATTTTCTTCATTTGAATGCTTTGCATTATGAATACTAGCATTCAGTTCAAAGCCAATCAACAAAATCATGGAGTTGAAACGTATCCATAGCAGAACAACAACTAAGGCGCCAATAGAGCCATAGAGTTTATTATACTGGCTGAAATTGTTTACAAAAACGGAGAAGCCAAGCGAAGTAATAATAATTAAAAAGGTTGCTACTGTTGAACCAACCGAGAAAAAGCGGTAACGCGTTTTGCGTGACGGACCGAAATAATAGAGAAAAGAAATAGCAAAAAATATCAGGGCAACAATCACTATCCATTGACTTGAAATTAGCAGGTAATAAGTGAATGCTTGTTTTATAAAACCCCTTGCTTCAAAGAAGTTTAATGTTTTTTCACCAAAAATAATTAACAGAATGGCTATGAACGTTAGTACCGAAAGTATAATCGTGATCATAATGGAATAAAGGCGTTGAACCACAGGTGGGCGGGTTTCAACCGTGTGGTAGGTTTTATTAAAGGCATCCATCATAGCATGCACACCGTTGGTTGAGAAGTAAAGGGCAACAATAAATCCGATGGACAAAAGCCCTGAACGCTGCTGTTTAATAATGTCTTCCAACGTTGTGCGCGTGGCTTCATAAGCATCTTTAGGCATTAAATCGCTAAGTAAAATCATTAGCTGATCCTGAAAACCATCAACAGGTATATAAGCAATAAGTGTGAAAATGAAAATTACAGCAGGAAAAATGGCAAGAAAGAAATCGAAAGACAGAGCTGAAGCACGTGTTTGAAGCGAGCCTTTTCGTAATCCGTGGATGAAAAAATCTGCGGCATTGTAAATCGGAATTCCGTCAAAGCCCGGCAGAATAATTTTCTTTGTAAGGTTTAAAAAAGTTACAACAGGCAGCCAATTAAGAAACTTATGTTGTAGCTTTTTTAACATCTTGTTTTGTACTGTTTATTTCACTGCTTTTAAACTTAAATCCAGACTTTTGATATGATGCGTTAATGCGCCAACCGAAATATAATTAACTCCCGTTTCGGCATAAGCGCGGATATTTAATTCGTTGATACCCCCCGATGCTTCTGTTTCAAATTTGTCTTTAATCAGTTCAACTGCTTCTTTAAGTTTCTCGGTTGTGAAGTTGTCGAGCATGATACGCTGAATGCCACCAACTGAAAGTATTTCTCTTACATCATCAAGTGTGCGGGTTTCCACTTCAATATTCAGATTTAGATTTTTTTCTCTTAAATACTGATGTGTTTTTTCAATGGCTTTTGTTATTCCTCCGCAAAAATCAATGTGGTTGTCTTTCAGCAAAATCATGTCGTACAAACCGAAGCGATGATTTTCACCACCACCGATTTTCACCGCCATCTTTTCTATTTCGCGTAACAGCGGAGTTGTTTTGCGTGTGTCTAAAAGTTTTGCGTTGGTGTGTTTGATGAGTTGATTTAAGTTGTGTGTTGCAGTTGCAATTCCGCTCATACGCTGCATAAAATTCAAAACAAGGCGCTCGCTTCTGAGAATGGAAAGTTCAGAGCCTGAAACTTCCAGCACAATGTCTCCGGGATTTATTACTGTTCCGTCATTTATGAAAACCTGAACATCAAGATTTTTATCAGCGAACTCAAAGATTTGTTTTGCCAGATCAACACCGGCAATTATTCCTTTTTCTTTGACTAACAGTTTTGCTTTTCCTGTTTTATTACTGTCAATGCAGGCTAAAGAGGTGTGGTCACCATCTCCTATATCTTCAGCAAAAGCAGAGGCGATAATCTGGTCAATAGTCATTTCCGTAAGAGAAATTTATTCGTCCTGGTCTTCAAAACGCAATTGATGAATTAAATAACTGTCACCGTTTTTGCGCAGTAGGTAATAGGTTCTGTAAGATTTGGTAGCAGTAGTAAGGTCTCCAATCGTATAAAGTGAATTGTCTTGCGAAGTACCCTGATGCATTACTTTGTAGTCCTTCACCGCATTTTTTGCAAAAAAATCTTTCACCATCATCTCAGCCTGTGCTTTGCTGTAGGTTCCTGATTTATCCCCAATTACCAATTCAACATTCGGAGCAAAATATTTGGCAAGCTCTTTTGAGTTACCCAGTTTTATGGCCGCTGCAATATTTTCGGCAACGCCCGGAAACACTACTGCATAAACAGAAACGGTGAACAATAATGCAACTAAAACAATAACTTTTTTCATTTTTATAATTTGTGTTTCCTGTTAATTCAAAAACCAAGCCAAATGAATTTTTTCAGGCAAAGGCAAATGTAGTTAATTTATCTTTGCTCAAAATCCGGAACACATGAAGATAAAGCTGCTAGTTGTAGGGCAAACAACTATGAAATTTGTAGAGGCAGGTTCTCTTGAATTTTTTGCCCGACTGAAGCATTACACCGATTTTGAAATGCTGGTAATCGCTCCCCCTAAAAACGCAGCAAAATTAGAGGTTGCAGAGCTCAAGAATAAAGAGGCTGAAAATATTATCGCCAAAACTCAACCTTCAGATTTTATTGTTTTGCTGGATGAAAAGGGAGCAGAATATTCTTCCGTTGAGTTTTCTGCATTTCTGCAAAAACGCATGAATAGCGGAGTTAAAAATCTTGTATTTGTAGTTGGTGGAGCTTTTGGCTTTTCGGAGAAAATGTATGAGCGTGCTAACTCAAAATTATCGCTTTCTAAAATGACGTTTTCTCATCAATTGATACGATTGATTTTTGCAGAACAGCTTTACAGGGCGTTTACTATTCTCAGGAATGAGAAGTATCATAATGAGTAAAGCCTAACCCTCTCCAAGGGAGAGGGAATTGTAAACTGCCAAATACTTCATTACTCCTTCTTCCAGCGAGTAATACTTTTCAGCAGCAGCACGGAGTTTTTCGGGTGGAGTTTGTAAGAGCGAATCAAGGTGTGAAATAACCTTGTCGTACTCTGCATCATCAAACTTTTCAACCAGTAATCCTGATTGCGTATCGCGCACTATGCGATCAACATCACCAACGCCTGAGTTACAGATAACAGGAATTCCCATTCCCAGAATTTCACCATGTTTGGTAGGGGAGGAGCCTTTTTTAGAAAACAATGGTTGAATGAAAAATAAAGAGAATTTGTTCAGCAGAATAAAGTAAGGAACTTCTTTGCGTGAGGCTTTGCGTATAATGAATCGATCCTTCGGCATATTCAGTTTCTCGGCTCTGTTAAGTATTTCAGATGGATTGTCGCCTGTGATGAAGAGGAATTTTGCTTCCGGCTTTTTCAGTAACAATCGTTTAAAGAAACTCAGCATTTCATCCGGCAGGTACCAAGTGCCGACAGAACCGAGGTAAGAAACCACAAAATCATTTTCTGCAATTCCTAGTTCTGTTCTGTATTTTGATAATTCGTTCTGCTGAATGCCGGCTCGTGAAAAATGCTGCAAGTCGGCACAGCAGGGAATGACTTCCACCGGTACTGGCTGATTTTTCAGGTGTTTCCAGGAGTGGATGATTTCTTTTCCGGCTTCGGTGAGGCTAATGGTGTGGTCGGCATGTTCCAGAAAATCCTGCTCTTTCTTTTTGAAATACAGATATACACGGTTGAAAATAGGGTTGCTCCTGTTCCATAATCCTCCATTCACTCGCTCATCGGCAAAGAAAGCACGCATATCAAAAATGAATTTGATGCCGTATTTCTTTTTTAGAAATTCTCCAACTAAAGAAGTAATGTAGCTGCGGCAATGAACTATTTTAAAGTTTCTCTGCTTGTGAAGTTTCTCTGCTTTCTTCCTTAATTGGTAAACATCCCAAAGGGTTGACAGCACAGGTGGTTTGGGTGTATAAGAAAGCGGTTGCCAGTCAATCCCCAATGCTTTTATTTGTTCGCCTGTGGCTTTACCTGTTGCCTCAAACTTGTCTTTTTTCTCAAAGCTGACTAATGTAATGGAATAACCTGCTTTTGTAAGTCCTGCCAGGTAAGGCAATACCTGCGACTGCCCGAGCGGGTCGGTCATGCCATCATAAGAGAGGTAAAGGACTTGGGTTTTCATGCGCTGCCAAAATTATTTAAATAATCTGCCATAGATGTTTTATTTTGCAGTCAAATAGCAAACAGTATGAGAGACATAAAATTCGGAACCGATGGCTGGCGTGCCATTATTGCCAAAGAATTTACGGTTGAAAATGTGGCACGTGTGGCGCAGGCAACCGCAGCGTGGATAATAGCAACTGATAAAAACAAAGTTGTTGTTATCGGACATGATTGCCGCTTTGCAGGCGAGTTGTTTGCCGAAACCACTGCAAAGGTGATGGCTTCAAACGGCATCAAGGTATTTCTCTCCAAAGGTTTTGTTTCTACGCCAATGGTTTCGTTGGGAGCTTTGAAATACAATGCAGGTGCAGGAGTAATTATTACTGCAAGCCATAATCCCCCTGCTTACAATGGCTTTAAGTTGAAAGGTGGTTATGGTGGCCCCTTGTTAGAAGAAGATTTTGCTGAAGTGGAGAAGTATATTCCTGAAAAAAATACAATTGATTTGGAAAGTATAAGTCTTGATGCACTTGTGAACAAAGGATTAGTAGAATATGTTGCTTTAGAAACACTGTATTGCGAAACACTTGAAAGGAACTTCAACATTAAAGCAATACAGAACTCCAAATTCAATCTGGCATACGATGCCATGTATGGATCGGGACAGAATGTTATAAAACGCCTGTTGCCTGATATTACTTTATTGCATTGCGAAGAAGATCCGTTGTTTGGTGGTATTCCTCCTGAACCGATACACCGCAATCTGCAGGAGTTTTCATTGTTGCTCAAACAATCGGGTAATATTCATTGTGGATTAGTAACGGATGGCGATGCTGACAGAATTGGTTTGTATGATGGAGAAGGAAATTTTGTGGATTCGCATCACATTCTACTCTTGCTCATTCATTATTTACATAAGTACAAAGGCATGACGGGCAAGGTTTGCACCGGTTTTTCTTCGTCTGTAAAGATTGGGGCATTGTGCAGACATTACGGACTGGAACTGGAGATTGTGAAAATCGGTTTTAAACATATTTGCGGCATTATGCTGAAAGAAGATGTGCTGGTGGGCGGTGAGGAAAGTGGTGGTATTGCTGTAAAAGGACATATTCCCGAACGCGATGGCATCTGGAACGGCATGTTGATTTTTGAAGCAATGGTAAAAACCGGCAAAACACTGCGTGAACTGATTGACGAGATTTATTCCATCACCGGATCATTTGCTTTTGAGCGTGTTGACTTATCCATTCCTGAAGCACTGAAGCAACAAATTATTGCGGATTGCAAAAGCAATAAATATTCAGCATTCGGTAAGTATAAAGTAGAGCGAGTGGAAACGCTTGACGGCTTTAAATATTATTTCAATGACAGCGAGTGGTTGATGATTCGTCCTTCGGGAACGGAGCCGGTTTTACGCACGTATGCTGAGTCTCACACCAAAGATGAAGCGCTGGAGATATTGCGTTCTGCACGCGAAACGCTTGGTATCATCTGAGGTTTATTGATGAACAGGTGGAACACTATTCCGCCTGCTGAATACGCCACAAAATCAAATAAGTCGGCTGTGTGCTGATTGGATTGCAGAGGGAGAATCAGTTCAAAAACAATGGAGCAATAGGCAACTGCTATAATCGTATGCCACTTGCTGAAAACATATTCCCCGTTATTGAAAACATATTTCCGTTGTATAAATAATGCAGGAGTAAGCATGACGATCATGCAAAAGAAATCATCCATGTAGGCATGGATGTACGGAATGTAATATCCTGCCAGCTCAATTAGTTTATTGATGCCCGACAAAGCCGCACAGGATAGGAACAACGGGTTTAGTAATAACTTTTTCATCCTGCAAGCGTGGTAAATAGCCAGAGAAAAAAAGAAACCGTTGCCATGTAAATAACATTGGCTATCCATACGGTTCTGCGTGCCGCCAGCATCAGAAAATTATCGCCCGGCTTGGGAACAGAAAATGAGTTTTCGTCATTCTGCTTCTGCTGTTTTTCAAAATACTCTAAATCGCTGATGGTGCGCTTGTCCAACAGGTGGCCGCAATGTTCGCAGGTGTCGGTAAGCTTATGATGCCATGTGGTCCATTGTCCACATTCGGGGCATTTTTTCTGTGTTGCCATGGGTTACTATTTTGTGGCAAAGCTATACACAAATGGATTTGTTTTTATGCCGAAAACATTTTGTTTTCTTTGTTGTTATGTTGCAAACCCAAAACCGTATGAAGAAACTTATCCTCATTGCTTTTCTGTTTTCAACATTCTCTGTATTCAGCCAGACAGGGATTATAAAAGGGCGTGTGTTTAACGCTAAAAACAACGAGCCCGTTCCGTTTGCTAACGTTGTAATTCAAGGAACTGGAACTGTTGTTTTGTCAGATATTGAAGGGAACTACAGCATTGAAAACCTAAAACCTGATTTATACAATATAGAGGTTTTCATTGTTGGTTTTAAGAAAAAGTCTGTTCTTGAAATTCAGGTTTTTAACAACAAGCCCGCAGTGATTGACCTTGCTCTGGAAGAGGATGTGAAAACGCTGGAAGAAGTGAAGATTACCGTTTCACCCTTCAAGAAAACGGATGAGAGTCCGCTTTCGCTGCGCACCATTGGTGTTTCGGAAATAGAGCGCAATCCCGGTGGTAACCGCGATATTTCAAAGGTTATACAGTCGCTGCCCGGTGTGGCTTCTGGCGTATCGTTCCGTAACGATATTATTATTCGTGGCGGTGCCCCCAACGAGAACCGTTTTTATTTAGACGGTATTGAAGTGCCTAACATCAATCACTTTGCCACGCAGGGTTCATCGGGTGGGCCGGTGGGAATGATCAACGTAAATTTTATCCGTGAAGTTGATTTTTACTCCGGTGCTTTTCCGGCTTCGCGCGGAAACACCATGAGTTCGGTTTTTGAGTTTCGCCAGAAAGACCCGCGTACCGACAGAATTGGCGGTAACTTTACCTTAGGCTCTTCTGATTTTGGATTGACAGTAGAAGGTCCGATTTCTAAAAAGCAGTCGTTTATGTTTTCGGCAAGGCGTTCGTATCTGCAGTTTTTATTCAAAGCATTAGCGCTGCCCTTTCTGCCTACGTACAACGATTTTCAGCTGAAGTATAAAATAAAGGTAAACGATAAGAACGAAATCAACATTATTGGTCTCGGTGCTATTGATGATTTTGTGCTGAACAAAGAGGCCAGCGAAACCGAGGAGCAGCGCTATATACTGGAAATTATTCCGGTAAGCGAACAATGGAACTATACCATTGGTGCCAACTGGAAAAACTTTCGTGAGAATGGTTATTCGCAGTTGGTGGTAAGTCGCAATATGCTGAGCAACACTGCCACCAAATATAAGGGCAATGACGAAAGTGCAGACAGCAACCTGCTGCTGAAATACAACTCGCAGGAGATTGAAAATAAACTGCGCTTTGAAAACAATTACTTCAAAAACGGTTTCCGTCTTAACTATGGCGCGGGTTACGAGTTTGCAAAATACAGCAACAGCACCTATAGCAAATTTTCATTGCCTGACGGAACAACTGCCATCAAGGATTTCAGTTCGGCTCTCAACTTCCATAAATACGGAGTGTTTGCACAACTGAGCAAGAAATTATTCAGCGAGCGTTTGTCGCTTTCCTTTGGTATTAGAACAGACGGCAACAGTTATTCTGATGATATGAGCAATCCGTTGAAACAGCTTTCGCCACGCTTTTCGGCAGCATACAGCATAAGTGAACGCTTCAGCATTAACTTTAATACGGGCAGGTATTATCAGTTACCGGCTTATACTGTTCTTGGTTTCAGAAACAATAACAATGAACTGGTGAACAAGACCAACAATGTTACTTACATTATGTCTGACCATGTGGTAGCAGGCTTTGAATACAACTCAAAAAGCAATGCCAAAATCACTATTGAAGGCTTCTACAAAACCTACAAAAACTATCCTTTCCTGCTTAAAGATTCTATTTCACTTGCCAATCTGGGTGCAGATTTCGGAGTGATAGGAAATGAGGGTGTTACTTCTACTTCCAACGGAAGAAGCTACGGTATTGAGTTTCTTGCGCAGCAAAAGCTGTTCAAAGGTTTCTATGGAATTGTTGCCTACACCTTTGTGCGCAGTGAGTTTGAAAACCGCAACGGTGATTTAATTCCTTCGGCATGGGACAACCAACACATTGTTGCATTAACAGGCGGCAAAAAGTTTAAACGCAACTGGGAGATAGGAGTGAAGTGGCGTTTTCTGGGTGGTACGCCTTATACGCCTTACGATGTGCAGACCACCGCTTTGAAAAATGTGTGGGACATTAACAAGCAAGGTGTATTTGATTACACGCAACTGAATTCGCAGCGCCAGACTTCGGTTCATCAATTAGATATGCGCGTTGATAAAAAGTATTTCTTTAAAAAATGGGCACTCAACATTTACTTAGACATTCAGAATGCCTACAACTTTAAGGCAAAATTACAACCGCGCATTGATGTGGTGCGCAATACTGACGGTAGTATTGCTACTGACCCGAACGACCCTACACGTTATCAAACCAAACAAATCCCGAATACCACAGGTACACTCATTCCTTCCATAGGAATAATCATTGAACTATAATTTTTAGTTTTGGCTCGTGGTAAAAAAATGGAGCCTTGTTTTAGTTCTCTCTTTCTCGTTGGTGTTTGCTCATGCGCAAAACGACAGTACCGGCTTTTTTGTGCCTGCCAAAACGCTGAACAAAAAGCGCCTGAACGGCTTGCTTATTGGCGGTGCTTCGCTCTATGCCGTTTCTATGGCAGGGCTGTATGTGGCGTGGTATAAGGATTACCCGCTTACAGGCTTTCACTTTTTTAATGATAACGATGAGTGGATGCAGATGGATAAAATGGGCCACCTTACCACTTCTTATTATGTAGGCAAATACGGTATTGACTTGTTTCGATGGAGTGGACTGGAACGTAAAAAGGCAATATGGCTTGGAGGAAGCATGGGTACTATTTTTATGACTACCATTGAAATCTTTGATGGCTTTTCGGCTGAGTACGGTGCTTCGTGGGGCGACTTATTGGTAAACACCGGAGGCTCTATGCTGGCAATAGGGCAGGAGCTGGCATGGGACGAGCAGCGCATTATTCTGCGTTATGGTTTTATGAATTCGCCCGGATGGCAGTACCGCAAGGACTTACTCGGCAGTAACGTTCCTGAGCGGCTGATAAAAGATTACAACAGCTATACGGCATGGTTGTCGTTCAACATTCATTCGTTCCTGCCCGAGACCTCGCGTTTTCCGCGCTGGCTGAATGTGGCGTTCGGTTACGGTGCCAACGGTATGCTGGGCGGCACTTACAATCCAACGGAACACAATGGTGTGGCACTTCCGCAGTATGAACGCTACCGCCAGTATTATTTTTCGTTAGACATTCAACTGAGTAAAATCAGAACGAAGTCAAAAGTGCTGAAGACTATTTTCTCGGCACTGGATGTGGTGAAGTTTCCTTTTCCGGCACTGGAATATAACAGAGTGCATGGGTTTGGGGTGTATCCGTTTAATAAACATTGAAGCAATGGCACACGGATGACACAGATTGGACTGGTTTTCACGGATCTTTTTAAATTTGTTTCAAATCTGTTTTTATCCGTTACATCCGTGTTATCCGTGTGCCATTAAAAACACAAAATGAAATTCAACATAGGTGACCAGGTAAATTTTCTCAATGAACCCGGAGGCGGCAGTATCAGCGCTTTCAAGGGTAAATCCATTGCCATTGTGCGGATGGACGATGGCCTTGAGATACCTTATGCCGTTGACAAATTGGTACACAAAAGTAATCAGCACGAAAAACCGAAAGAAGAACCTAAGAAGATTGAAATTCCTCAGATTGACCCTGATGTTTTTCTGAACGAGGTGAAAAAAATACCTGTTGAAAAAATAATCCGTGAAAAAGAAAAGCCGCTACCCAAGAAAGTATCAAAGGCGCGGACACCCATTGAAGACGAGGTGGACCTGCATATTGAAAACCTGTTGCCCAGTCACCGTGGCATGAGTAATGGCGAAATCATTGATGTGCAGCTGCGCCATTTTACCAAGGCACTGGACAATGCTATCCGCAATAATTATTACAAGATTGTGTTTATACACGGTGTTGGCAAGGGCCGCCTGCGCGAGGAGATACATACCCTGCTTGAAACTTATAGCGGTATTACCTACCGCGCTGCATCGTATGAGCGCTACGGATGGGGTGCTACAGAGGTGCTGATAAGATAATTTTTACTTATTTAAATTTCCCGTCATCAACCTTGCAGGGCATGATGTACGTAATAGTTTGGCTCATCATCAGCTTGCCTGTTTTTTCTTTAACAAAAAGTTGAACTGGAATACCGCCCTGGTGCAGGTTATCACAAACAGTAAGCAAGGATGATTGCATCACTTCCGGGAAATCTTTGATGTGAATATCCGCGTCATCGGCCATCCATACTTCGGCAACAGTATTGCCGCTTTCAATGGTATATTTCACACACATAAATTCGTTCACCATTTTGTTGCCTTCTTTGTTCAGCAACTTGTAGGTGGTAAAATCAAAGTCCTGTTTTTTTAGTGAGTTGCCGGGAATGTTTACTCTTCCGCGCTCATTTATCATTTCCAGTTTACCTTCTTTGCTCAGCAGGCTGTAGGTGCTGTTTACACCGCTGCCCGTGTTTACATAGTTCAGCAGGTGCTGCCCGTTTTTCATGTACCAAGTAATGTCGGATGTTTCTTTTGTAACACCGTTCTCTGCGCGAAGAACAATTTTTCCTTCAAAGGTGCTTTGCGCGAAAGAAGTGAGAAAGTAAGAGAGTGAGAAAGTGAGAAAGAGAATTGCTTTTTTCATGATTATATTTTTATCTGTTTAAACTGCCAACTGCCACTGCCAACTTAGTTTCCCACCTGTCCTTTTATAAACGAAGTTTGGTACATATTATCAGCTATGCTGGTGTTAAACCCGTTGCGTTTTACAGCGTATCCTGCTGCTGCCGGAATAGCATAAGGAATAGGAATAGGCAGTGCTAGATTGGTTACTACGGGTATCTGCACATTGCCTACAAAGGGAATGTTTACGTTAATGTAGGCCGAGATGTAGAGGTCAAAACTACCTTGTCCGCCCGGGTAACCGTAGTTGCCTCCATCACCTGCATCGGCAATAGGGGTAAGGGTAATGGTAGCCGGCCCTGCGTTAATAGGAATAGGGTAGTTGAGGTATCCGCCCGCACCGCCAAGGCCAAGCTGTCCGCCTGTGCCGCCCTGCCCGGGATTGTAGACCGAAAGACCGATAACACCGTTAGGCGAATTTCCGCCATAGCTGACACCTGCGCCACCGCCACCGCCTGCACCGATGAAGAGACCGAAGGTGATGAAATCAGCAGGAGGAGGTAGGGTATAACTCAGGTCAAAAGCCATAGCGCTTCCGCCACCGCCACCGCCAAAGATGAGGCCGTTATTTTGTATCTGTGCATCAATGGTCAGTGAAATAGCATCGCCCCCGTTATCACCCACGCCTGTTGTTGGCGGGTTGGTAGTAGGGTCATACGACACACCACCATTACCGCCACGGCCTATAATGGTTCCGTTGTTAACCACCGAAACCAGTGAGCCCGGAAAAAGATTGCCCGTTGTAAAAGCAGGAACAATATTGGTATCGCTGGTAATGCTAACACCGTTCATTACTTCCACTGCCACACAGATAGGCTGGTTTTGCGGAGCTGTTGGGTTTTGAATAAAAACGTTGGCACTAACATCGTATTCGCTTTCGCTATTGGATACGGCTACATAGTAGCAAGGGTCAACGGTAAGGGCATAAATAAAATTCTGTGTGGTAGTTCCGCACATAGCCGATATGACGATAGGGAAGGTGCCCGCAGGTGCAAAGGGCGAAGCATAAAACACAATGGAGACCACACCGCTTGATGATAGTGGGTTAGGTGTTATGGTATAGGTAATTCCGGCAGGTAGCGTGCCGATAAGAGCAAGTGCAATGTTTTGAGGAAGGCCGTTGGTTTGGGTAATGGTTAAAGCCGTTTGTGCCGAGTTGCTGATTAAGCGGTCAATGGTTCCAGCGTTGCTAGAAGCAGAAAGGGTGAAGTAGCAACCATTACAATCTTCCAGATAAACAGGCAGCCAGCAGGTGCCGTTAAAATAATCCAGAACGCTGTCGGTGGTGTTGTAAACAATAAGTCCGTCAGCGGGGTTTACAATGGCATCTCTGTCAACCTGCGACATGCGTGGCGGCAGAAAACCTTTGGTGGTGGAAGTGAGGTCAAGTATTGCGGTAACATCAGGTGTCAGTGTTCCTACACCCATATTGTTCTGGGAGGTGGCAACAAACGATCCTGAAAGCAAAAGCACTAAAGCTGCTAAGCGGGTAAAAAACTTCATGGAAGGAAACGGTATTTTTTGAATGCCTGCAAATTTGCCAATAATATCCTGAATTACAAGGAATATGCTGTTATTATTTCGTAAACGGAAAATTTTACCTTCGTTGCTGTTTAAACAGTCAAGTAGCCAAATAGCAAATGTCACCCTGAGCATTCCCGATAGCTATCGGGACGAAGGGCTAACACAAAAATAACTATGAACAAAACAATTCTCTTTCTCACTTTCTCACTCTCTTACCTTCTCACTGCTTCCGCCCAGAATATCTTGTTCGGCCCTGTTGCCGGTGCAGTAACCAATGTTTCTGCGCGCATTTTTATCCGCAGCAATCAGGCAGGCGATGTGCAGGTTCAATTAGATACCGATGCCGGCTTCAGCAACCCAATTTCCTTTAATGATAGCTTAAGAACATTAAAAGATACCAGCGCTATTATTACCGTAAACGGACTTCAACCTAATACGCTTTACTACTGCCGCTATTTTGTAAATCAGCAGCAGGATACGGTTGTATCTTCGTTCACCACCTTTCCGCAACCAGGCGCGGCCACAGATTTTTCCTTTGCATTTGGCTCCTGCATGAAAGGTAGTGATATGACACCGCTTTTTTCTGCTATGGCTTCTCAGCAGCCTGATCTGTTTATTCAGTTGGGTGATTTTACTTACCCCGATGCAGCCGATGAATTCTCTGAAGACTTTGATTATGTAACAGCGTCTTACCATGCTAAATATTCCTATCCGGGAATAGCTCCTATCCTGCGTTCTATACCTCTTGCATACGTGTATGACGACCATGACTATACCGATAACAACAGTTCTATGAACACGCAATCATTGGAGGCTACCTACACCGGCCCCAACGGATTGGAAACCGTTTTGATTGATGCACCGCTTGGTGCGCACGAGCGCATCAACTCCATCAACGGCTGGCTGGATTATTTTCCGGGCTACAGTGCGGTTGACACTTCGCAGGGTTTGTATCATAAGTTTACGGTGGGCAATGCCGATTTCTTTTTCCTCGACAACCGCAGCTCACGTTCGCCCAACAACGAAGCCTTTTATTACGACAGCACCGATGTAAGTTTCCCCTGGGAATTTTCGCCTCTGCCCGGACACACCATACTGGGTACAACACAAATGCAATGGCTGCTGAACGGATTGCAAAATTCTACTGCAAAATGGAAGTTCCTGCTCTCGGGAACAACGTTTAACAAAGCATTGAAACGTGTGATAAATGTGGGGCTTGGATTTCAGCGCAACACTTTAGACATAGGCGGCAGCGGTGGCAGTGGCATGACCATGGCAACAGGCTTTGCCGATGGCTGGCCAGGTTTTCCGGCCGATCAGGATACACTCATTCATTTTATCAGAAATAATAATATCCGTAATGTGATCTTGCTCTCGGGAGATACACACACCTCAGCAATGGATGACGGCACCAATTCAGGAATACCTGAATTCAATTCTTCGGCTATGGGGGTGGATGAAAGTAAAATAAAACTGTACCATGTTATGGACTCGGTGGGCTCACTAATAGGTCAGCCACCCGTGCTGGATTCACTCTGGAACAAAGGTGGCAGCGGATTAGGAAATAATAATTTCCACACCAGTTTCGGAAGAGTGGAAATATTCGGAAATGATTCAGTGCGTATGTGCATTGTTGACAACGAGGGCACCGTTTTCAACTGTTGGACTTTTGAAGATGGTTTTGTGGCGGGAGTAAAAGAAACGGCAGGCACAAAAAAGTACAATCGCCTGGAAGTGTATCCTAATCCGGCATCCAATCTTATAACTATTCAGTTCACAGAAATTAAACAGGGAGCAAACTATGTGTTCACGTTGTATGATATTTCGGGAAAAGTAATTCTTACAAAGACAGACATCACCACAAGCGGTTTTACAGTTGATGTTTCAAAGCAGAGAGCGGGTAATTACTTATGTACACTTACTGAAGATGGCATGGAAAAAGGCAACACAACGGTTGTGATTAAATAATTATTTTCGCGGCTTCTATTGAAAATGATGTTGAGATTTTTTATATTTCTTTTTCTGTTCAGCTGTTTCGCCACAGTGCAAGCCGATATTGGTGAAACCTACGACATGCTAAATAAAAGAGAGCAGCTTGTTAAAGAAAACGAACGCATATTAAATGGCAGAAACATTGACAGTTTGAACACAACGGAGAACAGCAGCTACATCGAAAATTTGCACATTATTAAAATCATGGATGAAGCTATTTTTAAAAGCCAGAAAGAGACGATAAACAGATTGAGCGTCACTTCAGGTTACGAAAAATACGTTAATAAATCAATTGCCTTGTTCTCTTTTTTTCTTGCGATATTATTGGCATTAAGTCTTTACATGACCTACCTATTGAACAATAAACTGAACAGGCTAACAGGCGAAGAGAAAACGTTTTCTTCAAGGGCATCTGAATTGTTTTCTGTTATGATGGTGAATTTTCAACCCGCCAAAACAGGTAATAAAGAAGTGGCAGTAAACAGATTGATTATTCTTGGAATGGTGTTTATGTTTATCTCCTTCCTCGGCTATCTGCTGAAAACACTGGGTGTTTAGCCTCAATGAACTTCTATGTTCTCTGTGCCTCTGTGGTTAATTAATCTTTTCCAGAAATTCAAAGATTTTCACCATCGCCAACGTATCCAGTTTGCAATACTCTAGCAGGTTGTCGCGCAGTTCAGCAATTTTAAAAATATCGGTTTCGGTTTGCAGTTGTTCAAAAGCACCCATAGCCATGGTGCCATCACTGATTGCTAAATTCTTGTGATTGAAATCAGGGAATAGCGCAGGTAATACATTCTTTATGGAGTGCGAACCTTTCATCAAAGGATGATAATAATGCCGTTTTTGAAAAGGCTCCATCAGATCTATCATAATCGCGAGACGCTTTTCTATTTCGGGTTTCAGTTCCAGGAAATCATTTCCCAGCCTTGCAATAACCGAACTTTCAAACATGCGGTTATAAACTAATATGCAGACAGCATCTTTTGTGCTTTCCAGAAAATGGGTGATAAATTCTTTGCGCGGGTCAAGCCCTGATTCTGCTAAAAACTCAATGTGCTGTAAAGGCGCATCTTTTGCTTTTTTATAATGCAACGAATACTGAAAAGGAATATGCTGAAAGGGGCTGGTGCCATCAAACATTGGCACAGCAGGCATAAACGTTTCAATGTCGAAGAAGTAAACCGAGTAATTGATCCTGAAGAGAAACTTGTCAATCGCTGTTTTGTCAATCAGTTCTTTTCCTGAATTGGTGGCATCTACCTGTATCCGTTGATTTTTCTCCAGTGAATAATCGGGTGGCACATCACTTATTTTCACAATGCCGCTATCAAATAGCTCAAACTGTTTTTCTTTGCTCATACCCGCCAGTTCAAATACCGAATTCTGCGGTACATTTTTCCAGCATTGCCCCATGAAATCGCAGGCATAAGGCTCAAAACAATGCTTACCTATTTTAATAGCAGGCACCGAAGAAAGCGAGGAAACATCTTTCAGTTCGCGCACTTTGTCAGCAATCATCGTTTGATTTTTTTCGCACTCGCTGAGCAGTGAAACAGCAGTAAATAAATTCTCCGGTTCTATCTTTCCTTTTCTTATATATTGATTGTTAAGATGCAGAATAGAAAAATCTGCAAGATTAATTCCCGCATTAGTAATCACGTAATACTGCAGCGAAGCATCTAAGCGGTACACATCGCTCACGCGCGTTGAACTTTTTACCTCGTATGCAAACCATTTCCCATCACGTTTTACAAGAATGTCAACGGCAGCCAGCACATCATTGAAAATGAATGCGGCTTCGTAAATAATTTCTATTCCTTCTTCAATTAGTTTACGTGTTTTCTCAACTGATACAGAATACTTGAAAACGCTTTCGGGAGTAACATCCACACCGCCCGGAAAAATATCCTGCGCAATTTTTCCCACATTTATTCCTCTTGAGAAAAGCGCCTGCTGCGAAGGACTTATTGCATCGCGCAGTTTGTAATTGTGCTTGTAGAGGTAAAGTGATTTGATGCACTGCATCCCACGGATAAAAGACGATTTAGAAAGTGCGTGAGCCATTATAATTGTCTGATTACCTCCATCATTTCGCTCAGCATCATGGCTGTTGCACCCCAAACGGTGTGGCCTTCCACATCGTAATAGGGTGCTTCAAATGATACAAACTCGCGGGGTGTAATCATTTTTTTTCCTTTTATGCTTTCGTCAAGGAAGTAGGTGATGGGCACTTCAATTATCTTTTCCACTTCGCGTTCATTTTTTGTCAGCACAGGTTTTTTATCCATTATTCCCACAAACGGAGAGACTAAAAAGTTGCTGGGCGGTATGTAAAGATCGGTCAGATTTCCGATAAGCGTTACTTCATTTCTGTTTAATCCCACTTCTTCTTCTGCTTCACGTAAGGCAGCAGCAGCAAGGCTTTCATCTTCGGGGTCAAGTTTGCCTCCCGGAAAACTTACCTGTCCGCTGTGTACGCCATCGTAAGATGGGCGAAGTGTCAGCACTGTGTTGATTTTATCCCCATGAGGATAGAGCAGAATAAGAACAGCACCTTTTCTTGCTTTGCTCAAATCAAACTGTTCCATGTCAATCGGCAACCTAAACTGTGAAGCCATTTTAAACTGCGCTTCAGCTCCCGGCAGGGTTTGTTGCAGGCGCTGTTCAAGTGAATGGATGAATGGAGTGAACATATTTACTGCGCTAAAATACCGTATTTTTGCAGCCATTATGGAAACCAAAGAAAAACAAGATTTAGCAATTTATTTAGCTCCGGCTTATTATATAGACAGTGATTCGCCCGATGTAATTGCTTTTGCAAAAAAGCATACGGAAGGCGCAACTACCGATATTGGAAAAGCAGTAAAACTTTATTATGCCGTTCGTGATAATTTTCTCTATGATCCATACCATGTTGACTTAAACGCAGAGGCCATGAAGGGCAGTGCAACCTTGAAAAGAGGTTCAGGATATTGCGGTGAAAAAGCAACATTGCTTGCAGCAGCAGCACGCGCAGTTGGTATTCCTGCACGGCTTGGTTTTGCAAATGTTAAAAATCATTTATCTACTCAGAAATTGCTTGATTTATTACGTAGCGATGTTTTTGTTTTCCACGGTTTCACTGAATTATTTCTGAATGGAAAATGGGTGAAAGCAACGCCTGCATTCAATAGATCACTCTGCGATAAATTCGGAGTGGCATCTCTGGAGTTTGATGGTATTAATGATTCTATTTTCCACGAATTTGCGGGTGGCAAAAAATTCATGGAATATCTTCATGATTTCGGTACGTTCGCTGATGTTCCCCGCGAACTTTTTATCAATTCATTACAGGAATATTACCCGCATTTGTTTGATACAAATGATGCAGAGCACCAAAAGATGGGCTGGAAGAAATAATAGACGGGGCTGCTTTTAGACACCTTCCTTAACTAAGCGGATAGTCTTTGCTTTTGCTCCGTTGCCTTTCAGCGTTACGAAGTAAATTCCCTTCGGAAGTTCACCAACATCAATTCTTCTTTTGCCAATTGATACAACAGAAAGACTCTCAATCGTGATGCTTTTTATTTGTTTGCCTAAAATATCTGAAATAGAAATCTGAGTGTATTCAGGTTGTTCGTTTCCTTGCTCAATAAAGAGTTCGTTGCTGAACGGATTAGGATAAAGTGAAGTTAAGTTGATTACATCACCAAGGTCAATGCCTGTAGTGCCGCTTGCGGTAAAAGACCCAACCATACCACCTAAGGCATGTGGTGTGCATTTATAGCCATAGCTTCCAGCAACGGTTACTTTATAATCAAATTGCGAAACGCTGCTGGTCATAGGGGAGTCCCAAGTTGCTGCCCCTACTGGGATACTTACTGATGTAGTGGTATGACTTCCATTCATCCACATAAAACGTACAGTGTCTCCAACATTTACATTTAAGGAGTTTGGATTGAATTGGTTGCTTGAAACCATTACTTCATGAATAGCAGCGCTTGCAGTAAAAAAAAGGATAGAGAGCAATACTGAAAATCCTGTACGGAAAATTAATTTTTTGTCCATAATACTTCTGTTTTGGTGAATGTTTTACGGCATTAGTTGGTTAAAGTTAAGAAATATTTACCGAAGAACATTTATCTTCTTTTACTTTTGCTGCAAATAATGATTATGACTGTTCCTGAAAAAGAGAATTTATATAAATATTTTGCCCAATTTATTACCGATGAAAGGCATAAGCGCCTGAATGATGTGATTGTGAATCGCACCCGCCATTTTACGGTTGTATTGGAAGATATTTATCAGTCGCAGAATGCCAGTGCTGTGTTGAGAACCTGCGATTGTTTTGGTGTGCAGGACGTTCATATTATTGAGAACAAAAACAAGTACAAACTAAATCCTGATGTGGAGTTGGGTTCATCCAAATGGCTGAACATGCACAAATACAACTGGAACGCTAACAACACGCTGGAATGTGTAGACACCCTGAAGAAGAAAGGCTATCGTATTGTTGCCACAACGCCCCATTATCAAAGTGTTCCGCTGGAAGAGTTGAAAATTGATACCAAGTTTGCTTTAATGTTCGGCACCGAGATAGACGGCTTATCGGATATTGCATTGCAAAATGCCGATGAGTTTGTGAAAATACCAATGGTTGGCTTTACTGAAAGTCTGAATATTTCGGTTTCGGCAGCTATTTGTATGCACCATCTCAATTTAAAACTTCGTCAGTCAGAGCTGAACTGGAAACTGTCAGATGAAGAAATATTAGAAATAAAAATTGACTGGCTTCGGGCTATTATCAGCCGTTCGGATGTATTGGAGCGGGAGTTTTTGAAGAAGCAGGCTTAACTCACCAGATGAACAATATCTGCTTTGTCGTATTCGCCAACTTTGGTTAAATCCATTTCTAATTTTCCGGCAGCGTTTACACCAAAAGGTCTGCGGAATTTTGCGCCCCACACAAATTGCTCAGATGTATAAGATTGGCGGCTGTAAATAGTTTGTGAAAAGGTATCGTCAAAGCCTTTGAGCAAAACAAAAATCTCCAGATCCATTTTTTGTATATCACTTTGTGTTTTCCCGTATAAGGCACTCTCCTCATCAATGGGGTGATTGATGGTCCAGCTGGTGGGGAACATGGTTATTTTATCAATCTCTAATTTTACTTGCTGAAAGCGTCTTACTGTTTTGCCGCTACCTTCATCTTCCTGCCAACTGATGTTTACTTTGGCTTCCATTCCCATGTAAACGGTATTCATTTCGTTGGCTACTATAAACTGCATGGCAGTTTTTCCTTTGAAGGGTGCAATAATAATGTTGGGGCTGTATTTTATCCGTGCTTTTGGTCTTGAGAAGCGACCATACAATGTTCCTGTTGCTACTGCAAAGGCCATAAGGCCAAGAAATGCTTCAATGGCAGCCATAGAGCTGGCTATTTTTCCAATAGGATGAAGCCCGCCATAGCCAACAGTGGTAAAGGTCTGGCAACTGAAAAAGAAGCAACTCATGAATTTGTCGAACTCAGTTGTGCCTACAATTCCGTAAAGATTTTCAGAGCCTAACCAATAATACAGGCTTCCGAAAACAACATTGTCGAAAAGATAAAAACACACCAGTGCAATCCAGTAGTTTGTCCATGAAGTAGTGATAAGCCAGTTGAACAGAAAGAAGTTTCCGAACAGCCTTCCTGTTTTGCGTTCCAGATTATAAGAGCCATCGGGATTGATGGAACGCTGTCTCCCTTTCTGGCCAACATGGTCAAGACCGATATCTTCGCCCGGTTTCATTCGGTCAATCACTCTTTGGATAACACTCATGATTTATAAATGCTCAAATGTTACAGAAAGTGTATGCATGATGTTATTGCTGTCGCGCTGGGAATAATTCATTTTCAATAATTCTTCATCAAGGTCAATCACGTTATATACAATAGTATCGCTCTGGTATATTAAACGCAGTTCAGTTTCGTTGTTTAAAAACATCCAATTGCCCGAAATGTTTTGCGGGTCAAGCGAATCGCAATTGGTGGCACCCTCATCTGCTTTGTAGGTTTTGTTGTCAAAAAAGCTGAGTGTATTATCCTTGTCGCAATCTTCCATTTGTGCATACAGGTTAGTTATTATAATGTTATTCACTACTTGTGGAGGGTCAACGGTTAGTGCATTTATCTGCCAGTCGCCAAGTATTAATTCTGATTTTATTTTCTCCTTTGTGCAGGAAGTAATGAGGATAGTAAGCGTTAAAATTGTGGCAAAGTATTTCATGTTAAAATAGTTTATTGGCGAATATATAAAGAGAAGCGGAAATACTGCAAAGTATTTCCGCTTCTTACTTTGTTTCAGATATTTTTAATTGAAAGAAAAATTCCCGGGTATAATTCCCACCTGAAATGAATCAACCAGGCTGCCGCTTAACGAGTAGCGGAAAACATAACCGTTCTGTACAAAGTCCTTTGCATCTGTTCCGAAGAGGTGATCTGTTTCGGGGTCAATACCAATGTTGTAAAAGCTACGGTTAATTAAAGCCGAAGACGGCAATGCTGTTGCGTTGATACCCACTTCATACACACCTCCGTTAAGGGTGTAATACAATTTTGTTTTTGCTTCGTTGGTAACCAATCCTGCCGGATGGTCAGAGGCAGAGCCAAATGTTAAGGTAAGTTCAATGGCTTTAGTGGCAGGGTTTACACGCACTAATTTACCGGGCGTATCGTTTGCCGAATTTACCCAGTCTAAAATTCCGTTACACAATATCCACAGCTTACCGTTGGCATCCAGTGCCAGTGCTTTCGGGTTATGTCCGGGTGTAAACGTTGCGGAAACAGCATTCGTTGTAGTGTTGATAACCGCAACAGTACTGTCTTTGTCATAACCACCCGAGTTGGCAACAAATACTTCGCTTCCTATCAGTTTCATTTGTTCCGGTCCTTGTCCGCCTGTGGCAATGGTAGTGGATATGGTGTTATTGTCAAGGTCAATTACTTTTATTCCCGAAGACCAATCGCTGATGTAGCCGGTGTTTTCGTCAATACCCAGAAAATAGCGTGGAGTTCCAAGGCTTTCAATTACACCTGTAGAAACAAAATCAGCAACATTTACTACTTCTACTTTTGCAGCGTTGTTTACTACAATGTATGCCTTGTCATTATGCACCTCAATAGAGTGTACAATATTACCAAGCGGACGGTTGTTTGCTACTTCAAAAATGTTGTTACTCAGTTCGCCCGATGTGCGGTTGTAGAAACTAACGGTTCCTGTTCCGCTTCCAAAAGGGCCTTCGTTGGTAATAAATACGCCTGTTTCGTAAGCACCTTGGGTGTTGTTGTCGTCATCGGGTTTGCAGCTACTTAGTGCAGCGATTAATAAAAATGGTAAGATTAGTTTTTTGTTCATGGTTTTTTTTTATGGTTATTATTTGTTTTTTATTGGTATTAAAGAAATCGCTTCGCTAGTTGATTGTTAGTATTAGTTGTTATTTAGAAAATTTAAAATTCAGTGAGATCGTAAAATTCCTTCCCGGCATGGCTCGGTAGGCAAGTGTTTGGTAGGTAGTATTCCAGATATTATTTACCCGAAATCCAACACCAATTCCAATTTTATTCAGTTTTAAATCATAGTTCAGCACTGCATTTCCTATAGTGAAGCCGGGCAGAAAGGCCGCATTGTCTGATGTAGTAAAACGTTTGCCCGTATAGGTTTGTGTATAGGAAAAGAAAATGCTTTTCCATTTAAAATTAACCGAAGCATTAAGGTTGTGTTGCGGCACATAAATTAATTGTTTGTCAATGCTGGCTTGCAATGCATACACAGTTTCAACAATAGTTGAAACTGTGTATGAATAAAATGCATTAATACCTGTTTCAATAGTGCGTTGCTTAAACCTTAAACCTGCGTTGCTTTCAAATCCGCGTGCCCATACTTTTTGCAGGTTTACGGGTGTCCAGATGTTGGTATTAGTTGGTAAGGGTTGCCATAAAATCCAGTTGTCAATTAATGAACTGAAAACCGTTGCTGAAAAAATTGGAGTAACTGATTTTGAGGAATCGTTGAATGAAGTAAAAATGCCTGCTTCTGCATTCCAGCCGCTTTCCGGCTTCAGGTCAGGGTTTCCGCCCGGAACCCAAAAGCGGTCGTTCATGGTTGGAACCCGATAGCTGCGTGAAAAATTAGCCTTTGCCGAAATTGATTTCCATATTTTGCCTTCCATTCCTAATGAAGGTGTAAAAGGAACAGTATAGCCTTCCACTATTTCTTGCCTCAGATTAATGGTTGCCTTCCAGTTTAGTTTGGTAAAAGGGTAGAGGAACGAGAGGAAAGCTGCCGCCTGATTTCGCGTTTTAGCGGTGCTGTATTGAAGAATGTCGGCATAGTAATAGGTGTAGTTAATTCCGATGTTCAGTTTTGCTTTTTTGAATACCTGCGTTGCAAATTCTGCTTCGTTGATAATGCCTTGTGTGTTTACTTTTTCGTGAACTTTAGCTGTATCATTATCATAACGCAGGTATTCATTTAGCCAAGCAACTTTTGTTTTTAGTGTTGATTTTGTAAAGAGTTTTTTGGCTTCCATCAAAAAGCGGAACGAACTGTCGCTTTGTTGTTCGCCATTATCGCTACTGGTCATGGAAGGCGGCAGGTTGCGGTGTGTATAAGTGTGCCATGCATGAAGTGAAACAATGTAATTACGTTTTAAAAGACGATGAACTTCTGCTGTTCCGCCATAGCTGAAATAGTCAGCACTGGCCAGCTTTTCTTTTGGGTTTCCGAATTTTGCAGTGTTGTTGTACGGGAAATTATTTTCGCATTCGCGGTAATAACCGGCCACCCGCGAATACCACTTTTTATTGGCGAAAACGCCAGAGCCTGAACCTTCATATAATCCAAAACTTCCCGCTAATCCTGAAACAGAAACATTCATGGATTTCTTGAAATCAGGTTGTGAATTAAGATGAATAGCACCGCCAATTACACCACTTCCGTAAAGTGATGCAGAACTGCCCGATTGTATTTCAGCATTATTGATAAGTGCAGAAGGAATAAGCGCAAAATCCGAAAGCCCTAAGTTGGGCGGATTGATATTAATTCCATTCCAAAACAAACCTGTATGAGCAGGTCCTGTACCGCGAATACTAATAGTGGCAAGACTTCCTTGTCCGTATGTTTTTAAAAATACCGCGCTGTTTTCTGAGATGATTTCTGCCAAATTCAGCAAATGACTGGCTTCAATTTTCTTGCGGTCAATTTTAATAACACTTAAGCCGGTGCTAAAATCACTCAATCTGCTTTCATTCACTTTTGCTTCAGGCAATTTATAAACCGAGTCGGGATTTAGTTTTTGGGCAAAAGCCTGACAGATGCAGAATATGCACAATACAACTGAAAAAATAATTCTGCTATAAAACACGCAGAAGCGAATCAATAATTGAAACAAACGATAAACTGATTTTACTCAGTCCGCTCACTACTCTTTACCCGAAAGTAGTGAACCTTTGTCGGGCTATGGCAGGTCTTCTGACTCGTTCTTTTTCGGAGCCTTCCCGTCTCGCCTAAGGCAAAACAGTGGCAAAGATTTCCGAAAAATTTTCTTCACCCGAAAAGGGTGAAGCTACTTACAGCAGCGGGAACTGTTCAGGATTTACACCTGATTCCCATTTTAATCCTGTGAATTTGACATCTTCACATAGAACCATCGCTTGGGGGCAAAAGTATTAATTTGACTTAAACAAAACAGATTAAAAGATATTTTCCTAAACTTGCTGTGTATTTTTTGAAGTAAAAGCTATCGCAATGTTAAGATTCGCCACTACCATATTTGTTCTGTTATTCTGTTATTCTGTTTCCGCCCAAACCAATCAGGAGTTTGAAATTTTCGTTAATGGAAATCTTGAAAAAATTGCCATGGGCAAGAAAAATATTTTCATAACATCTAAGGGCGATACCATTGTTTATAAGGTTGATGACATTATCAAAGAAATGGTGAAAGATCAGCCTAAGGTTAGCAACACAGGAGCAACTGCCACCAATTATAAACAACCGGAAAGTGAGAAGATGCAGGAGAAAGCGGTGGCAACATCTGTTCAGGAAAAAACGGTTGTAAAAGCAACTGAAAATGTAGTTGTGGTAAAGCCCGTTGAGCAAAAAGCAGAACAGAAGGTGATCGAAAAGGCTCCGGTTGTTGCAGAGAAAAAAGAGCCGGTTAAATTAGTTACAGAACAAAAGCCGACTGAAATACCTAAGCAGGAAAAAGTAATTGCAACCGAAGTTCAGCAAAAACAGGTTCAGGTTAATCCACCAGTGGTAACTAAAACAGAACCTGTAAAAGAAGCACCTAAGCAGAATGTAGCTGACCAATCAGAGATTGAACGTTTGAAAGAGGAAGCTCGCAAAAAAATAAAAGGCACTACTAATGAAACAGTAGCTAAAACAGTACCCGAAACTAAAACTCAGAACACTGTAGAAGAGCCTGAAAAAAAGAATGTAGTAGCTGAAAAGGTAAATCAGCCGGTGAAAACTGAAAAAGCAGTAGTTAAAGCTGCAGTGGTGGAAGTTGAAAAAAAGAATGTTGCTGAGGCGAAATTAGTTCAGCCAGTTAAAGCAGAGAAGAAAGAAGCTGCGGGTGTAGTTGAGGTTGAACAAAAGAAAGTAACTGAAGAAAAGAATGTGCGTTACGTAAATAAAAAATATTATCTCGAGAATCGTGATGTAACTTCATCAAACATTAGTTCTACTGATACATTGAAATTCGTAGCAACATTCCTGTCAGCATACAAGGATTTTCCAAGTCTACAATTTGGTGAAGAAGGCGATTTTTCGCTATGCTATAATTACGTTGTTAAAATGTATAACGGATATGACGAAGATCTTGTAGCTAAAAACTCATCGGTCTATAAAATTTGTCATTCAGGTAAATGGAATGATGGTAAGAAAACTGCTGAAGTATACA
Organism: Bacteroidia bacterium; assembly: GCA_020054035.1. Classification (GTDB taxonomy): domain Bacteria; phylum Bacteroidota; class Bacteroidia; order SXHM01; family SXHM01; genus SXHM01. The sequence goes on along the minus strand of JAGVLY010000086.1, from coordinate 13,267 downwards.
TGGAAACCAGTGCCGGCAGAAAAAAAATCAATTATTCTATCGTGCAGTTGGATGATAAAATTTTAGTGCTTGTAAAACGCTAATGCTAAAGCACGTTTCATTTTTTTTATCGCTTATTTTATTCCCCGCAATTATTTTAAACGCTCAGAACAGCGAAACAGAAAGGCTTGTTGCTGCAATGTTGGGGCATACTCAAATTCAGGATGATTTACATGAGCTCTGTGATAAAATTGGAGGTCGCGTAACCGGAACGGAAGCTAACACCAAAGCAATAGAGTGGGGCATTAAGAAATTTAAAGAAGCAGGAGTAGAGGTAAAGAAAGAAGCCTTTCAAATGCCTTCGCTTTGGGATGAGAAAAGTTGCACCGCTAAAATTACCGGTGCTTCAAATTTTTCTCCGCGTGTAGTTTCGCGGGCTTTTTCCATTGGTACAGATGCAAGTGGTTTGGAAGCTGAATTAGTTTCAGTTGGTTACGGCACAGAAGATGATTTTAAAAAAGCAGGAGATAACGTAAATGACAAATTTGTGTTGGTTACAACAGATGAACTTACCGAACTGGGTGGGCTATTTAAAGAATATAATGATGCACATGAAATAGAAGGACGGGCAATGGCTGCACAGGTTAAAGGCGTTGTTTATATGTCATCGCGCCCTAAAAAATTATTGTTTCGTCATCTTGCTTCGCGCGGATATAATAATACACTTCCGCTTGTTGTAATGGCACGTGATGATGCCTCGCGCTGTATAAGAATTCTTGAAAAAGGTGGGAAGTTGAATATCAATCTGAATATTGAATTGACCACAGGAGGTTCATACACTTCTTACAATGTTATCGGTGAAATAAAAGGCAGTGAAAAGCCTGATGAAGTTGTGTTGATTGGTGCCCACCTTGACTCCTGGGGAATGGGAACCGGAGCAAATGACAATGGCTGTAATGTTTCTTTAGTAATAGATATTGCCCGCCAAATGACCCTACTTGGAATAAAACCTAAGCGTACTATTCGCTTTGCACTATGGAATGGCGAAGAGCAGTGTATTTGTGGTTCCTATGCTTATACACAGCAACATGAAAAGGAATTAAATAAACACATTGTAATTGCTTCTATTGATATCGGTAGCGGAAAAATTACGGGTTTCTTTACAGGAAACCGTCCCGAGTTGGATGCAGAAACAAAAAAAGCATTGGTAAGTGTTGCATCACTTGGTCCTTTTGAAAATGCAGATGTTCCGATTGTCGGCACAGATAATTATGATTTTATGATGCAGGGTGTTCCCAATCTTGTGGGTATGCAGGAAGGCGCAAATTATTGTTCAGATTACCATTGCGAAAGTGATACCTACGACAAAGTAAATCTGCAAAATCTGAAGATAAATTCTGCCATTGCAGCAGCTACCATGTTGCATTTTGCTAATCTTGATAAGGTAACATTGAAAAGGCAAAACCGTAATGAGGTGCAAAAGATGATTGACGATAACAAGTTAGATGTTCCTATGAAAGCATTTGAATACTGGCAGGGTTGGTTAGATGGAACTCGCGGAATAAAACCATAATAAAACATTTTTGTGCAAAAAAGTAACGATCGTAAATTCGTATCAGCCTTAATAGCTTTTATTGTTCTAATTTTTCCGATTCTCAGTTTCGGGCAAAAAATAAATGACGGAATGGGAAGCCGATTACCGCATCCGGTTGATGTGCGTAAAGCTGTTTCCTCTTTTAATTCCGGCAAAATTGAAAATACTGATACTGCTTTTGTCAAAGAATATTTGCTTTCAGCTATTCCTAATTTAAGAGGCGCTGATTTTTCTGTTGAATACCTTGAAGGGAAACAAAGTAAAACAGGTTTTCATTATTTGTATCGCCAGAATTATCAAGGAAAACCTATATACCGCGGCACAGTAAAAATTAATTTAGATAAAAGCGGAAACATTATTTCGCTGTTTGATAATACCTATCATATTGTGGAAACACCGGCAGGAAAATTTCCGGATACAGATGATTGTTATGATATTATTAAATCAATTTATCAGGAAGAAAACGACATTGTTAAGATCTTTATAGAGGATTTATATTTTGATCTTGGACCAAGACTTATACCAGCTTCACGTATTGAACTGTGGGATAAAAAAGGTAATTTCTTTGAGTTGGTTATTAATGATGAACAGATGATTGTTTACGAACGCGACATGAATAATTATTTCAATAATAATAGAGTTCATGATGTAGATACTCCTGCACTTGCAAGAGTGTTTAACCCCGATCCGCTTACCACAGCAGGTGTTACTTACGGAACGCCTTATGAAGATGCTTCGGATGCAGATATTTCACAGTTGAATATGCAGCGCCAGCAGGTTACTATTGATGTTGCGTTTGAAAACGATACGTTTAAATTGGAAAGCCTGTATTGTTTGATTAATAATCATTCAATTCCTGATATTGTTCCCGTTACAAGTCTTACCCCTGATTTTCAATTTACGCGCTCACAAGATGGTTTTGAAGATGTAAATGCTTTTTACCATATTAATGTTTATCATGATTATATTCAATCATTAGGGTTTAATAATATTGTAGATTACCCTATATTGGTTGATGCACATGGAATGGGCGGGGCTGATAATTCAAACTTTTCATCAACTCCCAGTCCCCGTTTAACTTTTGGTGAAGGTGGAGTAGATGATGCCGAAGATGCAGATGTGATCATTCATGAATATGGCCATGCAATTTCTTATTCCGCTGCACCGAGCACTAATCAAGGCATAGAGCGAACTGCACTGGATGAAGCCATAGGAGATTATTTTGCAGCTTCGTATTCTAAATCCATTAACTCATTTAACTGGGAGAAAATTTTTTCGTGGGACGGACACAATGAATTCTGGAATGGTCGCGTAGTTGAAAGCAGCAAGCATTATCCCGAAGATTTACAAAGCAATTTATACAAAGATGCCGAGATTTGGTCATCAACCATGATGCAAATTATGGATGCTATAGGAAGAGAGGCAGCCGATGAAATATTAATTGAAGCGATGTATAATCTGGCAACTAATATCACTATGAACGATGCAGCCTGTTTGCTTCTGCAAAGCGCCCAGTCATTTAATAGCGCCCAGCACGTTTATACAGTATCTTATTTTCTTGATCAGCGTGGTTTTAGCGGTTGCGGCATTGGAATACATGAAAATAATACCGGCAATACTGATGTAAGGCTTATAAACAGTATTGGATTTGCAGAGGGTTCCAGTAGTGCCGAATTGAGATTTAATTCTCCGCAAACAGGAATAGCAGAATTGATTGATGTAACCGGAAGAATTATCTTTTCTGAATCATTTTCAGGTTCTCTGGAGTATAAGATCTCGCCTAAAAACCTTTCTTCAGGAATTTATTTGACGAATGTAACAACCCAAAACTTCAGCAGCAGCTACAAGCTGATGAAATGGTAGATTGTGTCGACAGAATAATCATCTGTTTTCTGTGTGAATAATCTATTTTTAAAGAATTTTATTCTGTCTGTTGATTTTGAATAAAATTTTGTTTTACATTTGTCCCCATCATATCAAACAACTGAAAACAATTTGGGTTATACGTTTACTTTTTAAATAAGCGAATTCTACTTCACCCAAATACGTTGTTGCCATAGTTCAAACCTCTACTCTTTTTAATTCTAACACAATTCTAAAAAAGGAGGAACTATGCAATCCAACCAAACCGATGAGCAATTGATTAACGGATACCTTAACGGTAACGACAATTGCTTTGAGCAACTGCTCAAACGCCACAAAAACAAAATTTTCACCTACATAGTGCTTACAGTTAAGCAGCGCAATGTGGCTGAAGATATTTTCCAGGATGTTTTTCTGAAAGTGATTAACACCATGAACAAAGGCAGCTACAAAGAGGAAGGTAAATTTCTTCCTTGGGTTATGCGTATTGCGCATAACATGGTCATGGATTTTTTTCGTAACGGCAAAAAAATGCAGTTTGTGGATAATGCTGCTGATGAAGATGAGGAGAGTGTAGATGTTTTCAGATTGCTGATAAACGATGAAAAAAATGCGGAAGAAAAAATTATGGATGGTGAGATGGAACACGAAATCCGTACGATGATAGACAGGCTTGAGGATGAACAGAAAGAGGTGGTGTTGATGCGTCACTACGGCAAAATGAGTTTCAAGGAAATTGCTGAAATGACCAATGTGAATATTAACACTGCACTGGGACGAATGCGTTATGCAATTATTAATCTGAGGGAGATGATGAACGAGGCTAAAGAAAAAAGGATTGCTGCTTAATAAATGCCACTAAGGCACAAAGCCACTAAGAAACACAAAGAAATTTAGTGACGCTTTGTGCCTTAGTGTCTTTGTGGCATAAAATGTATTTTTGCAATTATGAAAATCACCGAATGCCCGCGTGATGCCATGCAAGGCATACACGAGTTTATACCCACCGAAAAAAAAGCGGCTTACATCAACTCCCTGCTGAAAGTGGGTTTTGATACCATTGACTTCGGAAGTTTTGTTTCGCCCAAAGCCATTCCGCAAATGCGCGATACGGCTGAATTGGTTGGTAAACTGGAGATGACAGGCACAAAATCAAAGCTGCTTTCCATTATTCTTAACAAGCGCGGTGCGGAAGATGCTGCCGCTTTTGATGAAATCACGTACCTCGGTTTTCCGTTTTCTATTTCCGAAACATTTCAGCAGCGCAACGGAAATTCTACTATTGAAGAAAACCTGAAAAGGGTAGAGGAGGTGCAAACTATTTGCATCAACCGCAATAAAAAAATGTTGGTGTATATCTCCATGGCCTTCGGAAACCCTTACGGTGATGAGTGGAGCAGCGATATTGCTATCAGCTGGACACAAAAGCTTTCGCAATTAGGTATTAAGTATTTCTCATTGGCTGATACCATCGGTGTCTCTAATCCGGAGAATATCAGTTACATGTTTTCTAATCTTATTCCTGCCTTGCCGGATTTAGAAATTGGTGCGCACCTGCACACCACTCCTGATAAATGGAAAGAAAAAGTGGAGGCTGCCTACAACAGCGGCTGCCGCAGTTTTGACAGCGCCATCAAAGGTTTTGGCGGTTGCCCCATGGCCTCTGATAAATTAACCGGCAACATGCCTACCGAAAATCTGCTGAGTTTTTTTGAAGAGAAAAAGATGGAGACAGGCATAAATAAAAAGGCTTTTGATGCAGCTTCGCTGCTGGCTTTGCAAACGTTTCCGGCTTAATCTTCTTTCCTCATTTCCCCCGATACCTATCAGGGTTTTGTTGTTGCGGTTTGGTGATGTTTTTCATCCCTTCCTTCTTTCCGCTTGTTAGGGTTTAGATAAATTACTCAAGTTTAAAATTAACTGTCACAACATGATGCAATACACCATTCCCACATTTTATATCGGGCTTAGCTTTTCTGGCCTTTTCATACTGGGCTAAAATAAATTCAAGCCCTGCTTCATCTAATCCGTAGCCAATATGATTTAGATTTTTATATCCTATTAGATTACAGAGCGAATCAATTGCGAGTTCTATCCTCACAATGCCATCAGCATCATTTTCTAATGCTTCGCTTGGATATTTTTTATCATAACTGCCCGGGTCAAAACGGAACAGGCCGACATCTCCACTAATACTAAAGTTAATTGATGGTGATTGCGAAAACGATGGATGTGAAATCGCTAATAATATTATAAATGTGAGTTTTTTCATTTCAATCTTCTTTCCTCATTTCCCCCGATACCTATCAGGGTTTTTGTTGTTGCGGGTTGGTGGCGTTGGCAAGTGAACGCTATATTATTTGCAATCTATTGGGATTTCTATATCCTTATCTAATTTCTTTGCTTTATTAAAAAAGCTACAAGCTTTTAAAGTATCGCCCCGATTCATATAAACATGGCCTAGCTGAAAATATGGCTTGCTTTGTAAACTATCTATCTCTGAGGCTGCCTGATAATATTTGATTGCCTTTTCAGACTCTTTAAAATACCCCTCTATCCAACCAATATATAATAAAACATTATAAAGCTTTTCTCCGCTAATAAATATACCCCCACGTATATTTCCGATTTGTATAAATTCTTCAAAATCTTTTTTCGCTTCATGATACATACCTATTCCATAATAATACATACCTCTATAATAATATGAATTTTCGTCAAATAAAGTATCCTCTATTTCTTTTGAAATCTCATTAATTGCTTTCAAAACAGAAGTTGTATCAATACTCTTTTGAGCAAAAGAATAATTAGCCAGCAATAACATAAAAGCAGTTACAATCTTTTTCATTTTTATTTCTTACCTCCCTTTTCAACCCCACTCAACATCCCTTCCACCTCCTGTTTACTTTTATTTTTTGCCAGCAGATAAGGCGTAGCCACTTCCAGCAGGGGCTTATTCAGCAGCAGTGCTTTTACCCAGCAATACACTTCGTCAATGCCCGTCATGTTGCTGTTACCGGGTTGGGCAAGCAGTTGTTCCATATCACGGTTAAAGGTATTGAGTAGCGTTTGCTTTTCGTTGCGGCTGTTGCAAAGGTATAAGGTCTTTATGTTTTTCAGCACAAGGCTTTCAAGCGAGCCCTCCCGATAGCTATCGGGATGTTTGGCATAATACCGCTGTGCGTTGCGCAGGTCGTATTCAAGCAGGCTGCTGTTGTGGCTGTATAAAATCATCAGGCGGTAAGCGGGTATAAATCGCTGTATATCCAAACGCAGGTTGTGGCGGGGCAGGTCGGTAATTTTTTTCAGCCATTTCAATGCTTCGCTATAATTGTCTTGTATTAATTCTGCAACAGATAGATTATAATAAGTGGTAATATAAAAACCGATGTCGAGCGTTTCGCGGTAGTTCTCCATGCCGTTTTCAAGTCTTTTTTTCAATTCGCTCAGGCGGCTGAACTGTGCGGTACTCACGTAATAAATCTGGCGCAGGCTTTCGAGCGTGCGAAAGGCAAGCGGGTCATAGTTTTTTCCTTTTCCTGCCACGGCTTCCATCTCGCTGAGGAGGGTTTCAAACTCATGGTAATAGCTGTTGCGGTGGTATGCGAGCCCCAGGTTGCCGAGCGAAACACGGTAGCGCCATTTCAGTTGTTGTATTTTTTCGGGATGCTGTTTCCAGATTTCAATTATTTTTTTGCGGTGATACAGGTTGCCGATTTCATTTCCGCTGGCAGAATAATAGTTGCTCCATATTCCGTAGAATTTCAGTTTCGCATCAAAGGTGATGGTATTTTTTTCATCGCCCAACAGCGGGTTTGCAATAATTTGTGCTAAATCGGTATCGTTCTCAATTTTATTCGGTCCTTTTATTTTACCTACCGAAAAAGCCAAATCATACAGGTTATTGAATTCCGATTCGTTCTCTAACTTTTTCAGTGCCTCTTGTGCAGCGGCAATATTATTTTGCAGGCGTTGAACGGTGTGCGAATCAAATGCTGAAAGAATAGTCAATCGTTTGCGTTTAAAAATTTCGAGCAGCAACGAATAATGTTCGTGCAGTTGTGCATCTTTCTGCGCTTTTTCCAGTTCTTTTTCGGCTAAGTTCAGGTGTCCGCGCTGCCACAGGGCTTGCTGATTTTCGAGCCTGCGGTAAATTTTATGTTCGGGTGTGCTTTGGCGGTCAAAAGCGGTAAGGGCATCCAGCACTTTTTCCTGTAACAGGTTTTTATACAACGCAAAATTTCTGCGCAGCTTCGGGTCGCTGATTGTGTTTTTTAACTCCGCCTCGTTGTAGTTTTCCTGTTTCAGCAATGCTGCAAACAAGGTGTTCAAATAGGTGTTGCCGCTTAAATCATCATCGCCTTTCAGAAAAATCTTTACATACCGTTTTTCAACCGCGCTAAGCGAATGAATGAGTTTATGTAAGAGGTCGGAGGAGGTCATTGCGATTTACGATTTACGAAGTACGATTTATGATTTGCGAAGTACGATTTCACGAATGAATTATCTCTCTGAACTTAAATAATAAGCCCTGTTTTGCAGCGGCTTACTACAAGTATAAGAAAAAAACAGTAAAGTTTTCAATTGTGTTTTTATTGGAGTTGGATTTTGTGCGCCTGTCACCCTGAGCGTAGTCGAAGGGCATATTAAACCGGCTGTTAATAATTGCGGTTCGACTACGCTCACCGTGACAATACCCGTTACCGACATACCCGCCTGAACCTAAATAATACGCAAAACCCGGTTTGGCTATGCCCGCCCCGGGGTTCAATTTTGCCCCCGCAAACCACAACAACATGTTACCTAAGTCCGCAAACGTAGTACCTCAACCAAATGCAGCAAAACCCCGTGTCGCAATGCTTTGCGGAAAAGGTAAGAGCTTAGCGGGAGAGGGTAGGAGCATTGCGGGACAGGGTAGCGCATTAGCGGAACAGGGTAACAGAATAGCGGAAAGAGGTATGCCGGCAGCGAAAAGAGGAAAACGCTTAACTGAAAAAGGCAGGACTATAAATAAGGAAACAATAAACCTGACGGTAGCAGGTAAACTATTTGCGATAGCAGGCCGCAGCATAGCTGATAAGGAAACGGAACAAACTATAAAGAGAATGTATTCTGCTGCACAGGCAAGCCCGATAGCTGAACAAGGAACTCTGTATACAACCGTCATTGCGAGGGTTTTCACCCGAAGCAATCTCACAATTTAATTACTGCACCTTATTTTAAGATTGCTTCACCCCGCAGGAAACGGGGTTCGCAATGACGAATAATGATTAACAACTAACAATTAACTAAAACCCCCGCTGAGCGGAATGTTCCTTTCTTCCATCTTGTGTGAACGGCATCAAAGCTGAGCGGCATTTGCAATGCCGCTCGGAACATAAAGGAATTTGTAATTCCGCTAATTGAATTGGAATTATTTTTCAGAATGGCTTATCTTTGTAACACAAAATATAAAAACATGGCAGCAACAGACCATCTCAGAAACAATATTATAGATAAGTTACTTACCATTACCAATAAAGATTACCTGACCGCACTTTATAAATTAGTAGAAAAAAGTGCAGACGTTAATGGAAAAGTTAAATTAACCAAAGCGCAAATGCTGATGCTGCAATTAAGCGATGCTGATATAAAAAGTGGCAAACTTATTTCGCAGGAAGAAGTGGATAAAAGCGATTTGAAATGGTTAAAAGAACTGTAGTCTGGACTGAAACCGCAGTTAGTCAAAGGCGCAGTATTCTTAAATACTGGACCAAAAGAAATGGTTCAACAACTTATGCTGAGAGCCTTGTAAAGAATACAAAAGACAGGATAAAAGTAATTCTTACAAATCCTGAATCATCACGACAAAGTGAATACCCCGAAACAAGGGTTGCTGCAATGGGGCATTTCAGCATTTTTTATAAAATAACATCCACTCAAATTATCATTACAGCATTTTGGGATAACCGACAAGACCCTGAAAAAATACTGGAGTTATTAAAGAAAGAGAAGTGATTACTTCTTATAATCCTCTATCACCAATTCCTTTTTACAAAAGAAATATTCATCAGCCTGTTTGTTGGAGCAAACAATAAAGAGGCGGTTGGCGGAGTACTCGTTCACTAAGTTTTTGTACCATGCCACTCCGCTGCTGTCAAGGTTGCTGAGTGGCTCGTCTAATAAAGCCACAGGCGTATCACTGAAAATGCACAGCGCCAGCTTTACGCGCTGCTTCATGCCTGAAGAAAAATATTTCAGTTGCTTGTTAGCAGATTTGGTAAGGCCTGTTGCTTCCAGCACTTCACTGGCTGTAAGGTTTTTTAAAAACGGTTTAAAGTTGGTGTTAAACTGCAGGGTTTCGGTGAGGGTAAATTCTTCGGGCAATTCAAGGTAAGGCGAGGCAAAAGAGAAATAGCGGAAGACATTATCTATGTCTATTTCTTTGCCTTCGTGTTTGTAAATCACCTTGCCTTCTGATGGCATAATGCTTCCCAGAATAGTTTGCAGCAAGGTTGATTTTCCCGAGCCGTTTGCCCCTAATAAAACAACGTGCTCACCGGATCTGAATTCATCATTCACCCCGCGGAATATCCATTCCTGGTTGTAGCGTTTGCCGGTGTTTTCGAGGGTGATGTTCATTTTATTTGCCACAGATTGCACAGATTTTCACTGATTTTTTCTGTGTAAATCTGTGTAAATCTGTGTAATCTGTGGCTTATTTTCTAATAATTAGTCAAATCCATTAACTGTTTTTCAAACCTTGTCTTCGGTAAAAAGTTCTGTTCCAGTTCTGATACAAAGGGAACAGGCGTATCCAAACTTGCTGAACGCACCACAGGCGCATCTAAATATTCAAAGCAGTTCTCGTTGATGAATGCGCTGAGTTCTGCGCCAATTCCGCCCATCAGTGTGTCTTCATGCAGTATTATTACTTTGCCTGTTTTCTTCACCGTTTCAAGAATGGCTTCTTTGTCAAAAGGCAACAGCGTTCTCAGGTCAAGCAAGTCTGCTTTTATCGTTGGGTTTTTATCCAGAGTTTCCAAAGCCCAGTGCACACCATAGCCATACGTGATAATGCTTACATCAGTTCCTGTCCTTACAAGGTTTGCTTTTCCTATTTCGGTGGTGTAATAATCATCAGGCACCTCACCCGAAATGCTGCGGTATAAAGCCTTGTGCTCAAAAAATAAAACAGGATTGGGGTCTTCTATTGCCGCTGTCAGCAGGCCTTTCGCATCCGCAGGAAAAGCGGGGTAAACAATTTTTAAACCCGGAACATGGAAGAACCATGCCTCATTACTTTGCGAGTGAAAAGGTCCGGCAGCAACGCCCGCACCGGTGGGCATACGCACCACCACATCTGCGTTTTGTCCCCAGCGCCAATGCGATTTGGCAAGGTTGTTTACAATCTGGTTGAAACCACAAGTAACAAAATCTGCAAATTGCATTTCCACCATTGCTTTGTAACCGTTGATGGATAAGCCTAACCCCGCACCTATAATTGCCGATTCGCAAAGAGGAGTATTGCGAACGCGCTCTTTTCCAAATTCTGTAACAAAGCCATCTGTAACTTTAAAAACACCACCGTATTCGGCAATATCCTGTCCCATCAAAACAAGGTTGGGATGCTTTTGCATGGCTTGTTTTAAGCCTGATGAAATTGCATCAATCAACCGTATTGTGCTTGTTTTGCCTAAAGCAGGTTCAACTATTATTTCTGATTTTTTGAACAGATCAGCATATTCTGTTTCGGTGTCGGGCTTAATCAAAGGCTCGTCAAAAGCAATTTTCAAACCTTCTTCAATCTCTGCTTTTAGTTGTTTTCTGAAATCAGCAATTTGCTGTTCATCCAGAATTTTCTGTTCCTGCAAATAGCTTTCATAATTAGTCAAAGGATCTTGTTTTGACCATTCCTCTTGTATTCCCTCCGGATAATATTTTGTACCCGAAGCCTCTTCGTGTCCGCGCATGCGGAAGGTCATGCACTCCAGAATAAACGGGCGATTTTTCTTTTGAATTTTTTCGCGCAGTGTTAAAACAGCATCGTAAACTTCAAGAATATTATTGCCGTCCACTTGCACACCTTCAATGCCGTAGCCAATAGCTTTGTCAATAAACTGCTTGCAGCGAAACTGCTCTGCAGAAGGAGTTGAAAGTCCCCAGTAATTATTTTCAATAATAAAGATCACGGGCAAATCCCAAACAGCGGCCACATTAATTGATTCATGGAAATCGCCTTCGCTTGCACCGCCATCACCTGTAAAAACAGCGGTTACTTTTTTGTTTTTCTTTAATAAATTTCCCAGCGCAATTCCGTCTGCCACGCCCATTTGCGGACCAAGGTGCGAGATCATTCCCACGATGTTATAATCCTTTGCACCAAAATGAAACGAGCGGTCGCGCCCTTTGGTAAAACCCGACATTTTTCCCTGAAACTGTGCAAACAAGCGCGAAAGCGGAATGTCTCTTCCTGTAAAAATTCCAAGGTTGCGGTGCATGGGCAGAATGAATTCTTCTTTGTCCATTGCCAAAGCAGTGCCTACCGAAATGGCTTCCTGTCCCATGCCTGAAAACCATTTTGAAATTTTGCCTTGGCGCAACAACAACAGCATCTTTTCTTCTATCATCCTTGGTTTAAGAAGTTGATAGTAGAGTTGCAGCAGCGTTTCGTCAGAATATTTTTTGCGGTTGAATTTCATTGAATAAAACTAACATCAAATTTACCGCAAAGAACGCAAAGTTTTTCGCAAAGAACGCAAAGGGAATTCACTTTGTGCCCTTTGCGCTTTCTCTGCGCCCTTTGCGGTTAAAAAGTTTAATTTTGTAATCAAATGGCACAGGAAATTGTAGTCGGAATACTCTTTATAGTCGCGGTTTATTTTGTCGGCCGAAAAATCTATAAAGAAACATTTGCACACAAAGCCAAGCCCGGCTGCGATAAATGCGAAGCGGAGAAAAAATAAACTTTATGAAAACGAACATTAAAATAATCGCCCTCTTCACCTCGGGCGGTGATTCTCCCGGCATGAATGCCGCTATCCGCGCAGTTGTCAGAACTGCTTTGCATCACGGTGTTAAAGTTTTCGGCATCATGCATGGCTATGACGGCATGATAAAAGGAGAGTTTATTCCGCTGGACGCAACATCGGTAAGCGGAATTATTCAGCGCGGAGGAACCATTCTTAAAACAGCCCGCAGCAAACGTTTTATGACCAAAGAAGGAATGAAAGAAGCTGCTGCGCAACTTAAAAAACATAAGATTGATGCGGTAGTTGCCATAGGTGGTGACGGAACATTTAAAGGAGCGTTGGAATTTTACTCCGTTTGTAAAATTCCTTTTGTCGGTTTGCCCGGAACAATTGATAACGACCTTGCAGGCTCTGATTTTACCATTGGTTACGATACTGCGGTAAATACCGTTATTCAGGCAGTAGATAAAATCCGCGATACAGCCGAGTCGCACGACCGTTTGTTTTTTGTTGAGGTAATGGGCCGCGATGCGGGACTAATAGCACTTAACAGCGGAATTGGTGTGGGAGCAGAAGCTATTCTTATCCCCGAAACCAAGACCTATATTGATGACTTAATTAGACTTTTACAAAATGGCTGGAAGCGCAAAAAATCAAGCTATATAATAATAGTTGCAGAAGGTGATGATGCAGGAGGAGCCTATGCAGTTGCAGAGAAGGTAAAAGCAAAGTTTGATAAATTAGATACACGCATTTCGGTGCTTGGCCATTTACAGCGGGGAGGAAATCCAACAGCAAATGACAGGTTGCTTGCTACGCGTTTGGGTTATGAAGCAGTTGAAGCTTTGCTTAAAGGAAAGCAAAATGTGATGGTTGGAAT
>JAGVLY010000096.1 GCA_020054035.1 Bacteroidia bacterium | reverse complement strand
TGGTTGTTCAGCCTTTGGTTGAACTTACCGGGAAATGGAATGCTGAATTTCCTTTTCCTGAAGCATTTGGAATTGCTGACTGGATAAAGCAAGCCGAAGAACAAGGTGCGGTTATAACCAAGGTCTTTTTGAAAGCAGATAACGTACGTGTTTTTCTGCTTAATGTTTTAATAATGGCATTTTTACCTGCTTTGGGCGAAGAGATATTTTTTCGCGGAATGATTCAGCAGTACATGACCAAAGCGGTGAAAAATGTTTACATCGCAATTGTAATCACGGCAATAATTTTTAGTGCTTTTCATTTTCAGTTTATGGGCTTTTTGCCTCGCATGTTGTTGGGTATTATTCTCGGCTGCATTTTCGTTTGGAGTAAAAATATCTGGCTTGCAGTGTTTGCGCACTTTTTGAATAATGGCGCAGCTATAACACTGGATTATTTAAACCAACGCGGAATAATTAATGAAGAACAACTAGAAAGCGTTGCCTCAGATAATGTGTTGGTGGTGGTGCTGAGTTTAGTTCTGCTTGGAATGTTAATGTTTGTGCTTTACAAACAGAACGAAAGGGCTAAAGCCCTTGAGCAAACATCGTTCTCATAAAATCCACGACCTTCAGGTCGTGGCTACTACAGCCCCAATAAAATCTCCTCAGGAGCTTTGCTGCCGAATAAAATCTTCTGCGGATTTTCAAGCATCTCTTTTACTTTCACCAGAAAGCCAACAGATTCTCTTCCGTCAATAATGCGGTGGTCATAAGAAAGTGCGACATACATAATAGGTCGGATTTCAACTTTCCCGTTTATTGCAACAGGACGTTCAACAATGTTGTGCATTCCCAGAATTGCGCTTTGCGGAGGATTTAAAATAGGTGTGCTGAGCATAGAACCAAATACACCACCATTGGTGATAGTGAATGTTCCACCTGTCATTTCTTCAATACTCAGTTTGCCATCACGCGCTTTAGTGGCAAGTGCAGCAATTGATTTTTCAATATCAGCAAGCGAAAGCGTTTCTGCATTTCTGATTACAGGAACCATCAAACCTTTTGGTGCGCTCACTGCAATTCCGATGTCGCAGTATTTGTGATAAACAATTTCTTCGCCATCTATCATTGCGTTTACAGCAGGGAAATGAAACAGTGCTTCTGTAACTGCCTTTGTAAAAAACGACATAAAGCCAACACCAACACCATGTTTTTCTTTGAACTTGTCTTTGTATTTTTTGCGTAAATCCATAATTCCACTCATGTCGACTTCGTTAAAAGTAGTGAGCATGGCAGTTTGATTTTTCACGCCAACCAAACGTTCCGCAAGTTTTCTGCGGAGACTGCTCATCTTCTGACGATCAGTTTCGCGTGAACCCTGCCATGAATTTGAAATACTCTCTGTGCTGAAGCCTGCTGACATAGCCTGTAATACATCGCCTTTGGTAATGCGTCCGTCTTTACCTGTAGCTTTAATTTTTGAAGCGGGAATGGAGTTTTCATCCATTAATTTTTTTGCTGAAACAGAAGGAACACCATCAGCATAGGATTTCGTTTTCTCTTCTTTTACTTCCTGCTTTTTTTCAGGTGCAGTTGTTTTTGCCTCAACCGGTTTTTCTTTTTCAGAATGAGCTTTTTCTTTTTTAGCTTCACTTCCTGCAGGTGCTTTTGCATCGGTATCAATGGTGCAGATAGTTGCACCGACCGCTACTTTTTCTCCTGCTGCAGCCAGAATTTTTACTGTTCCTGATTCTTCGGCATTCACAGTCAGTGTTGCTTTATCAGAATCAATTTCACACAATTCGTCATCCTTGGAAACATAGTCGCCATCTTTAACAAGCCAGTTGGCAATTTCTACTTCGGTGATTGATTCTCCCGGACTTGGAACTTTAGTTTCTGCTATCATTTTCGTTTATGCTTTTACAGTTGTTTTGCTGAATACTTTTTCAATCAACTTCTTCTGAGTGTGAATATGTCTTTCATGTGAACCTGTTGCAGGGGTACCTGAATCCGGGCGCGCAATAACTTCTAAATCAATTTTGCGATACAGGCGAACAATGTAAGGCCATGCTCCCATATTGGCAGGTTCTTCCTGCACCCAATACCACTTTTCAGCATTTTTATATTTCTGAACAATGGCATCTAATTGCTTTTTAGGCAGAGGGAATAATTGCTCTACACGGATAATTGCAGTTTCGTTATCTCCTGATTTTTCTTTTTGCTCCAGTAACTCGTAATAGATTTTACCGGAACAGAAAGCTACTTTCTTCACATCTTTTACTGCTACTGTTGCATCATCAAATACTTCAGTAAATGAGCCTGATGCCAAATCATCAAGTGATGAAACGCAAGCAGGGTGACGCAGCAAACTTTTTGGTGTAAATGCAATCAGCGGCTTGCGGAAATTGCGTTTCATTTGTCTGCGCAAAACGTGGAAGAAGTTTGCAGGTGTGGTGCAGTTAACAACCTGCATATTGTAATCTGCAGAAAGCGAAAGAAAACGCTCCATTCTGCCGCTGCTGTGTTCTGCTCCCATTCCTTCGTAACCATGTGGAAGAAATAAAACCAAACCATTCATCACATCCCATTTCTCTTCGGCACAGCAGAGAAACTGGTCAATGATGATTTGTGCACCGTTGTTGAAATCACCAAACTGCGCTTCCCAAATTGTAAGGTCATTAGGGGCCGCAAATGCATAACCGTAATCAAAGCCCATTACCGCATATTCGGATAGCAACGAATTGTAAATCTGAAAATCTGCCTGCTTGTCGTTGATGTGATTCAGCGGCACATATTTTTCTTCCGAGTCTTCAACTTTTAAAATAGCATGACGATGCGAAAACGTTCCGCGCTCCACATCCTGTCCGCTAAAACGCACGGGATGACCTTCTTTCAGCAAGCTTGCGTACGCCAGTAGTTCGGCCATTCCCCAATCCAGTTTGTCGGTTTTAAAAACCATATCGTGGCGGTCCTGCATGATTTTTTCCATCTTCTTGAAAAACTTTTTGCCTTCAGGAATGGCGGTAATTTTTTCAGAGATGTCGAGCAGTGTTTTTTTATCAACTCCTGTTGCAGGTGAGGCATCAAAGTCTTCCGGTGTTGACCTGCGAAAATCTTTCCATATATCAGCAAGAAAAGGAATGATTTCTGCTCTTTTTTGTTGCTTTGCCTGATCCAATCTTTCCTGCAAAAATTGGTTGAATTTTTTCTCCATCTCCTTTACCAAGCCAGCTTCCACAACTCCCTGTTCGGTTAATTTCTTGTTGTAAATCTCCAATGGATTGGGATGCGTTTCAATTATTTTGTAAAGCAATGGCTGTGTGAAACGCGGCTCATCACCTTCGTTGTGTCCGTATTTGCGGTAACACAACAGGTCAATAAAAATATCGCGTTTAAAAGTCTGGCGGAATTCAATTGCCAGTTGGATGGTGTTAACCACAGCTTCCACATCATCACCGTTCACATGGAAAACAGGGGACAATGTTACTTTGGCTACATCAGTGCAATAAATGCTTGAACGGGCATCAGCAAAGTTGGTGGTGAAACCAACCTGATTGTTAATTACCAAATGAATAGTTCCGCCTGTTTTGTATCCATCAAGCTGAGCCATTTGCACAGTTTCATAAACCACACCCTGAGCTGCAACAGCCGCATCTCCGTGAATGATAATAGGACACAGTGCATTGGCATCGTTGTGATAATCCTTTTCAATTTTAGCGCGGGCAATACCTTCTACCACGGGACCAACCGCTTCAAGGTGCGAAGGGTTTGGACAAAGATTCAGTTTTACATCTTTTCCTGTTTCTGTTTTTTCAATGGAGGTAAATCCCTGGTGATATTTTACATC
>JAGVLY010000052.1 GCA_020054035.1 Bacteroidia bacterium | reverse complement strand
GTGGAAGGCTATTGAATTCACACCTGCAAATTTAAAGCTATATCCCATTTTGCAAAGCTATAAAACTTTGCGACCTAAGTGCCTATACCAATAATTTTATTATTTTCGTTGCACTAAATCCTGATGAAAAAAACTCTCCTCGCTTTCTTTCTTCTTTTTTCATTAGCAGCGGGGGCGCAGGAACTGCGCAACCACTTCACCGTTCCGGGAAGGATTGAAAACAACATACTTTTTAATTTTTGGCAGAACCCTGCGCTTACGGGATATGAGGAGAGAATGAATGTGCAGGGTGGATATGGGATGAGGTGGATGGGGTTATATCCAATAACTAATTATAATAAGGAAAACAAAATCACCTCTCCACAAAATTGGTTTGCTGCTTTTGATGTAGCAATGGGAAAAAGCAAAACAAGTTCGATTGGATTGGTTTATCTGCATAATCAAACTATATATGAGAAAAGAATGGAGTTTATGCTTACCTATTCATACACTCTGAAAATTGGAAAATCATCTCAACTTAGAATTGGACATTCTTTTAGTTATAACACAAGAACAATAGATTGGAGTCATTTAACTTTCCCTGATCAGATTGACTCACGTTATGGTTTTATTTATGGTACAAATGAACAAGAGCCGCTAAAGCCAACAAGGGGATTTCCTGATTTTAACCACGGCTTATGGTTTGCACGCAAGCATTTATTTCTTGGCTTTTCTGTTCTTCATTCCATGCAACCCGATGAAAGCTTTTATGGTGTCAGTAAACTTCCTATGCAATTCTATTACAATGCAGGTTATCATATTCCTGTTTCAAAAGAAATTGTTGTTACACCTTCCTTAATTGTGATGAACAAAGTAAACATCTGGTACTTCCAGCCTTCGCTTTCTGTGGCTTTTAAAAACAGGTATTTGCTTTTGCTCAATTACCGCAACTTAAATACACTGATGATTTATGGCGGTGCGCAAGTGAAAGAAAATCTGCGTGTGAGTTGCGGCTGGGGGTTTCCTACTTCAAAAGAATTATTTGCTATACAACCAGGACAAAGTTTTGAAGTGATGTTACGTTACCGGTTTAAATTGCGAAAAGACCCGACACCGGAAGAACAAATGAAAATAACCAAGCCATGAGATATTTATTTTTTATAGCAGCCATCGTTATTTTCCTCAGCAGTTGCTGCAAGGATGATTTTGATCCCAAACCTTCATTCTATAATTATGAAGACACAACTTATTATATTGATCTAAGTAGCACACCAGGAGATCTCAGTTTTTGCCTTTATCCTTATAACTCAATAACGCTGGATGCAACAACTACTGATACCTCAGCAACTTATTTATGGGGTCCCGAAGGTGAAACAACTTCATCAATAAATGTAACGAATGGTGATTATTGCACACTTAATTATTTCTCTAATTCAACAGGTGCAATTCAAATAAAATTTAGTCTCTACAATTGCAATCCTGCTATGTATGTTCCTAATACATTTTCGCCAAACTCGGATGGAATAAGTGACAAGTGGAGACCCGTTTACAGCAGCATAGAAGCTATTGAATATGAAATACGTGACAATGAAGGAGTGAAACTTTTCTCTACAAATGACCTTCAAAGCAATGGCTGGGATGGTAAATATAAAGGCGTACCCATGCCCTCCGGCTTCTACCTCTACTACATCAATTACTCAACCCTCACCACCGAAAACAACATCCTCACCGGTTCGCTGGAGTTGATAAGGTAAAGATTTAAAGGAAAAGAGTAAATTTGTTTCAATAAAAAACATACAATATGTCACTTCAATTCATTAACGACAACAAAGGAAATACTACCGGAGTATTTATTCCTATAGAAGACTGGCAAAAGTTGAAAGAAAAATATTCAGATTTGCTAAAAGAAGAAGCAGCAAATTTGGGTGAACTTTCTACATGGCAGAAAAAAATAATTGACCAACGCCTAAACGATTATTATTCAAACAAAGGAAGTGTTGAAAATTTTGACAACACCCTGAACGATATAGAAAAAAGTCTGTGAGCTTCAGCTTTATCAACCGTCCGGCTGTAAGAGAGGATATCATTACTGCTGTTGATTATTACAAAAAGATTTCTCCTGAACTTGCCGGCCAATTTATCTTTCGTCTGCGCGAAGCGCGTGAATACATTGGCAAGTACCCACTAGGTTTTGCTGTGAAATATAAAAACGTGCGAACCCTATTACTAAAGCAGTTTCCTTATCACATTCATTATTTAGTGGACGATGAAAACAAGCAGATTGTAATTCTTGCTGTTATTCATTCTTATAAAAACCCGGAAGATTATTCTTCGCGTTAACTACTTCCCCTTCCCCCTAATCACCGTAAGCACCGTATAAATAAGGATTTTAAAGTCCACCGCCAGCGTCATGTTCTCAATATAAATAAGATCATACTTCATGCGCTCCAGCATCTGGTCCACATTTTCGGCATAACCGAATTTAACCATTCCCCATGAGGTAATACCCGGGCGAACCTTGTGCAAATGCTTGTAGTGCGGGGCAACGGCAATAATCTGGTCAATAAAATACTTGCGCTCGGGGCGCGGACCAACCAAACTCATATCGCCTTTCAATACATTATAAAACTGCGGGATTTCGTCCAGCCGCGTTTTGCGCATAAACTTCCCGAACTTCGTTATGCGCGGGTCGTGATCGCTGCTCAGTTGCGGCTTACCATTCTCCGCATTCTGCACCATGCTGCGGAATTTATACATCGTAAAAGGCTTGCCGTGTATCCCAATCCGCTCGTGGCTGTAAAACACCGGGCCCGATGATGAAAGCTTTACCACCAGTGCCGTGATCAGGTAAACAGGTGAGAAAAGGATAAGCACCATCAGCGAAACAAAAATATCACCAATGCGCTTCAGGCTCTTTTGCCATGCAGGCATAATATCCTGTGTAATATGGATAAGCGGAGTGCCGTAAATAGTGTTCATCTTCACCGAACCCGAAAGAATATCATACATATCGGGAATAATTTTCAGCGTTACCTTGCTATCTTCAAACTCCGTAATTATCCCCTGAATTTTATTGTGCTCCGATGATTCCAACGCAATGATGGCTTCCTCCAAATCGTATTTCTCAATAATACTTTTGATATCGGCAGCGCCCCCAAGGTGCGGAAGTTTATCATCTAGCAAATGCCCTGTCTTATTACCGTTAGCGTGAATAAATCCAACAAATTTATTTCCCGTTGAAGTGCGCTGCCCCTCCAGTTCAGTAAACAGTTGCAGGGCTTTTTCGTTACTACCTATCAATAAAGTCGGGAAACCGATAATGCGATTATGGATGCGGTGTGCCGTGCGTGTGGTCAATATTACCCGAAAGGTATAGGTGAAAAAGAAATGCAATAAA
Source organism: Bacteroidia bacterium (assembly GCA_020054035.1). GTDB lineage: Bacteria > Bacteroidota > Bacteroidia > SXHM01 > SXHM01 > SXHM01. The sequence continues at coordinate 9,143 of JAGVLY010000052.1, read as the reverse complement.
AACAACGCAACAAAACTCTGATAATAGCTTTTGTAAGTATTGATCTCATCGTCAAGAATAAGCGCAAAGAAAATAATAACAACACCTATCAGCGTAGTCAGCAGCGTTTGTCCTAATTCTTTTAAGCGGCTCTTGCGGTAAATACTGCTGTACGTTCCCTGAATAGCATACAACGCAAACCAGAACAGCGGAACCAGCACAAGCCCCGTAAAAAACCGCTCATCAAACTCAACCGGAATTTTTTCGCCAAACTTATTCGACTCAATAAATGTTTTCCTGAAAACAAAAAACAAGCTCCACGCTCCCGCTGCCGACACAATGTCGAAGAACAGGTATTTGAGGGTTTGAAGTTGTTTATTCATTTGAAAGTTGTGTGTCACGGTGAGCGTAGTCGAACCGCCAAAACAATAATGCTCTTCGGCTACGCTCAGGGTGACAACTCTTCATTTTTAATTCCAAATTCTGCATTAATAAATCAGCTTAATATTATCCACATACACTTTCGGTTCAGGAATTCCATCATCAGGTATCACACCAAAATAAACATTGTAATTAATGGCATTAGGAAACAGGCTTACCTCATTGGTAAGGTTCACATATATTTTATTCCAGTTCTCACTTTTATTAATCTGAATAGTTTGGGGTACTTGTGTACTCACACCACCTTCATTTTCAAAAATACCTATGCGGAAGGTATTGTTGCATTTATAATTTAGTTCCAGAAAAACAGGAGTGCCGCCCTTTGGCAGTGCATATTCATTTATGGTCTTGCACTCAAACAAAAATTGTGGCGGGTTGCGCATCGCAAAAAGCCCCGAAACATTACCTTCAAAAACATCGGCTGTTCCGGTTACGCGGTTCAGTATTGTATCACTTACGTTTGTCAACTCAAGTGTGTAGCCCGGACTTTCAAAATCTTCTTTCCAGGCAAAGGTTGTTGTAGCATAATAATGAACAACGGGCTGCAACGTTAATATACTGTCAGGAACAAGGTCGGTAGTAATTTCATAAGGCTGGTAAAAAGGGTAAGGAATACGTGTAGCTGAAATCCCGTTCATTTTTATTCCTGCATTCACCGTAATTTTATGACTGCCGCTTTTAAGAACAGGAACAGTAGCAGGTAATTCATAAGCACCCACCAATTCATCATCCACATACACCCATGCATCTGTGATTTTGTGTGAATCTGTTCCTTCCGCAGCATAATCAGTAGTAAGCGTAATCGTATCAATCTGTATGTAAGAAGGAATTCCTTCATCGGGATTAATTACCTCGCACGAAGGAAGAGCTAAGATACAAGAGCCAAGAAGCAAGAACCAAGCGTTAAAATAATTCACTTTCATTAATTTTAAAAACATTGTCATTATAGTACCCTTCAACTACGCTCAGGGTGACAACTATTTTATGTAAAACTTAGAGTAGAATTATTTCAATAGCGTGCTGCTGATGTGAAACTTATCGATGATTTTGTGCGCCACTTCCAATGCCTTGTAGCCATCATCAATAGTAACCACAGGTGTAGTGTTAGTGTTGATGGCATTTGCAAATGTTTCGAGTTCCATTTTAATTGCGTTGGTATCGGGTACTTCTGGCGCCTCAAATGTAATGGCTTTTTTTCCTTTTCCAATACCTAAGTCAATAAACATAGTGTCGGGGTTAGGCTCGCCCTCAATGTTCTCAAGGCGTATAATGTCTGTTTTCTTTTTCAGAAAATCAATGGCTATGTAAGCATCGCGCTGAAAGATGCGGGTTTTACGCATTTGTTTCATCGAAATGCGGCTGGCGGTTAGGTTGGCCACACAGCCGTTATCAAATTCAATACGGGCATTGGCAATATCAGGTGAATCACTTACCACTGCAACCCCGCTTGCACTGATTCGCCTAATGTTTGCTTTCACAATGTTCAGCACAATATCAATATCATGAATCATCAGGTCAAGAACTACAGGAACATCAGTTCCTCTCGGGTTGAACTGCGCTAAACGGTGTGTTTCAATAAACATAGGCTGACCGCAATAAGGCTTTGCGGCCATAAAAGCAGGATTGAAGCGCTCCACATGCCCTATTTGTACCACCGTTCCTGCTTCACGGGCGAGGTTGGCCAGCCTTCGTGCCTCACCCAAAGTATTGGTTATCGGCTTTTCAATAAAAACATGTTTTGATTTGCGAAGAGCCATTGCTGCGCAATCGTAATGTGTAACGGTAGGCGTTACAATATCTATTACATCGCAATGCTCCATTAATTCTTTCATGGATTTAAAACTGTTTACCGAATGTTCTTCCTGCGCTTTTACGCTGCGCTCAAGGTCAGGGTCATAAAATCCCATTACCATATATGCAGGAATTTCTTTCAGCAGTTTAAGGTGGATCATACCTAGATGACCCGCGCCCAACACTCCTATTTTCAATTTTTTATCCATCTGATACGGCCAAAAGTAGTCCTTAAGCAAGCGGCTTAGTTGCCAATCTCAAACGTTTTTTAAAGACAGGTTGTTGAAAACAATCCTGAATGCTTCAAAAGCCTGTTTATGATATTCCCTACTATTGACGCATGATTGATACTTTTCGCCACAAAGGGATGCGCAAGCAGTTGATAAAAGTTTTGCGCCTGAAAGGGATTAAAAGCGAAACAGTGCTGGCAGCCATTGAAAAAATTCCACGCCACCTTTTCTTAGACAAGGCTTTTGAAGAACATGCTTATGAAGACAAAGCTTTTAGAATTGGAGCCGGACAAACCATTTCACAACCTTTTACTGTTGCAAGGCAAACAGAATTATTGCAGTTAAAGAAGCAGGAAAAAGTACTGGAAATAGGAACTGGTTCGGGTTATCAAAGCTCTGTACTCGCTGGATGTGGCGCAAGGGTTTATTCCATCGAACGGCAGAAATTATTGCACGACACAGCCCGTCCTTTGCTTGCAGAACTTGGCTACAACGTAAAAACATTTTACGGAGATGGCTATCTTGGCTTACCCAGCTACGCACCTTTTGATAAAGTAATTGTAACAGCAGGTGCACCTTATATTCCACCAGCCTTGATTGAACAACTAAAGGTTGGCGGCATTCTTGTAATTCCCGTTGGCGAAGGAAAAGAGCAGGTGATGAAAACGGTAACTAAAATCACTGCAACAGAAGTGGATATAAAGGAACACGGAGATTTTAAGTTTGTGCCGCTACTGGAAGATAAAGCGGGGAAATAAATCAGAAAGACACGGATTGATTGGATTTAGACTTACCTTACGCATAATCTGCTAAATATGCTTGGCAGGAAACTATAAATCATGTTTGAAAAAATACTTGAAAATTTAAAGATTACTTCTTTAAATGCTATGCAACTTGCTTCACTGGAAGCAGCAAAAACAACAACGGATATTATTTTGCTTTCGCCTACGGGTTCGGGAAAAACAGTTGGTTTTCTGTTGCCTGTTTTAAGCAGTTTGAAAGTTGAAGAAAAAGGTGTGCAGGCACTTGTAATTGTTCCTTCCCGTGAGCTGGGTTTGCAGATTGAACAGGTGTTTAAGCAAATGAACACAGGCTTTAAAGTGAACTGCTGCTATGGTGGTCATTCAACACGCACAGAGAAAAATAATCTATCACATCCTCCTGCGGTATTGGTTGGCACACCCGGACGAATTGCGTATCATATACAACACAACAATGTTGACACGACAAGCATACACACCCTTGTATTAGATGAGTTTGACAAAGCATTAGACCTTGGTTTTAAAGACGAGATGTCGGCTATTATCGGCAACTTAAGAAACCTGAAAAAGCGCTTTCTTACTTCAGCAACGCAGATGAAAGAGATACCTTCATTTACGGGTGTGCGCAATCCTGTTGAGTTAAATTTTCTGAACACAGGTTCACCAACAACTGTCACATTAAAACTAAAATACCTGAAAGCTGAGGATACCGATAAGCTTCAGATTTTGTTTGCTCTTATTTGTAAACTTCAAAACAAATCAACATTGGTATTTTGCAATCACCGCGATGCAGTAGAACGCATCAGTATTTTGCTTGAGGGAAAAGGTTTAGCACACGGAGTTTTTCACGGAGGATTGGAACAGGAAGACAGAGAACGTGCGCTGATAAAATTCAGAAACGGAAGCCACCGTTTGCTTATTACTACAGACCTTGCTTCGCGCGGATTAGATATACCTGAAATTGAAGCTGTGATACATTATCAGCTGCCAACAACGCAGGATATTTTTACCCACCGCAACGGAAGAACAGCTCGCATGAATGCTGAAGGAACAGCTTATTTGTTGCTTTCTTCAAACGACCATATTCCTCCTTTTATTGAAGAAACACCGGAGTTGGAAACATTGCCTGATAAAAATGTGATGCCACCGAAAGGGCGTTGGCGTACCCTATACATTGCAGCCGGCAAAAAGGAAAAAATCAATAAAATGGATATTGTAGGAATGCTGTTACAAAAAGGCAAACTGGCAAAAGATGAACTGGGATTGATCGAGGTCCTTGACCATTCCTCTTACGCTGCCGTAAGCAATCACCGCATTGAACAAGTAGTGGCATTGATACGCGATGAAAAGATCAAGAATAAAAAAATAAAGATTGCCATTAGCGAGTGAGGCAAGTAGCTAAATAGCCAAATAGGCACTTAGCAAACCCCTACTTGGCTAACTCCTACTTGCCTAGTTGTCTTAACAATGAAACAACCACCTCAAAAAACAGAACTTCATCCGCGCAACCGTCACCGTGGAAGATATGATTTTGCACTACTCACCCGCAGTTGTCCTGAGCTAAAGCAGTTTGTTATTGTAAATGCTTATAACGATACTTCTATTAATTTCTTCGATGCCACTGCTGTAAAAATGCTAAACAAGGCGCTGCTGAAACACTTTTACAACATCAGCCTATGGGATATTCCTGATAACTATTTATGTCCTCCTATTCCGGGTCGCGCAGATTACATTCATCATGTGGCAGATTTGTTAGCAGAAATTAATAACGGAGGAATACAAAGAGGCAGTAAGGTGAAATGCCTTGACATTGGCACAGGTGCTAATTGCATTTATCCCATTATTGGTAATTATGAATACGGCTGGAGTTTTATCGGCAGCGATATTGACCCGATTGCTATTGATGCAGCTGATGCAATTGTAAAACTTAATCCATCACTGAAAGGTAATATTGAGTTGCGTTTGCAACTCAATACCAACGATATTTTTAACGGTATTATTCATAAAGGCGAACAGTTTCATGTAAGTATTTGTAATCCGCCTTTTCATGCTTCGGCAGCAGAAGCAAAAGCGGGAACGCTACGCAAACTGAGGAATTTAAAAGGCAGGAAAGTCAGCAATCCCACTCTTAACTTTGGCGGAACTAACAACGAGTTGTGGTGCGAAGGAGGTGAAGTAAAGTTTATACAAACAATGGTTAGGCAAAGCAAAGAATTTGCTGCTTCATGCAACTGGTTTACAACGCTGGTTGCCAAACAGGCAAGTCTTAACGGCATTTACGAAGCACTGAAAAAAGTAAACGTTGCTGAAGTAAAAACCATACCCCTGACACAGGGCAATAAGAGTAGCCGCATTGTGGCATGGCGGTTTTAAATTTGGTAGCTTTGCAGCCTCAGAAAAAACAGTAAAATAGTCAGTGCAAAAGGTTTCAGGAAGTTTAGTGATAACAAAAGCGGTGATTATTCTTATTTCCGCATTGTGCAGTATTCCCACATTTGCACAACAGATTGAGAGGTCGCTTGAAGGTATAGAGGTCGAGCCGTTTGGCCGTATGATAAGGCCTTGTTGTGTATTTGGTTATAATCTTCCGGTGTTTGGATTTCCTGCTAAGATGGGTTATACCACCAGTAGCGAAAAACTGGGTAATCATAAATTTTATGGTGGCGAGGGTGAGATAAACGGTATTATTTATACCCGCGATGGAGGCTTTGTTGACATAGGGCATTTGCGCGACAATGCAGACATGACAGCTTATTTCGCTTCTCAGATTTCGCATAATCTTGGGAAAGATTTTGTGCTTAAAACCAATCATGAAGCGGGTAAACGTGTAATTGAAATTTCGCTTAAAAGCCGCGAGTTATCATCATCAGATATACTTATGCTGGGACAGCGTATTACGTATGAGTTGGCTGTGTGGCACGAGATACGTACATATTTTGGTGTACCCACGCACTATCCAATTCATGAGGTGCAGTCGGCATTTTCGCCAGAAGATTTGTACTCTAATTTATTGGGTACTTATGTTGGGCGTTGGGCAATTGAACGGGAGGGTTTATATGAAAAAGAAGTAGATACTGTTATACAGGAATTTCTTATAAAACTGGGTAAAGTAAATACGGAAGAAGAAACAAAGGCGGCTATGGATGATGTATTGGGCGTTTGGTGGCAACGTGTTTCGTTGCCCAGCCGCAAGTTTTTACTGGCATGGAATACCAAGGCTTACGGTGAAATAACACCGTGGTTAATTCCTGATCATGCTAAGTTTTTTAATACGCCTACACATGTTTATCCGCTGGCTGTTCCTGAATTTACTGAAAGTGGAATACCATTGAACGATCTGTTTACTATCCGCATAAAACCCATTTCTAAAATTCCTGTGAAGAAAATTTTTAAGACGAAGACAAAAAAAGAAGTTACCCAAAAAGACTTCCAATCCATTGTAACATGGATTGAAAATAAATTGTATGTTCCGGCAACAGACGCGGGTGTTAAACCTTAAAGGTCTTTCTCAGAATAAAGAAACGTTTAAATAGAACTTTCCTACTAATCGATCTCGGTCAGCTTCAGAGTAACGCTCCGGTCTTTGCTATTCAATCTCACCAAATAAATACCGGCACTAATGCCGTTTGCTTTTGCGCTAAAATTCAGCTCATGGCGGCCAACGCTTTGTATACCGCTTACCAAGATTGCCACGCGCTCACCTATAATATTAAATACTTCTAAGGTAATAGAATTTTTGCCGTCTGAGAAATAAGCAATGGTAGTAGTATTGCGGTAAGGATTAGGATAAGCAGCTAACAAACTGCTGCGCTGTTCATACGAATCGATTCCGGTAGTAAAAATGTTTACATCATACGTAACAGTATCGGTAATACCACTGCAATGGTTAGTAACCGTAAGCGTAACATCATAATTACCATCAATAGGATAAACATGCGTTGGATTTTGAGCCGATGAAGTAGTTCCATCACCAAAATCCCAATGGAAAACACCATTTACATCAGGCGTATTAAAAAAGTGAACCGTAGAGCCGCTCACCGAATACGAGAACTGCGCCACCGGAGGCGTAGGCTCTGTTTGCTGGGTAAGCGTAATTGGCGCAACAACGGTGTTGTTGTTTTCGTTGGTTTCTAAAAAATTGTTGTTAGGGTCGGTAGTAGAAACTACATAATAATCACCGTTGCAAATATCCGAAGGAAACTGAATATCCATACCCTCTAATCCCTGACTGTAAATATCAAGGCTGCCGGTATAAATACCTTGATCATTTCCACAACCACTTACCACACCAAACGGTGAATTAGGAATATCAGCCAGCGTAAGCGTGTCGCCATTATCAATACACCAACCGTAGTTTTGACTGCAATCGCCAAGGTTAATAAGACAAAAACTCACCTTTTGCCCTTCAGCAATCATATCCCAGTTCAGCGGATTGGGGTCACCATTATCTCTACGGACAGAAAATTGTGCCCAGTCATCAACGTGAACGTGTCCGTGTGCAGGATGATACGTCATTGTACCGGCAGGCCGTGTGTAAGAAGTCATTGTATTTCCCTCTCTGCGGTAAATAGTTTGATGTAAAAGTTGTTTAGGATAACTTAAATCTGGGCATTGTGTTGTTGAACAGGGAACTAATTGAGTACCGCAATAACATGAATCAACACCGTGAATTTCCATTGGACCCCAACCGATATTGGGCGTTGCATTACTCAGGCGCATATACCCAACATACTCGGTATGTTCTGCTGCAATAATTGCTGCGCTTGCTGTCATATCAGGAATAAGGTCACATGTATCGCTTCCGTCAGGGCAAAGACAGTTACCTGCATTTGCCAAACCGCAGGGGCCTGGAGGAGGCAGCGGATCAGCCGGAGGATTTGCTCCGAAGATGATGCTAAAGCTGTTTACTGTTCCTACATCAACACCCGCCAAATCCTGAACACACAGTTGCCAGATTCCGTTGGGGTTCATACCTATATTAAAGGCGTTAATACTTTGGTCAGGAATATATGTTCCGGTAAAAGGAGCGAAACCATTTGAAACATATCCATCTTCAGCATCTTCTCTGAAACAGGTAGCGGTATAATTATCAAATTCACCCCCATGTGTATTGGAGAGTATGGCTTCAAAGCCAAGCGGTGAACGTAATGTTATTCGCAAGTCCTGATCATAGGTATGGGTAATGTCAATACAAACCGTAGTAATACCCCATGACGCATTGGCTGCATTAGGCAAACCCGCAACAATAAGGTCAAAGCAAACCTCAGCTCCTGCATCAGGAATAGCACCACCGGTAGTGTTGGTAAACGTTTGCCCCATTGCATTAGCAACAAACAATATGGATACGAGGGTAAATAGATTTTTCATTAATTGCATGAAAGATTAGTAATCCGTTAAGTTTTTAACAGCGTGAATTTAGCAAGTATTTTATCAGCTATTGACTGCAAGCACAAAATATCTTTACATTTATGGACGTTTTACAACCGTGTACACTAAACATTGTAAATAATAAAAACCCATAACCATGGTAAAAAATTTACTCCTTATCACTTCTCTTTTTCTTGTTCAAACATTCATTGCAACGGCTCAGGAAAACGAAACGAAAGCAACGCCACAGGCTAAAATAAACCCTGAAAAGAAAGACGCAACGCACAAGCCTAAAATTGGATTGGGGGCAGGCGTTTTCACCTACTTTGGCGAAGTGCGTGACAATAGTTTTTCGCATCTCTTTACCAGCAGTATGGGCTACGAGCTTACTGTTTCACGTAACATCTCCAACTCCTTCGGTGTTGATTTAAGAGTTATCTACGGCAACCTGAGCGTTAACGAACGTGGTGCGGGCAACAACTACAATTTCAAGTCTGAGGTATGGAACGGAAGTGCCAATCTTGTTTATAACTTCTCGGGCTTGTACAAGAAACAACGTGTTTTGCAACCCTTT
>JAGVLY010000104.1 GCA_020054035.1 Bacteroidia bacterium | reverse complement strand
TGCAACGGCAACGGCTATAACAATGAAACAAACTAACCAATGACTTGGGTCGTTGAGCAAACCTATTTGTGTGCGCAAGCCTGTAAAAACAAAGAACAAGGGAAGCAACAGAACAAGACTTACATCTTCAATTTTTTCAACCAATAGTTTTTTGAAATTCAGGTTTTGCGGCATAATAACACCTGCCAGAAAAGCACCGAATAGTGCATGAATACCGATAACCTCCGTCATGTAGGCAGAGCCCAACATGATGATGAAAATAAACGCCACTACTGTTTTATTCAGGTTTTCTTTAGACACATAAACGGTTCCGAATTTTTTCAGGAAGGGCTGAACTACTTTGAGCATGATAAGAACGTAGCCTACCGAAAGTACAATGGTGAACAGTGCGTTGTAAATATTTCCGGCTTTAACAATGGCAATTACGGCAGCCAGAATACACCATGCCGTAATATCATCAGCGGCAGCACAGGTAATGGCAAGGGTTCCGATGTGGGTTTTTGTAATACCTCTTTCCTGCACAATGCGGGCAAGCACGGGAAAGGCTGTAATGCTCATGGCAATGCCCATAAACAGGGCAAAAGGCAAAAATGCTACGGTATCGGGACAATATTCTTTGTAAATAAACAGCGAAAGCAGAACCCCCAGAAAGTAAGGAAACACAATGCTCGCATGACTGATAACAACTGCCTGCTGTGCTTTATGCTTCAGCACTTTTACATCCAGTTCCATGCCGATAATGAACATGAACAGCACCAAGCCAATCTGACTGAAAAACTGCAAGGGCTTCAGTGATTCAACAGGAAACAGAAAGGCCGAAAATTCAGGGAAATACATGCCTACCAATGAAGGACCCAAAACAATTCCCGCCACAATTTCTCCTATTACAGAGGGTTGCCTGAATTTGGTAAATACATAACCAAACAGGCGCGAAACAGAAATAATAATAATGAGCTGAATGATAAGAATAGCCAGCGGATGCTTGAGGTTGTGAATAAACTCGTTTCCGAAAATCTGAAAAATGGTAAGGCTGATAATTGTGTCGGGAGCCTTTACAACTTCTGAGGTAGCAGGAATAATTAATTTACCTTCTTCAAGCAAATAGCCTTTATCCAGCACAAGCCATATCAGCAGGCAGAAAACGCTGATAATAATGCCGTAAGTAAGTATGCTTTTGCTGATTTTCATAGTTAAGTTCCTTTACGGGAACATCGGGGTTGAAAATACAAAATAAAAAAGCAAGCCTATCTTCGCGCCATGAAAGTGATTGACAACAGGGCCGTTTCAGTTTATGCCCTATTCCGCAAAGAGCTGGAAAACCTGTATCCGGTAGAGGAAATTGAAACGTTCCTCTTCTTTTCGTTCAGCGAATACTTTGGTTTTTCGCGCAGCGATATGGTGCTAAAAAAAGAGATGCGCCTGAGCGAATCGGAGTTGCTCAAGTTCTTTCGCGTTATCCGCAAACTGAAACTGCATGTGCCTATTCAATACATTTTGGGCAATACCGAATTTTATGGATTGAAGTTTAACGTGAATGAACATGTGCTGATTCCACGACCTGAGACAGAAGAATTGGTTCATTGGATAGTTGAAGAGTCTAAAGTTCAAAGTTCAAAGTTGAAAGTTTTGGACATCGGCACCGGCAGCGGCTGCATTGCCATTGCACTGAAAAAAAATATGCCCGAGGCAGAAGTGTATGCACTCGATATTTCTGAAAATGCCTTGGCTGTTGCAAAAAAAAATGCTGAACTAAACAATGCCGAAATTCATTTTATTCAAGGCGATATTCTCGCCAATTCACTAATTCACCAATTCACTAAATCACCAATTCAACTAATAGTTAGCAATCCACCCTACATAACCGAGAAAGAAAAATCAGAAATGAGCGCAAACGTATTGGGCCACGAGCCACACACCGCGCTGTTTGTACCCGATAACGATGCGCTTTTGTTTTACCGTGCTATACTTGATTTTGCATCTGATAAACTTGCAGAAGGCGGCAAAATTTATTTTGAAGTAAACAGCATGTATGCTGCTGCTGTTGCCGAACTTGCCACAGAAAAGGGTTTTATCAATTGCAGCATCCGCAAAGATGTGAATGGGAATGAGCGGATGTTGATGTGCAATAAGAGTTAGTTCATCACTTTACTGCTTCACATTTTTCCCACATACGGGTAAAGTGTTCGGCTGAGCTCATGAAGAGGTTGCTTTCGCGCTCAGTCATTCCGGCCAGTTGCCAGCTTTTTATATAGTCGGGAAATAAACCGTAGTGCGCCATTCCATCGGTGTTGATATCCCAGGTGCGGTTGCCGGTGGTGCAGCGTTCAAAGGTATTGTCGTAAATTACTTTTATGGTTGTATCGCGTTGCGGAAGCGCGGCAAAGCCACCTGCATCAAGGCCAATTGCAAGGTTGCTGTAATCCATGATGCCGGCAAGTTCGCGGTATCTCTTTACAAAGTCGCTTGCATTTTTTCCGTGCCACATACCAATCATGCCGCCCACCTGCTTCAGCTGTGCATATTGTTGGGGTGTACGGCCACCCTCATTTTTCTGGTAGTGGCGCGGCTCGCTATGTCCGCTGTTTACGGGGTAATTCTTTTTTACAGCCATTGCCAACACTTCATTTACTGTTTTGTCGCTCATGTGTTCAATGTCTATCAGAAATCCCTTTTTCATCATGTAGTCAATTCCAAATTTTCCTTTTTCGGTAAGCCCCTGTGCATTGCGATGACCAAAGCCGGGCACTACTTCCCAGGAGGTGTAATTTTCTTTTCTTCCGGGGTTTATGCTTTTTGGAAAAAGCGATGGCATGAACATTTTAGCCACTCCGTTTAACCCATCACCGGGATGCTGAAGGTGAAAAGAAATTCCGCTTTCGGCAGTGCTTACCTGTTCAACTTTCCATTCCGCTCCTGTAGCAAATTTGTTGGCCACATTCAGCGCAGGCTCAAAAATGGACATACCCCCGAAAACCGAATTATTAAGATGCACGGGAAAAATATAACGGATGCCAAGGTTCCACAAAGTATCCAACTCTGCCTGTATTTCTTCATTCGTAGGATTGGGATTGAAGCGGGCTTTATAGTTGTCGGCAGGGGAATAAAAATTGCCGATGTTATCCATTTCGGAACCGAGCACTACCGCCAGCTTGCCCTTTGCCACAATGCGCCTTATATCCTGCGGGCTTAATGCTATTTCCATAAAAGCGGAATAGTTAACAAGGTCTTTTATGCCTTGTATGCAGTTGAGTAGTACCTGCCTGTCGTCCTGCGGACCGGTGGTTTTTGCAGCCGATGCAATGGTGTGGCTGCTTACGGCAAGTGCTACCATTACCTGTAGTCCGCCTTTGTGCGCACGTTCAATCCAGTCAATCCACATCTGTTGATGCAGGGTGCTGCACCAGGCAGGCCAGGTTTTGAAATCGGGATAACCGTGTTTGCTGTCTTTCCACTTACTGTAATTGCGCTGCTCGGTTTGCGCTGCCAATACAGAGCGGATTAAATGCTTGCTATGGTGTGTTTTGCAATCGCCCAGTTCTGTTGCAATATCGCCATAAGGGGCACCGAAAAACAACTGGTTGCCATAAGCAAGATCGCCACGGGGATGCGCGTGCATATCTACAAAACCTTTAATAGGCTCAGCATTTTGCGCTGAGGTTTCGGTAAGGAATAAAAGAAAAAGGATTAGGTAAAGGGAGGTTCTCATTTTGGCTAAAGGCCAAAGGTAAGAGAATGCTAAGCACAATTTGTAATTGCGTAAATAAAAGAGCGGCATTGCAAATGCTGCTCAACTGAGGTTAAGTGCTATGTTTTGTCAAGGTGAGCGTTCCCGATAGCTATCGGGACGAACCGTATTATGATTGTTACCCCTTCGACTACGCTCAGGGTGACATCTGCCTACCTCCCAATCTTTTCCCAATACTTATCCCTTTCCGCTTCCATATTATAGTGTACCCGAAAAAGTAGTTCTCCTACGTCTTTATTAATGTATAGACCACCGGTTTGGGTTACGACATCGAGTCGGATTGCGGATTCTTCTCTGATGACTTCCTTAGAGGCGAATCGGATTACGGATTCTCCTCCGTAGCCGTTACGGCATCGAATCGGATTACGGATTCTCCTCCGTAGCCATTATGGAGGGGGCAGGGAAATTCAAAAAGTCGTTATAGCGGTTATAACGGGGAAATATTTACACAAAATCGAGTTGTGATGTTTAGAACTTGGGGCTGTCTTTTGCTTTTCACTCCTCAAAAAAATGCTTTAAACACATTTCAAATAAACCTATTTTTGAACGCTTAGAAAAAACGGAGCATGACCAACGAACAAGCAAAAGCAAGAATAGAATACCTCTCCAAAGAGATTGAGCAGCACAACCACAATTATTATGTGCTGAGCAATGCCACCATCAGCGACTATGATTTTGATATGTTGCTGGAAGAGTTGATTCGTTTGGAAAAAGAATTCCCTGAATTTCTTTCATCCGATTCGCCAACGCAGCGTGTAGGCGGAGGTATTACCAAAGAGTTTAAAACGGTGAAGCATAAATACCCCATGCTTTCACTTTCCAATTCGTATTCGCGTGAAGAGGTGCAGGAGTTTGAAGGCCGCATCCACAAGCTGATAGAGCGCGAAACGGAATATGTGTGCGAGTTAAAATACGATGGTGTTGCTATAGGACTTACATATATTAACGGGCAATTGGTGCAGGCTCTTACCCGTGGCGATGGTATGCAGGGCGATGATGTAACCACCAACATACGAACCATAAAAAGCATTCCGCTGAAACTGAAAGGCTCTGATTTTCCTGCTGAGTTTGAGATACGCGGAGAAGTTTTTTTGCCGCTGAAAGCATTTGAAAAAATGAATAAAGAGCGCGAAGAATCAGGGGAGGAGTTGTATGCCAACCCGCGCAACACCGCTTCGGGAACACTGAAGATGCAGGATTCTTCTGTTGTTGCAAAGCGCGGACTGGATTGCTTTCTTTATTTTGTTTTAGGAGAAAATCTTCCTTTTAATAATCATTTCGATAACCTGAATAAAGCACGTGAATGGGGATTTAAAGTTCCCGAATACATGCGCAAGGTGAAAGACATCAACGGCATTTTTTCGTTCATTGATGAGTGGGATGTGAAGCGTCACGAGCTTCCGTTTGAAACCGATGGTGTGGTGCTGAAAGTAAACAGCTATGACGACCAGGATGCCTTGGGTTTTACTGCAAAAAATCCGCGCTGGGCAATTGCCTATAAGTTTAAAGCCGAGCAGGTTTCCACATTGTTGAATGAAGTTACATTTCAGGTGGGGCGCACAGGAGCCATTACTCCCGTTGCAAATCTGAAGCCTGTGCTGCTTGCCGGAACTACCGTAAAACGTGCATCACTGCACAATGCCGACCAAATCCAAAAATTAGATTTACGCGTTGGCGATACTGTGTTTGTAGAAAAAGGCGGAGAAATAATTCCGAAAATAATTGGTGTTGATTTAAGCAAACGTGCTGCTGATTCAGAACCCTTGAAATACATAACACACTGCCCTGAATGCGGAACAGAACTGAAACGCAACGAAGGTGAAGCCGTGCATTTTTGTCCGAATGAAACCGGCTGTCCGCCACAGATAAAAGGCAGAATGGAACATTTCGTTAGCCGCAAGGCAATGGACATTGACAGCATCGGTGCAGAAACGATTGAACTGCTTTTTCAAAAAGGTTTGGTGAAAAATTATGCCGACATCTACGACTTGAAAAAGGAAGATGTAATTACACTCGACCGCATGGCCGATAAATCCGCCACCAACCTTATTGAAGGAATTGAAAAGTCAAAAACAATTCCGTTTACTCGGGTTTTGTTTGCGCTCGGAATTCGCTTTGTGGGCGAAACAGTAGCGAAAAAATTAGCTTTGCATTTCAAAAACATTGACAATCTGATGAACGCTACGTTCGAGCAATTGGTGGAGGCCG
>JAGVLY010000057.1 GCA_020054035.1 Bacteroidia bacterium | reverse complement strand
GTTGCACCTTCGGCAGCAAGTTTGCGTGCCGTTGCTTCGCCAATACCGCGAGCAGCACCTGTTACCAAAGCAATTTTTCCTGCAAGCGAATTTTCTAATGGAACAATCTGCGGAACATTTCCGCTTGAATTAATTCTGAAAACCTGTGCCGTTACAAATGCGGAGGCTTCTGAAAAAAGAAAGTGTAAAACAGGCAAGAGTTGTTTTTCTGTTACATTTTTATTTTCAATGCGAACAAGATTTACAGTTGCTCCTTTTCTTCCGACTTCTTTTGCAACTGAGCGGGAGAAACCTTCTATAGCTTGTTGGGCAGCCTCACTCTCTGCTCCCCTCTCCCTCGGAGAGGGGCTGGGGGTGAGGCTTATTATAACAACGCGTGAATTGTTTGCCAGCTTACCTGCATTAGCATGAAAAAAATCATAGAGTGATTTCAATTGCGTAACTGTTTCAATTCCTGTTGCATCAAACAATAAAACATCTGCTCTGTCTTCGGCAGGAAGAGAATTGATGAGAGCATGTCCACCCAATTCATCATAAATATTACTGATAACGGAAGAGTTAATCCCTCCTGTTGCAGTTACTACTTTTTTACCGGCAAGAATTTGTTTTCTCCAACTTCCTTTTAAACGCTTCAGTCGCGGAGGAACGGTGATTCCAAGTACGTTGAAAATAGATTTCCAGCCTGATTTGTGTCCGTATTCCAATATAAAGTCTGCCATGATTTTGTTTTTTGGTGCAGCCAAAAATAAGTATTCAAGGAAACCAATAGCAGAAGAATGTGTGAATGATACAAGTCTTTCTATGAATTGTGCAACGCTACCACTTTACAGACAACACATCTTTGCAGTCTAAATAATTCATTAAAACCTAAAACAATGAAAACTACTAAAACAACACAGCTTGCAGTTAAACAACGTCTGTTAGCACAAATAGAAAAGTTAGAAGCAAGATTCTTAGTCTTAGCGGATGCTGACTTTTATTATGCAGGCGGGTTGTTCAGCAACGGAACAGAAATGAGCAAAAAAATAAACACTGCTAAAGGTTAGTAGCAAAACTTTTTCAGGCTCGAAGTGTTATCATTTCATTAAGTTTGAATTTGTTTTCACAGAGTTCTATCTTTGGAACCTCTTAAAAATTACTAACCCTTAAAAATTAAAAATATCATGGCATTCGAATTACCAAAACTACCTTATGAATACGCTGCGTTGGAGCCGCATATTGATGCACGCACGATGGAAATCCATCACAGCAAACATCACAACGCTTACGTTACTAACCTGAACAAAGCTATTGAAGGCACTCCGTTGGCTTCGCAAAGCATTGAAGAGATTTTGAAAAATATTTCAAAAGCATCGGCTGCTGTGCGCAATAACGGTGGCGGACACTTTAACCACAGTCTTTTCTGGAAAGTGATGAAACCCGGAGGTGGCGGATTACCAACAGGTGATGTTGCCGCTGCTATCAACCGCGACTTCGGTTCGTTTGATACTTTTAAAGAACAATTTAATAATGCAGGCGCAACACGCTTTGGCTCAGGATGGGCTTGGTTGCTTGTGCACGATGGTAAATTGGTTGTTACTTCTTCACCTAATCAGGACAACCCATTAATGGATGTTGCTGAAGTAAAAGGAACTCCTATTCTTGGATTAGATGTTTGGGAACACGCTTATTACCTCAACTATCAAAACCGCAGACCTGATTACATTGGTGCTTTCTGGAATGTGATTAATTGGGATGAAGTTGCTGCAAATTTGAAAAAAGCGTAGTCACTATTACTTAGAAATAGAAGAGGCGTCCCGATAAATCGAGACGCCTCTTCTATTTTAGTCTTATCTGTTCCCACTCCACACTGAACTGCGGCTTGTAAACAAACTCGCGGTCGGTGTAAACAAATTTAATTGCTTTTACTTTTTCACCTTTCAGGCTATCGCTATACTGCGTTAAATAAGGTGCTGCCCAAATTCCGCTTTCGGTGTTTTGCACTACAAGACGGTGTTTTTTAATGCTGTCGTTGTTCAACTGGTAGAGCATGTAATATTCAGGCTCTTTGTAAAACGAATGTTTGAGTTTACCCACTAATGTTCTGTCAATGGTGAACTTCATGCGCAATGCCGTTCCGTTTGTTAATTCAGGAAGAGGAGTCCACTCGTTCCAGTTGATGATGTTGGAGTGATTGAATTTTTCAACTGTTAGTTTTTCTTTCTCAGTACGCTTGAGAATGCGCACTTTTTCATCTTCATAAATCTGTGCGTAATTATTTAGGATGGAAAAATTTACTTGTCCGTCATCACTTAAGATATAGCGGAAATCGATGCTGCTCATTTCTTGTCCCCACCAGTTTTGTTTGGTCCAGATGTAATAGAGTGGGGCTTTTTCGGATTGCAGAAAATCTGCATTTACTTTATCTAACACTGCGTTGTTTACACAACCCAATTGAAAGAGCGGACGGTTTCTGTAATTGAGATTATTGGCTGCAACATAGCTTGTTTCCCAGGGGAAAATGTCAACGGTATTATTCCCAATAATTTTTCGGGCGCTGTCGCGTAAAATAACATTGAAAAGGTTTTCATATGAATCCTTTATATAAGCATCTTGTCCAGACGAAGGAAAAGTATTTATTGCTCTTCTGAAATTGAAAGTGCCTCCATATTTCATTTTCCATTCCATGTGAAAATGCCCGGTCTGTTTTATATTTTGATAATATAAATAAGGAATCGCCATAAGAATAGCAATCCGCAGACCACCGATTTTTTCATCAGCAAGAAACAGAACACCACCAAACAAAATCAGGAAGTTGAAAAATGCCATAGCATGATGATTCTCTTCGCGGGCAATGGAGTAGCGGAACACAGCCCACAGTGCAAAAGCAAAAACAACATATACCGTGTGTACATTTTTACTATGAAACAGATGCCAATATCCTGCAAGAAAAATCAGCATTAACGATAGTAGAATTTTATCGTTAGGTGCATTTACTGAAGTTGCACCTAGGTTTCCGTTGCTGATGAAAAACCAATTACGCAGGTGTAACAAGCTGCCGTCTACATTGTGATTGATAGCAAGCCAGAGTAAAAAATAAATGCTAAAACCAATTCCAACGGTGATTAAAAGATTGTTGAATTTTTTAGTTCGGATAAGGTCAAGAACCAAATAAGATGCTGCCATCATTACCGATGCGGCTGCAATATTCAGCTTTACAAAAAACGAAAGAGCGGTAACTAAAATTGCAATAAAGAGGAAGTAATTTTTGCGGGTGGTTGCATGCAGCACCAATGCAAACGCAACGCAACCCATCATCTTTTCGTCAATGCGCAGGTTGGCACTTAGTAATAAGGCAGCGATAAAGGCAAGCCAAAGTCCTTTTTGCTTTATGTGTTTTGTTGCCTGAAAAACAAGCCACACAAACAGCAACTGAAAAGCAAACGTGAATAAAAACGTGAGCAGATAATTATTCCCTATCAGCAGCGGGAAACGGATAAACCCCAGCGGGCCGTAACTGAATATTGCATCCGTTCCGTGTGAAATTCCCTGATTGAAAAAATAGTTGAAGCAATAAACATAACCCTGATCTAAGCCTGTTCCTATAACAGGGTCGAACTCCGGGAATGTGAAAACTGCCAGAAATAAAATGAGCAGAGCAGAGAAAAGAGGATTTTCTTTCAGATCTATTTTCATTGCTTAAACCCCGCGTCCCATTTTACAACCATGATAAACTCATTTTCTATCGGCAGGTATCCATAATCGTAGCAGAGTTTGTAGGTGCTGCCTTTTAAGGTGGTGTGTGTATGGGTGTGGTATTTGAAATTAAATCCTTTGTCGGTTAGTTTTGTTTTACTGATTTTTCCTTTGCCTTCGGGCGAAACGATGGTGCTTAATATCCTTCGATTTTTGCGCAGAATGTTGTTTACGTTGCGCATTTCGGCAGTGGTATCGCTGTTGGCTTTGTTGTTGTAATTGCTGCGGCACTGGTCGTCACAGAATTTTTTATCGGCACGGCCTTTTAAAGGTTCGCCACATTCGAGGCATTGTTTTTCTTCCTGCATTTTTTGGTGTTTACAGTGATGGAACGCAGATTTTTATGATTATTAAGATTTACGCTGATGAGAAATCTTAACCAATCATAACCATCATAAAAATCAGCGTTCTATCCTGCAATAGTAGTTATTTTTTACCCGATTACAAACGTTTATACCCGTCTATTTTCAGAAGTAAACGGATACTTTCCGCCTTTCGGTTGGAGGTGGATGTTCCTTTGTGCCGTCAACAATGACAAAACAAAATTCACGTTAAACAATTAAAAACAAAAACATCATGAACTCATTAAAAAACAGCGTACGTTTAATCGGAAATCTGGGAGCAGCTCCCGAAGTGAAAGAATTTGAAGCGGGCAAAAAAGTAGCACGTATTGCGCTTGCCACCAACGAAACTTTTACCAATGCAAAAGGCGAAAAAGTAACCGAAACCTGTTGGCACAACTTGGTTGCCTGGGGCAAAACCGCAGAGCTGGCGCAAAAGTACCTGACCAAAGGCAGCGAGGTTGCCATTGAAGGCAAACTGACTTCACGCAACTACACATCTAAAGAAGGTGAGAAAAAATACATCACCGAGATTGTGGTGAATGAGTTGCTGTTTTTAGGAAAAAAGAACTAACACCCCCTCTCCCAACCTCTCCCCCGAAAGGGGAGAGGAGAAAAACCGTCCGCCTAAGGTGGGCGGTTTTTTTGTTTTATATTTGCAGTATGGCACCTCAACTAAACGAAATTCTAAAACTCAGTCTTCCCGAACGCATACTTTGGGCTGAAGCCCTTTGGACGAGTATTGCTATTGATGATAAAGCCGCAGCTTCTTATCAATTGAGCAATGAGCAAATAAATATCTTAGAAGAAGAACTGATAGCTTACAAAGCCAATCCCGATGCCGGATTTACTTGGGAGCAGGCAAAAGAAAAAATCCGCAAAGGTTAATGTATCAGCTCATCGTAAGACCGCTTGCGGTTGAGCAAGCCCGTAAACAATTTGTATGGTATGAAGAAAAACGCACAGGCTTGGGCGAAGATTTTTTGCTTTCAATTGAAGCCTGTCTCAACTATATTCAGCGTACACCATTTGTTTTTCAGAAAAAAATAAAAGACATAAGGGTTGGCTTGCCCGACAAATTTCCGTTCGGAATTTTTTACCTTGTAGATAATGACAAGATTATTGTGCTGGCTATATTTTATCTTGGGCAAGACCCCAAGCTTTTTGAAAAACTAAAGAAGTAAAGGCAGTTTTTTTACTCCTTCACCATCCTCAAATTACACACCGTATCCCGATTTTCATACAGTGTAATTTCTGTTTCAAGAGGTTTATAGCCGGCAAGTGTGGCGGTTAGTTTCTGCTCTTCCATCAGTGAGGTGGTGAGCAGAAATTTTCCGTCAATAGCGGTGGTTACTTTTTTGCGGCCTTCTGATAATTTGACTTGCACACGCTCAAGGGGCATACCTGTTTCGTGATCAGTGATGGTGCCATACACTTTCTTTTTATAGCCTTTGCGGGCATATTCTACGCCCCATCTTCGGGCATGTTCGCGCATAGAAGGGCGGGGCTGTTCATTATAAAAAACCTCTGCCTCGCGCCATACTTTTTTTATTACTCCGTTGGCTTCTTTGTTCAGGCGCTGCACATCTTCCTGCGCATTGTCAAGGGCATCTTTGGCATTGCTTCCGGTGGAAATCAGGTTTTTGTAAATGACAAAAATATCCTCAATCTCATCGGCTGAGGGGCGGCTCATGGGTGAGCCGCCTTGCGCCACACGCAGCTGCTCGCCCTTAATTATATTTTGGGCAACTCTTGCTACCTGACGCTCTAATTGAAGCGGGGGCAGTTTTTCGTTTTCAAATTCCAACTGATAAAAGGCGCGATGGCCCGCAGGATACTCGCCCCTTCTTACACACATATTAAATACCTGAATAAAATGCGAACAATACATGGCCACTTTTTCGCGCAGTTTTTCCTTTTCGGCCATAAGTCCGGCTGACTCGGCTTTTTTTGCCCGCATTACCAGCATCTTGCTATTGTACTCGGGGTATATGGCTACTAATCTGTCTTTGGTGCGTTGGGTAAGCGGATTAGTTAAGCCCGGATTAGCGTTTTGCATAAACGCCATCATAAGCGCCTGTTGGCGACCTTGATTTGACTTAGGATAGAACTTTGCCTCTGCTGACATTTTTTTAGGTTTTAGGGGCTAAAAATTGATTTTTGAATACAAAACACGATTTATTAAGGTGCTAATATAATTATTTTTATAATAAACTAAGTTATAGTATATTTTGTACTTAATTATTTTGTATAATAATATAATTTAGTATATACTATTATTTAATTTGTTTAAATAAACTAAATATTAATACAAATATAAATCGAAAAATGGATGGTGGGAAGCATCTCCAATTGTGCTAAAGTTAAATTTTTTATAAAAAACTACATATTAGCACATTGTGAGAGGCTGTTTTTTATAGCGGATGGAGGTTAAAATGTATAGGAAATAGAAGAAAATCTGTGCTAATCTGTGTAATCTGTGGTTAAAACAACCCTTCCGCTTTGCGGATAGCCTCATACCCTTCATCCACCAAGAGATTTCTGCTGTTAGCGGCAGCCACTGCAAGTTGGTCGCAGCGTTCGTTAAGTGGATTAGCAGCATGGCCTTTTACCCACTTGAATTTTATGTGGTGCTTGGGGTATATTAACAAGAAGCGTTTCCAGAGGTCAACATTCTTTTTGTCTTTAAAGCCTTTTTTTACCCAGCCAAAAACCCAACCCTTGTCAACAGAATCCACCACATATTTAGAATCGGAGAAAATAGTAACGTGACTGTTGGGCACCTTTATCATTTCCAAAGCAACAATAACGCTGAGCAGTTCCATGCGGTTGTTGGTTGTAAGTCTAAAGCCCTGCGAAACTTCTTTGCGATGATGATCTTTTAAAAGCACAATGCCGTAGCCCCCCGGTCCGGGATTTCCAAGTGCAGAGCCATCGGTGTAGATTGTAATCATTTTTAAGCCAAGTAGGAGTTAGGCAAATAGCCAAGTAGGAATTAGCCACAAAGGTAAGGCAAGTAGTCACATAGCCAAGTAGTGACTGCTACTTGCCTAATTACTATTTGCCTATTTGGCTTGAATTAAAAAAGCATCCTCCCTCAAAATCACCTCTTCCTGCAATTTATAAACCCGTTCCTTCAGCGCGGGAATATCTTTTTCGGTCATGCCAGTTGTTTCAATCGGTTTAAGAAAACGCACGCCAACTGTTCCCGGAGTAACTAATAAGGTGTCCATCGGCATCAACATGCGGCAGTTTAAAACCACCATGGGCAGCAGAGGCGTTTGTGTTTCTATGGCAATGCGGAAAGCTCCGTCATGAAATTCTTTCAGCGGCTTGCCCGTGCGGTTGCGTGTACCTTCAGGCATAATAAGAATGGAAGTTCCCTCACGCAATTCCTTTATCATATTATCAATGCTTGCCTTGCGGCTTTCAGGGCTGCTGCGGTCAACAAACAAACAAGCCACACGAAACAGGTAACCTACAACTGGAATTTTTGCGGTCTCCACCTTTGCCAAGGTTTTATACGCCATTTTTATGGAGGAGCCGCAGGCAAACAAATCCAGCGTTGAAGAGTGTGTTCCTGCAATTACATACGCCCTGTTGGTATCAATATGCTCGTAGCCCGTAAAATCCTGTTTCATAAAACTGAGCGCAAACCATATATCACTCCAAAAGCGATAATACCTCATCAGCGGACGAATATAATTTTTACCACCCGCAACAATAATGAGCGGTGCAATAAAAATACTCACCGCAACAAACAGAAAAAAAATCAAATAGCTCCAAAAGGAGTAGAGGGGTTGAATGATTTTGAAAAGGATTTTCATTTTTTTATCACCACAGAGACACGGAGGCACAGAGAAAAATAATAACTCTGTGGCTCAGTGCCTCTGTGGTTAACTTATCGTGTTAAAACAATGTAATCATTCAGCAGCGTTTTCAAAAAACCAATTTTGTCTTTTGGTGTTTCGGCAATATCTAAAACAGCTTTCAGTTTTTGTATCAGCATATCTAATGCTTCTTTGTGTGCATCATTATTGTATTTCTTAGTGCGCTCTATCACAGATTTTATCAGCAGCATATCGCTCTCGCTCAATCCACGCACCTGCGGATATTTAGGTTCATAATTTTCACGTGTGTTGATGCGCAGTACATCTGCAATTCCAATGCTTAATGATGAGCGTGTTTTAATAACCGTGGTGTGCGCCAGCATATCGCCCAACCGTTGTCCGCGCACAGTAGAGTTAACCAACACCGCAGCAATTGTGCCTGACGAAAACCAGATATCAACCAACCTGAAAGCCCAGCGAATTAAATAATCACTTATCACCGGTTGCTTGCCGTTGAGTTTCGCCACTTTTATACCAATTGCTTTTTTGCCCAACGATTGTCCGTTCATCCAAATCTCACTGGCAGGCGAATAAAAAAGGTAGACAGGAAGTATAACCAGATACAGAAAATAGTTGATACTGTCTAATCCAAAAACCCACATCCAGAAAAGGTAAAGCAGCAGTATAGAAAAATTCAGAATCCAGAAATCGAGGAAGAACGCAAAGAAGCGATCGCGAAACGAAGCGAGTTCATATTCAATGGTTACATTCTGTGTTGTGGTTATTTCTATCGTCCTCATCGGTGCGATAAAAGTAAAAAACTATTTTTGCGCTTCACAAAAAATAAATGATGAACTACTTTTTACTTCTTGCATCTTGTCTCTTACTTCTTGCTTCTAATATATCAGCACAAGTAATCGGTGGCGAATTAGTTAAACTCGAAGAGCTTTACGACAAAGGAAAATTTGAAGACTGCGCCTACAAAGCCGAGACCTACAGCGAAAGCGAGAAGTACGCAAAAAATCCTGAGCCATACCTCTACATCAGCATGTGTTACTATGAATTCCATTTTTCGGAAGACGCTAAAATAAAAGAGTATTACAAAAGCGCGTTAAAAGATGCGTTGAAGTATGCCGTGAAAATGAAAAGCTACGACAAGGAATTAAATTTCTACAAAGACAACAGCGAGTATTTAGACAAACTTCGCCAAACTTGTCTGGAAGAAGCAAAAGCCCTGGTTGACAAAAAAGACTACAGCAAGGCATCATCGTATTACTACAAACCATTGGTAAAACTAGACCCCGATAATTTTGAATTGCTGTTTGTAAAAGGCGTGTGCGATGCCCTGATGCGCAACGGCAGCGAAGCCTACAAAAGCCTGAACGATGCAATGCCCGAACTGAAAAAGAGCGCAGAAGAAGGAACATACAAAGCACCAAAACTGATTGAAAAATCTCTTTCCGATGCGTTTGTAAATTACTCAACCCTGCTTAAAGATCAAAGCTATGCCGACTCGGCAAAAGCAATAATTATGTTCGGGAAAATTCTGCTGCCTGTAGATAAAGCGGTAGATGAGCAGTATAAGAAGTTCACTAACTAAACGAACTTTTCGCCTTTAGAGATTGTAACATCATTTACAATCAACTTGATTTTTTGCTCTTCGCTTTTGCGGCAAACTAAAAGTATACCGTCAGACTCAACTACGATGTAGTCTTCCAGTCCTTCCAATACAACCAGTTTGTCTTTAGGAACATTAACGATGCAGTTCTTAGTATCGTAAACCACTACATTCTTTCCAATGATGGTATTTCCGTCTTTGTTTTTGTCGGCATATTCATACAGTGAACCCCATGTGCCCAAGTCGCTCCAACCAATGTCGGCAGCAAGCACGTAAACGTTTTTAGCTTTCTCCATCACAGCGTAGTCAATGGAAATATTTTTGCAAACGGTATATGCTTTTTTAATAAAGGCTTCTTCGGCAGGAGTTCCGTAAAGTGTTTTCCCTTCGCCAAAAACCTGAAACATTTCGCTGGAATGATCGCGGAAAGCACTAAGAATACTTTTTGCCGACCATATAAAAATTCCTGAGTTCCATAAAAAATCACCGCTGGCAAGAAATTCTTTTGCCATATCAAGGTCAGGCTTCTCAGTAAAGGTTTTCACTTTTCGCACTTCACCGCTACCATTTAAAAATTCCTGCTCGTTGAATTGGATATAACCGTAACCGGTATCAGGGCGCGAAGGTTTTATACCAAGCGTACACAGCACATCGTGCTTTGCCGTTGCTTCCAATGCTTTATTGATAACGCTTACAAAACCTTCGGTATTCAAAATAAGATGGTCGGAAGGAGCAACCACCATATTGGCATCAGGGTTTATAGCGCTGAGGCGGAAAGCAGCGTAAGCTACACATGGTGCTGTATTCTTGCGGCTGGGTTCACAAATGATTTGTTCGTGAGTTAATGCAGGTAATTGTTCCTTTACAAGTTCGCGGTAGCTTTCGTTGGTTACCACATAAATATTTTCGGGCGGACAAACTTTTTGAAAACGATCGTAGGTTTGTTGAATAAGGGTTTTACCTGTTCCCAATACATCCAGAAATTGCTTTGGATGAGGTGTGCGGCTCATGGGCCAGAACCTTGTTCCAACCCCACCAGCCATGATTACTACGTAATTGTTTTTCATCTTTTATGAGGCAAGAAAAAAGACTTAACCGCAGAGAACGCAGAGGAGACGCAAAGAACGCAGAGAAAATCTGAGTAAGTAGTTGCTTTGAACATTTATCTACAAATTATTAAATCAAGACTTGCTCAACTTTGAAAGCGCAGCGCGCAGTTGTGCAATTACCTTTTCAATGTCTTCGGTTTTTATGGTGCCGATGGAAAGGCGATACCAGTTTGATTCGCTGGAAGTACCAAACGCGAAGAAGGGTACTAATGCCGTTTTTGCTTCATCCAATAAATAGGAAGTTATATCTTGTGTAGTTGTAAGTGTTTTTCCGTCTGCGGTTTTGTAACCGTGTAGTGAGAACTGAACGGTGAGATACATTGCACCTTGCGGAGCAATTGCATCTACTGCAAAGCCTTCGCTTTTCAAGGATTGAAATCCATTATAGAAACCGGCTAAACGTTCAGAAACATTTTTGTTTATCCAGTTCAGGTATTGATCTACTTCGTTTTCTTTTTCAAGAAAAACGGCAGTTGCCACCTGCTCTGCTTTTGGCGACCATGCTCCCACGTGTGAGAGTAATGCACGCATTTTATCAATTATTTTTTGCGGACCAAATGCCCAACCCACACGAACTCCCGTTGATGCAAATGCTTTTGAAATTCCGTCAATGTAAATGGTGTAGTTGCGCATTTCGGGGCGCAGAGAAACGGGGTCGTAATGCTTATTACCTGTCATGGTTAATGCCCAGTAAATCTGGTCGTACATGAGGTATAAAGGTTTGCGGCCTTCTTCGCGTTTTGCGTTTTCTTCCAGAATTAAATCACAAATCTGTTCCAAACCTTCTTTGCTGAGCATGGTTCCCGTAGGGTTAAGCGGTGAGCAAAGAGCAACAACAGTAGCATCGCCTAAGTGTGGTTTTAAATCTGCTGCCGATGGCATAAATTTGTTTTCGGCAGTAGTTTCCAACTCTACTTTTTTGCAGGAAGAAAGATGAGTATAATGGTTGTTGTTCCAACTTGGAACAGGATAAATTACAGTATCACCCGGATCTAATAAAGCGGTGAAGGTTGCATAAATCAAAGGACGTGCACCTGCCGAAATGAGGATTTGGTTTTCGGTATAATCCAGATGTCCTTTGCGTTTCAGGTATTTTGAAACTGCTTTGCGCAACTCAGGAATTCCGTTGGCAGCGGGGTAGTTGGTCTGGTTGTTTTCGTATGCCTTTACTATTTCGGCTTTCAAACCATCGGGAATGGGGAAAATATTGGAGTTGAAATCTCCGATGGTGAGGTTGTATATTTTTTCACCGTTCTTAATCTTTTCATTTACCTCGTTAGCGATTTTTATAATCTCGCTGGCTATAAGGTTTTCGGCTACTTCGGATACGATTAATTCGCGGGTGGTTATGGCTGCCATTGTATTCATCTGGTATTAATTCCTTTGATTGGCGGCAAAGATAAAAAAATGGTGTTTGGCGGGGAATTATTTTTGAGGAGGAGGATTTAGGAATTGGCACTATGATTTGAGGAACTGGCACTAAGGGTTTAGGGATGAACGGGAGGGTTTAGGAAAGTGGTAAATTTTGAGAGAAATTGGTAGAGAAATAGACTACGGGAGACAAAAGAACCTCGCCAACGGATTGTTCACAGAGGATATTATTCATCGGACCACTTTTGTATGCGTGCTATGCACTCGTCCATTGGCAGGCGGTCATTAATGGTAATGAGAAGTTGGAGTTTAGAAGCTGCCGTGCGTTTAGAGATTACTTGTTTTTCTACAAAACTATCGAAGAGCCAGAGGATGCCGTGGACTTCTATTTTTTTGTTTACACAATATGTTTTCAGTTTTTTATCGCCCGAAAGAATTATTGCTTTTGCTTTTTCAGCATAATAGTAAACGGTTTTATCAACGGGGTCGAGTCCGGGAGGGAAATCAATTTTTTCAATCTCCAACCACTCTTCATAGGCTATAGGGTAGAGTGAAAGATTTTTTGAATGCACAAAAGGTTCTGCAAAAATTTTTTGTTCATCATTCAACTGGTGGTAAACGGATAGTGTTGTATGAATTTCTAACCCTAAATCAAAAAGCAATTGAAGCGATTCGATTTCAATGAGGTCAATAAAAATATTGGCATCCGTTACCGCGATCTTCATTTTATGGCATTATCGAGGTATTGTTTTCGGAAATCACCGAGTATCTGATTATTGAGGGATGCTGCTTTGGTAGAGGTAATTACTTCTTGCGCTACAGCACGGATAAGTAATTGTATAAAACGGGTGGTATCTTCTTTCCCATCATATCCTTCTTTTTCTTGGTTTTTGTAATACCTGTTGTAGTTTATTATAAAGAATTTGAGGTAGCTATCGGTAACGAGCTTATAGGCTTTTGCACGATACATTATTGCCAATAATGAGATGCCGTAATTTTTTTTAATCAATTTCAATTCGTTGGTATAAACCTTTGTTCTCTTGCCTCCAAAATATTCTTTGATTTTCTCTCCGGGTAATAACATTGCACCCGCAAAGGTGTCGCATAAACGTTCAATCTGTTTTTCATCATCCTGAAAAGAAGAAAGGTCGAGGTATAGATGCGCTAACTCGTGCAGCACGGTAAAACGCCTGCGCACAAGTGGTATTTCTTTGTTATTATTAAATACAATTACACCTACTTTATTATCAATAAGAGTTGACATGCCTGAAAAAGAGGGGTCGGCTTCAATAGAGTAAATCTTGATGTTGTTTTCTTCCAGCAACTCGTTGATATTAGAAATCGGGTCGGTGCCGATCTTTAAAATCTCTTGACGCATTGTGTTTGCTGCTACTTCTACATCATCAGGGATGTTGACTTTAAATTTCTTTTTGAAAGGTAGTCCATTTTTTAAACCAAGCAAATTTTCCAACTCGAAATAGCGTTCGAGAAACTCTACAGTTTTGCTTGTTACACGCTCCTGCTCTTTTGCAGGAAGCTTGCGCAGTTTGCGGAACGCTACATCTGCAAGCTCAACGGAGTTGTCTTTAAAAAAATAATCGAGGGTAACATTTAATGCTTTGCATAGCTCGGACAAAATCTCACTATCAGGATTAAGTTGTCCGCTCTCAAGTCTGTTTAATGCTTGTTTTGACAAGGTGTTTCCGAGGCGGTCTGATAATTCCTGAAGAGACAGTCCGCTCATTTTACGAGCATTTTTCAATCTGTCAGGGAAGTATTTCATGGGTGGTGTTGATAAGTGTATTTATTCCTTGTTGAAAACTTTATATGGATAAAAGTAGAAAAAAATTCCATATCGTCCAAAATTGTATTTACTTTTGTGGCACAAAGAAAGTGAAAAAGTAATTTAAAAAACAATACATCATGTTAATAAAATATAAGGAAGGAATACCCGGAACTTTTATTTTGAAGAATGGAACTGAAGTAAACTACAGACTGAAAAGGTATAACCGCACCAGAAGCAAACTGATTTATTATACCGAAAAAGGAATAGCTGAATTATTTAAACCGGAAATGACTGAGGAAGAAAAAATAAAAGCAGCAGAAGTAAAAAGATTGCATGAAAAGGATTTGAAAAGGATGGGGTATGTTGGGGAGGTAAAGCAAACGGACATTTTGAAAATGAATACAATAGATTAAAAACTTGAAGTTGAAAACTATTTCTTTTTGTTCAAAACTGAACCCAATTCAAGGTTGTTATCTTCAGATATTTGCAAAGTTTAAAATAAACGGCTGGAAATGAGGGGCAGAGATTCTTTAGAATGAAGCCAAATCACCCTGACGAAAAATAAGAACAATAAATTAAAGCTGCATAAAGCAGATTATATAGATGTATATGAAGATCAAAAAAGTATAGGGGGCTATTGAAAAAAAACGGGAAGTGGGGTCTAGACACTTCCCGAATTTTGATTTAGCCCCTTAATTTAAAAATGTTGCCGGTAAGCAGACGAATTTAAAGTGTGGACTTCGCGCCTTATGCGCTTATTTCTTGGGGGCAAATGTAAAATAGAGGAAACAGATAGCAAGAGAATAGGATGAATTTTTATAAACAATTCGATGTTCGGTGTTAATAAACGGGTAAAGTGGTTGCCCAGAACTAACCGCCAAAATTAGTTAGAAGCAAAAAGGAGGTAAAAATGGCTAAAGGTAAATCTAGCAGAAGTGCAATAACGGGAAAATATGTAACCCCAAGTTATGCAAAGACGCATCCGAAAACAACTGTTACGGAAACAGTGAAAAAAGGCAAAAAGTGAGCCTTGCCGTTGAAGTTGCACATCGAGAAGTTGCAACAATATTGTGTAACGAATACTTGAATAAATGGAAAAAACATTACCAAATAATCAAGTTCGGCTTTGTATGGACAAACTCTGCATTGATGCAGCGGGAGAAAATGCAAAGTTGCTAACGCTTGGGGTTTATTTTTTGTTATTGCTAACTGGATTAGCAATAGTGATGAGAGCCGCAAGTTAAATTGTGTCAGGGGGCAGAATTTATTCTGCCCCTTTACAAAAATTAATTCAAAATCTTTTTACAATGAGTTTCAAATATTACAAAATTACTCCGCTTATTATTTCAATCATTGTCCTGTCGGGCTTGATTGATTATTGTGTGGGTGAATGGATAAATCCTATACTGGTTGAATACCTATCTAAAGGAAGTCATTTCAGAGTGCCAACTACTGTGAGCATTCTTGGAATGTTTTTCCTTCTCTATAATCAGGTGCTTTGGAAGTTGCCTGTATTCAATCTGCTTATGGCTGTTCCGAATATGGCTGGTAGATATGACGGCAAAGTAAAATTCAAATGGAATGGCGTTGATGGTGAAAAGCCCTGCTTCATTGAAGTAGTGCAAACGGCTTCCAAAATAAAAGTGCATACTTATTTCAGTGATGGGGGAAATGAGAAAACATCTTCAAAAAGTTTGGTGGAAGATATTAAGCAAGACGAAGATGGGTTCTTTGATATTTATCTGTTCTACCTGAACAGCGGCACAAAACAAAACGGTGGTTTGGATTGCCACGAAGGGGCAAACAAACTTCGGTTTCATCCAGGTAAAGATGGGAGCAGTAACAGTTTAATGGGGCATTACTTTACGAATCGCCAAATACAAACAAGGGGTGAAATTGAAGGCACTCTTATTTCAAATCACCTTCAAGGCAAATTTTAATTTAATAACTATGGCAAATTGCAACGAACATTTTGAAAAGTATAACGGTGAAATCAGATTGACTGATGCCCGTAGAAAAAAGTTGAAGGGTTCACGAAAAGAACTCCGCAACAAAGTAAGAAAGTGGTTTAAGGAAAATAAGCCCGATGAAACTCAACCAAAGTTTGGCGGTCAGGGTTCAATGTCAATGGACACTATCATTAATCCTATTCCACGAAAGGTGATGGAAGGGAAGGAAGAAGTAAGTAAACTGTATTACGATGTAGATGACGGAATTTATTTTGAAGGAGATAGGAGTGTTGCTGATAGAGCCACACCTACCACATATCACAACTGGATTTATGAAGCGGTGAAAGGGCATACGAATACTGACCCGATTGATAAAAATACTTGTGTTAGAACTTTGTTTGCTGATGGTCATAATATTGACCAGCCGATTTATTACAAGAAGGGAAGCGTTCCCGAACTGGCTCATAAAAAAGATGGTTACATTGATAGTGACCCAAAGGCATTTACGGAATGGTTCAATGAAAGAGCAGATAAAGAGCCACAGCTTAGAGATTTGGTGAGATTTGGAAAAGGATGGTGCGACAAAAAAGATTTTGAAAATGAAAGTAAACCGATGCCAACCGGTTTAATTATTTCCATTCTGTTTACTGAAAATGTAGTTTACAGAAAAGACCGTGATGACATTGCATTAAAGGAAACTTTGCTTGCTATTCAAACAAAGTTGAAAAAGTCGTTTGAGTGCAATCGACCAACTACTCCAAAAGGCGAAAATCTGTTGAAGGATTACGCACATAAAGATTATTTTATGGATTGCATTGCAAAGTTTATTGATGATGCTACGAGTGCGTTGAAGGAAAAAAACTTCCGTAAGTCAACTGAATTATGGCGTAAACATTTAGGCGATAGATTTCCTTTAGGCGAGGACAAGGATGATACTTCTAATTCGTCTGCTGCTTTAGGCGCAATTATACCACCAACTACAAAGCCCTATGCAGAGTAATGAAAAATGAGCAGTTTGAAAAGGACATTGAGATTGTGTCAGGCATTTACACTGGTCTTTCCGTTGTAGAATCTGCCGGTGAAAAATTTCTGACAGGAGAACTGCCTATCGTTGATGCCAATGGCAAATTATGGGATAAGTATCAAATAGAAATTAAGAGTAGCGACAGCTACCCTTATTCTTTTCCCAATTTATTTGAAACTGCGGATGCCTTCCCACACAATGCCGACTGGCATGTGTATGAAAATGATTTTTCTTGCTGCGTTGATTATCCTGCAAACGCACAAATTATTTGTAAGAATGGTCTCCTTGTCACCGACTATATTAAGAACTATGCAATACCATATTTTGCTAACCAAACTTTCAGAATACTATAGGGATATTATCTGTATGGAGAATATTCGCATGGTATTTTCGGAAAAATAGAATACTACCAAAGTAAACTCAAAGCAAAAAATCCAAAAGAATTAATTCAAATGTTTGATTTGATTATTAAAGGTTATAATCCCAGCAGGGTTGCATTTTGTCCTTTCTGCCATAAACAGAAGTATAGACATTGTCACCGAGATGTATTTAGAGAATTGCAAAACGTAAAAACATACCTATACAACGATGGCATACAATTAATTTCTTTTTTTACGGCTTATCCTGATTACAAATTGCCATAAATACATCCTAAAGAGGTTTGATAAATTGCGGAAGTTGTTTTTCTATAAACATTACACTCCTGCGGGGTTGAAATCAGAAGTCATAAACGAAAAGGACAAAAGAAATACCTGCCCATTTACGTTTTATAGGTAATCGTCAACATACTCAGTCGCTTTTAAACTAATCTACTCCGCTGCCTTCGCAGGGTTCAGCAAATCATAAAACTGGTCGAGTTTGGGCAGAATAATGATACGTGTTCTGCGGTTGGTAGCGCGACCTTCTTCGGTATCGTTAGTGGCAAGTGCATTAAACTCACCGCGACCCGCTGCAATAAGACGGTTAGGGTCAATTTTATAGTCGTTTTGCAAAACACGAACTACTGCTGTTGCACGTTTTACGCTTAAGTCCCAGTTGTCGGTAACGCAGTTGTTGCTGATAGGTTTATTATCGGTATAACCTTCCACCATTACTTCCATTTCTCTTCTTGAATCCAGAATAGCGGCAATTTTACCCAGCACTTCTTTTGCACGTGAGGTAAGTGTTGCGCTTCCGCTTTCGTAAAGCATTTTATCGGACAGATTGATGAAAACAACTGTTTTATCCACTTTTATCTCTACATCGTTGTCGTCCAATCCTTCTTTTAAAACGCCTTTTAGGTTAACTGCCAGAGCAAGGTTAATTGAATCGGCTTTTGTTTTTGCAGCCTGAAGCAGTTGAATGTATTTGTCTTTTTTCTCTAATTGTTCGAGTGTTTTATTGATGTTCTGGTTTGCCGATTGTGAGAGAACGGTTAAATCACCTACCTGAGTAACCTGTTTGTCGCGTTGTTGTTTGCAATCTGTAAGTTGTTCGGTTAGATATTTAAGCGAAGTGCGGGCTTCAATAAGGTCAGTTGAATAGCGGTTGCGTTCATCTTCGCAATCCATCAATAAATCATTGGCGGTTTTTAGCTCGCTTTCTTTCTTTGCCTGTAATTCAAGAAATTTCTTTTTGCTTACGCAAGAAGAGACAGTAACAATAAGACTGAATGCAATAAATATATTAAAAAGTGTTTTCATTTTAGTTTTAGTTTAGTGCGCAAAAGTAGGAATAAAAGCGGGGTACCCGGATATTAATAAAACACCACCTCTACCCTTCTGTTATTTTGCCTGCCTTCTTCAGTATCATTTGTTTTAATTGGCTGTGAATCGCCTTTGCCGTCAAAGGAAAGTCGTGAGGCACTAATGTTTTTGTCTTTCAGAAAATTCAAAACGGTTTGCGCACGGCTTTTTGAAAGTGCAAGGTTATCTTCTTTCTTACCTACATTATCAGTATGCCCGATTATGTTCGCTTTTACACTTGGATTATTATTTAAGTATTCTGCAAGTTCATTCAATTCATTAAATGATGAAGGCAGTAAATCTGCTTTACCCGATTCAAAAACAATGTTTTTAAAAATGTGTGCTTTACCTGTTTCATACACTTTCGGATTTTCTGCTTTGGAAGTATTTTCTTCAACAACTGTTTTTTCATTCAAGGGAGTTAACGTAAAATCATCAATAAAATAATGAGCGTAATTTGCTTTGCCGGGAATTTCAATGTTGTAGGTTCTTATTTCATTTTCATTTCTTTGGCGATAAACAAAAGAACCAAACGTCATAAATTTTTCGCTGCCATCGGCTTCATAAATTGCTTCTAATTTTTCCCAATCGCTTGCATTATTGTAGCCTTGTTCGTTCCTGAAAATAATGGAAGGTTTTATAAGCAAGGTCTCATCTTTTTGTATCATAGTTTGCTTTGAAGTAAAAATGATGCAGAGTTCTTTCATGTTGCCTAACCAAGCAGCATCACCACAGCTGATATAGAGTTCCACTTTGTATTTTTTGCCCTTCTCAAGAGGTTTTATCAACTCGGTCTGAAGATATTCGCGATAGGTTTTTGTAATGCAAATACCTGCATACGCTTTCCCTGAATGGGGTTTCTGTTTGCCGAAATAATTTTTTACTGTTCCTGCTTTTTTGCTTTTCGAATCGGTGTGATAATAATCTCCTCCACCAACCAAAACAGGAATTGTCCAATCTTGCAGACAATTTTTTCCTTGTCCTATATCGGTAGGCAAGGCTTTGTATTTTTCAAAATCTGAGTTGGGAAGCAAGCTTTGCTGCGCACACAATTTGCCATAAGCAATAAATACTAAAAGAAAAGCGCGGAGAAATTTCATGCCGGAAAGAATTTCCAAATATCCGATAATTTGAACAAAGATTTATTTTGATTGTTTTTCTGTAACGATGGTTACAAACCATTCTCAAAAACTGACTTAAATTCGCAAACCCATAACCACAACCACATGAAAAAATTTAACCTGATAATTGCAGCAATTTCTGCTGCTGTTATATTGAACAGTTGCTCATCGCAGCCGGAACAAAAACAGGAGACAAACACTGAAAATGAAGAAGCAAAAATTGATGCGGAGATAAAACCTCGTTTATCTGTTTTTGCTACATCACCGACAGTTGCAGAAAATCCTGAAAATCCGATTACGGATGCAAAAGTGAAACTCGGTCATGCTTTGTATTTTGATACACGCTTGTCAAAAGAAGGAAAAATCAGTTGCAACTCGTGCCACAATCTGGAAACTTTTGGAGTAGATAATTTACCTACCTCACCCGGTGATGCCGGAAAAAATGGCGACCGCAATTCGCCCACTGTTTTGAATGCGGCATTGCACACCACCCAATTCTGGGACAGCCGTGCAAAAGATGTGGAAGAGCAAGCGGGAATGCCGGTTTTAAATCCTGTTGAAATGGAAATTCCTGATGAAGCATTTTTAGTAAAACGACTTTCATCAGTTCCTGAATACAAAAAACTTTTTAATGACGCATTTCCGGGAAAAGGAATTACGTATGAAAACATGCGCAAAGCAATTGGTGCGTTTGAGCGCAAGTTGATAACACCTTCGCGTTTTGATAAATACCTTGGAGGTGATAATACCGCACTTACGCTGGAAGAGAAAAAAGGGCTTAACAGTTTTATTAAAATCGGTTGCACCACCTGCCACACCGGAGTTGCTTTGGGCGGAAACATGATGCAGAAATTTGGTGTTCACCGCGAATACTGGACACTTACTGACAGCAAGAAAATTGACGAAGGAAGATTTGCTGTTACCAAACAGGAAGGTGATAAATACATGTTCAAAGTTCCTTCACTTCGTAACATTGAAAAAACGCATCCTTATTTTCATGACGGAAGTGTTGCTGATTTGAAAAAAGCAATTCAGATTATGGCTGTTGCACAACTCAGTTACCGCATGAGTCCTGAAGAACTAAATTCAGTGGAAGCATTTTTGAAATCGCTTACAGGTGATATTTCTGCAGAATACAAAAAAGCCCCTGCGCTGTAATTACTGAATCATTCCGGCAGCAACGGTTTCGTTGGTGCCTTCGTCAATAAGGATAAGACTTCCGGTGATGCGGTTGCGTTTGTAGTTATCTTTAAACAAGGGCTTGGTGGTGCGCAAGCGTGCATGAAAAATATCGTTCATCTTCACGCTTTTATCTTCTTCCAGTTTGTTGAGCGTGTTGATGTCAACCTTGTAATTTATTTCTTTAATAACAGCACGTGCATCATTGCTCGTGTGTTTCAAAAAATATTTTGCTCCGGCTTGTGGTGGCTTATTGTTGAGCCAACATAACATTGCATCCACGTCTTGTGTGCTTTCGGGCGGATTTTCCTTTTTTACAATCATGTCACCGCGACTGATGTCTATCTCATCTTCTAACGTTATTGAAACTGACATAGGTGCGAACGCCTCTTCCAATGCACCATCCAGTGTTGCAATGGATTTTATTTTTGAAGTGAAGCCTGAAGGCAATGCAACTACTTCATCACCGGGTTTAAAAATTCCTCCGGCAATTCTTCCGGCATAACCGCGGTAATCGTGGTATTCATCTGTGTGCGGACGTATAACGTATTGCACGGGAAAACGCGCATCATCGTGATTCCAGTCACTGCCGATGTGCACATTTTCCAGAGTATTTAAAAGCGGTGAACCTTTGAACCAATCCATATTGGTTGAACGGTCAACTACATTATCACCGTGCAACGCAGAAATAGGAACAAACTCAATATCCTTAACATCTAACGTTGCTGCAAATTTTTTATATTCAGCAACAATACGGTTGTAAACTTCTTCGCTGTAATCCACTAAATCCATTTTGTTTACACACACAATCAGATGAGGGATTTTTAACAGCGATGCAATGAAAGAGTGGCGGCAGGTTTGCTCAATAACACCCTTTCGCGCATCAATTAAAATCAGTGCAAGGTTGGCAGTTGATGCGCCCGTAATCATGTTGCGGGTATATTGAATATGCCCCGGTGTATCAGCAATAATGAATTTGCGTTTGGGTGTTGCGAAGTAGCGATACGCCACATCAATGGTAATTCCCTGTTCACGTTCGGCACGCAGTCCATCTGTCAATAATGAAAGGTCAACATGTTGTAAACCTTTTTTTTCACTGCTTGCTTTTACGGCATCTAACTGGTCTTCAAAAATTGATTTGCTGTCGTAAAGCAACCTGCCAATTAATGTACTTTTTCCGTCATCAACCGAACCTGCTGTGGTAAAGCGAAGAAGTTCCATGTTTAGATATGAAGTAGACTCTTTAGTCATTTTATTTTTACTCTTTTCAACCGTGCTATTTTTTTGGGATTTTGACTGGAATGAAAAATACTTAAAATCTCAACTCTCTTTGCTTTTACACGATAAATTATTTTGTACGGTCTGTAAGTAAGCTTGCGATAAATTTTTGTTTTGGTTGTTAGTTCAATACATTCTTGATAACGGAATGGGGAGAAATTAAGTGCTTTGGAAAGTGTGACAATTTCTGCTACAACCTTTTCTGCATTCTTTGGGCTGTCTTCTTTTATGTGATCATAAATATTTTTCAGATTTTCTTCTGCATCACGCGACCAAAAAAGCTGAAACGTTTTTTTACTCACCACTTTTTAATATTTTCTTCTAATTGCTGAACAGAGATAAATCCACTTTTTTCAGACTTTTTTATCATTGACTTGAAATCTTTTAAGTCCATCGGTTTACCTTTTACAGCAAGGGTTTTATTCCCTGATTTGATAGACTTTACTGAAAGCAGTTTTTTCGCAACTTCAATTAAGAGGTTAGCTTCGCGTTCATTATTCAAGGTGATGGTTATTGTAGTCATATTTTATATTTCGAGCAGCAAATTTAATTAAAAATACCCGGATTTCTTTCGGTCCTCCATTGCTGCTTCACTGCGTCTGTCATCAATTCTGCTTCCACGTTCAGTTACTCGCGTTGCAGCAACTTCCGCAACAATTTCTTCTACCGAATTTGCGGTGGATAACACCGCGCCTGTGCAACTGATATCGCCAATGGTGCGGAAACGTACTTGCATCTTTTCTACTTTCTCCGTTGGCT
Organism: Bacteroidia bacterium; assembly: GCA_020054035.1. Lineage (GTDB taxonomy): Bacteria > Bacteroidota > Bacteroidia > SXHM01 > SXHM01 > SXHM01. Next base: position 3,460 of record JAGVLY010000057.1, on the reverse strand, counting down.
TCAGCGGGATAACATTTGCATGTGCATAAATTACTCCGTCTCTTACAAAGCACTCGCGTTCGTGGGTAAAATACAATGAAGGCATTTCAATTTTTTCGTGCAAAATGTATTGCCATACATCCATTTCGGTCCAGTTGCTGATGGGGAACACACGGAAGTGTTCACCTATGTGTTTTTTGCCATTGAAGATATTCCAGAGTTCGGGGCGTTGGTTTTTCGGATCCCACTGACCAAACTCATCGCGGTGCGAAAAGAAGCGTTCTTTGGCTCTTGCTTTTTCTTCGTCTCTGCGGGCTCCACCTATGCAGGCATCGAATTTATATTTCTCAATTGTGTCTAAAAGTGTAACCGTTTGCAAAGCGTTACGACTTGCGTTGTAGCCTTTTTCTTCGGTTACTCTTCCGCTGTCAATGCTTTCCTGAACTGAACCGATGATTAATTGTGCTCCATATTTTTTTGCAAGGTTGTCGCGGTAAACAAGTGCTTCTTCAAAGTTGTGACCGGTATCAACATGTACTAACGGAAAAGTAATGTTGGCAGGAAAAAATGCTTTACGTGCCAAGTGAAAACAAACAATGCTGTCTTTGCCGCCTGAAAAAAGCAACGCAGGTTTTTCAAACTGTGCAGCCACTTCGCGAATCACAAAAATGGATTCGGCTTCTAATTCTTTTAAATGTGAAAGTTGATACGACTTCATTTCAATTCTATTTTCGGCAAAATGTTTTCAAGAATTTGCTGAACACATTCCTGTAGTTTCTGCAAATGAGTGTTCAATGTTATTTCAGGGGTTTCGGGCTTCTCGTAAGGAGAATCAATTCCCGTAAAGTTTTTCAATTCGCCTTTGCGGGCTTTTTTGTACAAGCCTTTTACATCGCGTTGCTCGCAAACTTCCAAGGGACAATTTACGAATACCTCTACAAATTCTTCGCCCAGCAATTCGCGCGCAATTTTTCTATCGCCTGCAAATGGTGAAATAAATGCAGCGATAACAACTGTTCCCGAATCAACAAACAGTTTTGCAACCTCTCCAGTTCTGCGGATATTTTCTTTTCGCGCTTCTTCGGTGAACGATAAATCTTTGTTCAAACCGGTTCTTAAAATATCTCCGTCTAAGGTATAGGTGTGAATTTTTTTTTCAAAAAGCTGTTGCTCCAACTCAACAGCAATGGTAGATTTCCCCGCACCCGAAAGTCCGGTGAGCCACACCGCAAGACCTTTGTGGCCTTTTAATTTATTGCGTTCTGTTTTACTGATATTTTTCATCGGGGCTGCAAAAATATAAAATCTACTGAATGGGTAGAGTTTATGATTTTGATTTGTTTCTATACATTTACCTCTCCGTTTTACCAATTAAATTAAGTATGAAACTACAATCTACTCTTTTTCTTCTCTGTTTATCTGCCCTTGCAATTGCACAAAATCAGGTTCCGCAAATTTCAAATGTAAATGTTGTTGTGCCTTGGAATACAGGACAGGTAATAGTTACCTATGACCTTGCCGACACAGAAAGCGATGCTGTTGATGTTAAATTCACACTCTCCAATAACGGTGAAAATTATGTGGTTTCAGCGGGCACAGTGACCGGTGATGTGGGTTTCCCCATAACACCCGGAACAGGAAAGCAAATTATCTGGAGCTATGATACCGTAAGTACATTGCTTAATTATTCCATCCGCTTGGTGGCTGACGATAAGCAAATTCCAAACATACAGGATATTGTTGACCAAGTGGACAGCGTGTTATTACGCAATGATTTAGAATATGTGGCTTCTGAGATCCGCCACTACTCTGCAAATCCAACGCATTTGGAAGATGTGAAAGACACCATTGAACAACGCTTTTCTGACGCAGGATTAGAAATTTACCGTCAGGATTTTGACCGTGCCGGTTACGTGGGACAAAACATTATCGGGAAAAAAGTTGGGTTAGGAAGTGAAGCTGCTACCTTTTATGTTGATGCACATTTTGATACCGTAAGTGATGCGCCCGGTGCTGATGACAATGGTTCGGGGGTGGTTGGTTTCTTGGAAGCATTGCGTGTTTTAGCGCCTTATAATTTTGAAAAAACGATAAAGTTTATCGGCTTTGATTTTGAAGAAAGTGTTGGTGTAGCCGGAACTTACGGTAGCCTGATGTACACCCAAAGTCAAATTCCGGATTGGGAAATTATTGAAGGTGTTGCCAATTATGAAATGATTGGCTATTTCAGTAACGAGGCCAATACGCAACAAATTCCTACCGGTTTTAATTTGTTATTTCCAAACCAATATGCCGCAGTAATTGCCGACAGTTCGCGCGGAAATTTCCTTATCAATGCAGGCGATCCTGAGTCGGGTGGCTTCAGAGTTGCGTTTGATACCTTGTCTGCCATGTATGTTCCCGACCTGAAAATAATTTCAATCGGATTGCCGAACAACGGGTTGATTGCACCGGATTTCCGCAGAAGCGACCATGCCAATTTCTGGGATATAGATGCTCCGGCATTATTGCTTACCGATGGTGCTAACTTCCGCAACCTTGATTATCACACGCCTAACGACACGGTGGGGGCTCTCAACTTTACCTTTATGAGCAATATTGTAAAAGGCACTGTTGCAACCATTGCAACGCTTGCCGGCTTGCAGCACAGCTCTTATTTCGATACAGGAACACTTCCCGCAGCTATTCCTGAATCAAATTTTGTGTGCGATGCAGAAGTTTTTCCTAACCCGGTGAAAAATAAACTGACGCTGAAAACAGGCGATTGTTTTCAGCAAGGGTTTAACCTTACTGTAGTTGATATACAGGGGAAATTAGTGAAGAGCGAAAAAATTGCAGCAAATACACAAAGTGAAATTTCATTTGAGAATATTCCTTCGGGAAATTATTTTGTGGTGATGGAAGATGGTGGAAAGAGGAGTGTGAAGAAGGTGGTGGTGGAGTAGATATACTTTACTTTTGTCTGCACTATGGAACACAACCTGTTATTTGAACAATTATACAAACAGAATATCAGCTATTTGGTTTGTGGCGGCTTGGCTGTAAATATTTATGGTATTCCGCGTATGACTGCTGATATTGACATTCTACTTGATTTTGAAGACAAGAATGTAAATAAGTTTGAGAATGCAATGAAACTACTCAGCTACTTTTCAGCTATTCCTATTTCACTGAAAATAATGGTTGATAAAGTGGAGCGTGAAAAAATGATTCGTGAAAAAAACATGATTGCTTATTCATTTTTTAATTCCCGGGCGGGTGTTATGGCATTGGATGTATTGGTTGATGTACCTATTGCTTTTGATGAATTATGGAATAACAGAGAGGTGCGTAAATTGAATTCTTTTGAAGTAAATTTGGTTTCCGTGGAGCATCTGATTGAACTCAAAAAATATTCGAACCGTAAACAGGATAATGATGATATTCTTTTGCTTTCTAAACTTCTGAAAAATGGATAAAATCATTCCCAAAGCAGAAAATG
>JAGVLY010000122.1 GCA_020054035.1 Bacteroidia bacterium | reverse complement strand
CGGAACGGAAGATTATTTCGTTCAACGCATGAACGAAAAAGCACAGGAGTTAGGAATGAAAAATACACACTATTGGAACTCAAATGGCTTACCCGGAATACAAAAAGGCAATAAAGACAACTATTCCACAGCTGAAGATTTGCTGATACTTGCCCGTGAAGCACTGAAACATCCTGAATATGTGGAAATATCCAGTCGTGAAAAAGAAACTATTCACAACGGTTATAATCAACTGGAATATGAAAACCGCAACAAATTGGTTAAGTATTACAAAAACGAAATTGACGGATTGAAAACAGGCTATACTAAAAATGCAAAAACCTGTATTGTTGCTACCTCAAAGCGCTGCGACCACAGAGTTATTTCAATTGTTTTAGGTGTTGAAAGCTCTACCACCCGCAATGATATTGCGGTAAACATGTTCAACAATTATTACAAAAGCATCGGTCTTGGTGTTTTAGGTCAGGATCTTGAGCCTGTCATTGTTGATGAATGCACAGAAGAATCAACCGAAAACGGTTCGAACTAATTTCTTTGGCTTTGTTTTTGATTTTACTTTCTTGCAGGTATTGCAAAACAATCTAATTTCTATTTTTGTCACTCATAAAATTCATTTAAACTATGCACAAAAAACTTTTTTTTCTTTTCATTTCTCTCTTTGCAGCAACAACGATGTTCGCACAAAAATCTCAACCTGTAGTTTTTCCAAAATTACCAATGGATGATAAAAACGAGTTTATTACCTATACTGCTGTAATGAATATACAAGGCACTACAGCGCATGAATTATATAAGCGTGGGAAAAAATGGTTCTTCTCTTATTTTAAAAACCCAACAGAAAAAATAAGAACCGATGATTCGTTGAAATATGAAATAGAAGGTTTTATTCGTTTTCCTTTGATGGCAAAGGATAAAAAAGGAGTAGAAACAAAAGTGGCTACCATCCAATACAGCTTATTCCTGTTATTTAAAGACGGACGTTATAAATACACCATCACCAAAATAAATGAAATGGCAACTTCCTATCAGGGAATTGAACAATGGAATCATGATTTACCGCAAGGTAAAGCAGCTAACCCTGCCGATGCTGAGAAACACGCACAATGGCTGACTAATATTGATCAGGAGATTGAGAAAACCATTGATGCCATGATTACAGGCATGGAAGATAAAGGACTTCCGGCTAAAGAAGACTGGTAATTATACCAAACGTTTCACTTTAGATTCTGAACTGAGCGAAACCTTATCAAGGTTAACATTATCTATTAAAAGAACTCCCGGCTTTTTACCTGTTTCAAACGAACCAAGTTCGCCCTGAAAGCCTAATGCTTTTGCACCATTAAGCGTTGCCCATTGCAAAAGCATTTCCAATTTCAGCTCCGGAAAATGAGATGAAATAGTTTTCATTTCATCCAAGATTGAAAGAGAATGATTGGAAGCAAGACTATCGGTTCCGATTGTCATTTTTGCACCTGCATCAATAAATAAATTGTAATCGGGCAGCTTATTCTCAATGTAAAGATTTGCATTCGGACAGGTTACCCAATAAATGTTTTTGCTGTAGGCTTCTGCAAAATTTATGTCATCTGAATTGGTGAATGTATTATGCACCAAGATTAGGTTATTTGCTTTTGGTAAAAATCCCAAATAACTCTCCAACGAATTTACACCGCTCGCTTTCCATTTTGAAAAATCCATTCCAAGCGAACTGAAAAACTCAATAATCTTTCCACGCTTTTCACTGAACATCAGGTTCTCTTCTGCACTTTCCTGATTGTGAATGGAAAGGATCTTACCGGGTGATGTTTTAGAAAAAGTCTGAAAATACTTCTCCGAAACTGAATAGGGTGCATGAGGAACAAGTGAGTAATTAGCGCGTTCATCGATTTGCATTAACTCTTCAATAACGCCATTCACTCTTTTTATTTCAGCTTCAGTATTCTCAGGAAAAAAGTCAAAACCTTCAATAAAATTGTAATATTTTAAATTGCGTTTTGCCTTTTGATGAAAAGTGTCTGAAACATTGCAAATATCACCTACAGCCATAATGCCATTTTCAAGCATTTCATTTTCTCCTGCCTCAATTCCTCTTTGAATTTGCTCTGAAGAAAATGTTTTACGTACTGCAATAAAAATTTTGATAAATCCTGCGAGTCCAGTCTTTTCAGGGATTACGCCATTCATGTGCGAAAGCTCAAGATGACAATGTGTATTGATGAAGCCGGGGCAAAGTATTCCCTTAAACTCTTCAACATTATCAACTATAGACCGCGGACTATTTACACTTATTATTCTTCCATCATCAGCAACAGCAACAACACCATTTTTAATTGGCGGTTGAGAAATTGGAAAAATATAATCAGCTTTGAGATACCTCAATTGTCAGACCTTTTGCAATGATTCTTCTGATGCAAGTAATTCAAGAAATAATTCATTCGGAATTTTTCCATTTTCAGAATATCTTTCTTTTATGCCTGTTACAAAATACATATCAATTTGTCCTTTGTTTTTTGCCTCTACTTTACCGCGGTGTTCACAATCAAAATAGGTTTTAATAAACTCATAAGTAGTACCTGAAACGTTCACCTTTCCAACCTTCCCGCTTGATTCCATTCGACTTGCTGTGTTCACGGTATCACTCCAGATATCGTAAGCAAATTTCTTTTTCCCTACCACACCTGCGGTAATTGGTCCTGTGTGAATCCCAATCCTGATTTCAAACGGTGCAGTTACTTTCTTCTCTTTTCTTCTTGCTTCCATGAATTCACAAATCTCAAGTGCAGCAAGTGTTATTCGTATCGGATTAAAATCATCTGCCTTGGGAATTCCTCCTGCACACATGTATGAATCACCAATGGTTTTAATTTTTTCCAAGTTGTATTTTTCAATAATATCATCAAATTGTCTGAAGCAACTGTCAAGTTCCTCAATCAATTCTGTCGGTTTCATGGTCTCCGAAATTTTAGTGAAATCTTTAAAATCAGTAAACATTACCGAAGCCATATTATAGAAACGAGTAGTCGCAAACCCTTTTAATTTAAGCTCTTCTGCGGTTTCATGAGGCAAGATATTCAGCAAAAGTTCTTCTGTTTTTTCTTTTTGCTCAGCAAGCTGTGCTGTACGCAATCTTACTTTCTCTTCTAAAATAACCTGTTCACGTTTTAAACTTGCTTCACGGAAACGTATGAAAAGCCAAACCATTCCAACTCCAACTAATGCGTAAAGTAAGTAGAAATACCAAGTTTTGTAAAAAGGCGGATTGATAGAAAATGATAATGTTTTTTCTGCACTTATAGTTCCGAGAATATTACGCGCCCTAACCCTTAATGTATAGCTTCCGGGCGGTAAAGGAAATGGCCCTATCTCAGATTTTGAATCCCACTTACTCCAATCAGTCATCAAACCATCAATAATATATTGATATTCTGTTGCGTCTGTTTTTAAATAATACGGTGCTGCTATTTTAAATGATAACATGTTATTGTCAGCATCCACAACCAACTGCTCCAATGCAAAATCGTTTTCCTGATTATCTGAAACACCACGGATATATACATTGAAATCGTGCATTCCGATAAATTTTTCAGAAGGAAGAATTTTATAAAGAGAATTTTCTCCATCAATTACCCAAAAATTGCCCTGCGCATCCACAAAAATGTTTTGAATGCCATCAAACAAATCAAGGTAAGCGGAGAAGATAAGATTTTGCGAAGGGTTATTTTTAAAACTCTTCCATTTTTTCTCTGCGTTGTTATAGCTCCACGTAATATCTTCCTGCGAAGAAACATAGCGTCTGTTAAAAACTTTCGCAGTTCCGTCAGCATTTTTATCTGTATTCACCAACGAATCTTTTGCTGCATCATACCCGTAAATTCCTGATGCAAGAAAAAAATTCACTTTCCCATCTACTCTGCCGGTAATTACTTTTTCGGCATAATCTTTATCAAACGAATAGCTTTTTGTAGCCGCAGCTTTTGCATTTTCATCAACAACCGTATTGAAAACAACACCATCACTACCCAGCCATAAATTTTTTCCGCGTTCTTCGGTAATAGAATAAACAGGGTTGTTGAAATTTTCAAAACCATTTTCAACCACCCAATCACTGCCATTCCATTTTACTGAAAGCACTCCGTTGTTAGTACCTATGTAAAAGCGATTATCATTTGCAGAAGCAGAAATGCAATTGATATAACGATTGGGAATCAGAATCTTTGCCACATCGTTTTTAATAACATACAAACCCATGTTAGTTGCTACCAAAAGCTGTTCTTTGAATACAACCATCTGCTTACATTTCTCCGTCAGCCCGTTTACTTTTTTAAAAATGGTAGTTCCGAATTTTGTTAGAGGCAAGGCAACTTCTGATTGCTTAACAACAGGATATTGCTTTTTTTCGGGAAGTTTTTTCTCGGGCTGAACTACAGGTTCTGTTTTAGTTTCTTCTTCCGGTTGAGGAACTTCTTCTTCAACAGTTTCTATTTCTTCATTCTTTCCGGTTTTCTTATCCTTTTTCTTTGAGCCAAATAAATTATTCCACTTCTCTTTATTCTTTTTCTTCTTCTCTTCGCGTTGTTCCTTCTTCTCTTCTTTTACTGATTTTTCAGAAGCTGTTTCACTTGAAATTGGCGTATCAAATAACGATTGAAAATCTGTTTGTGAACTTGTTTTCTTATCATCCATTTTAATGCGTTCAATCTTTTCTTTGTCCTGCAGTTGAATCAGTTTTTGCACTTCCTGATTATCAAAAGTTTTGGTAAGAAAATAAACACCTTGACTAGTGGCCACGTACAATGTTGTTCCACTTGTAGCCACAGAATTCAGATTACCTTCCAATCCCGGGTATGAACTGTAATTGCGTACCGGAAGATTATTGTCAATGCGACTCAATCCATATTCATGCGAAAGCCACAGTCCATTGCTGCGGTCTTTTCCTATTGCATACAATTCATCATCAGGTAACCCTGTACGGTAGTTTATGGATTGCGATGTTGCACCTGTTTTCTTATCAATAATCAAACAACCGCCTGTTACCGTTGAAATAGCAATTTCGTTTTCATTCAATTCAACTCCGTTAGCAAGAATGTTTTCGGCAATATGTTTCTGCCCTTCAAATAAAAACTTAGTAAATGATTTGCCGTCAAACAGAAAAAGTTCATCATTTCCTGTACCCACCATTACGCGGTTTTCATCAAAATTTGCGCTGAATAAAATTTCATCAGGTACGGAAGCAATTGTTTTCAATGCCTGTAAACTGTCGTTTTCAATAACGTGCAACCCTTTTCCTGAAACAACTACATAAATTTTATCTTTGAATTTTATAGTCCCTGCAAACGGATTTGTTGAAGTTGTTGACCATTGTCTTGTATTGCTGAGATTACTGAGCAAACAACGACTGATGCTTTCATTATTGTAAAAATAAACTGCATCAGAAGTAAGTTCAAGTTTTGAAATTTCTGACGTGTTTTTAAGCGTTGCAGAAAGCTCCGTGTAGTTATAGATTCCTTTTTCATCTTTGCTGAGGTAGCCGAACCCATTTCTGCATCCTGCATAAATCCTGCTTTTCTGGGGATCGGGAGCCATGGTAAAAATAATGTCGGGCAAACTTATCTCCTTCCAGTAAGCACCATCATACGTAAGAACACCTCTGCGATTGGCAAAGAGCATTACCTCATCTTTGTCCTGAACAATAGACCAATTCTGGTTGCTGTAAACTGTTTCGCTGAGATTAAAATTGGTAATGAAAGAACTGCCTTCCTGAGCGGAAGTATTTTGTATTAAGAATGAAGTATTAAGACTTAGCAGCAGGAATAAAATTCTGCTGAACAAAGAAGTGTTGTGTAAAAATGGTTTGCGCACTAAATCAAAATTGTTTGTTGCAAACATACTGATTGCAGATGAATTTTAAAACGCTTCTGATTAGTTCGGTAAGAAATTACATTTGCAGCCTCATGCGCAGTTTTGTTATCTTACTTCTTATTCTTTGTTTTAAAGGAGTTTCTGCCCAAGACTACCTGCAAACCATTCGCGGCAAAGTAGTGGATAAACAATCACAGTCGCCTCTGCCGGGCGCAAGTGTTGTGGTTTTAGATTCTGTAAAACTGTTGGGAACTGCTACGGATGAACAAGGTGTTTTTAAAATAGCAGGTGTTCCTGTAGGAAGAAGGCAGCTTAAAATTTCTTACCTCGGTTACAAGGAAACTGTTATTCCTGTGATTGTGAACACGGGTAAAGAAACTTTGATTGATATTGAACTGGAAGAAAGTGTAGTGATGGGAAAAGAAGTGGTCATCAGCGGTGAGCGCGATAAATCTCAAACGCTGAACGAAATGGCAACGGTAAGTGCGCGCTCATTCACAGTAGAAGACACCCGTAAATATGCCGGTTCGCGTAATGATCCTGCTCGCATGGCTGCCAACTTTGCAGGCGTTACCGAAGCCGATGATGCGCGCAATGATATTATCATTCGCGGAAACTCACCTATTGGTTTGCTTTATCGTCTGGATGGTGTGGACATTCCTAATCCAAGCCACTTTGGCAATCTTGGCTCCACAGGCGGACCGATAAATATTCTGAATAATAACGTTCTTGATCGCTCCGATTTTTTTACTGGGGCTTTTCCTGCCGAATATGGCAATGCCATGTCGGGCGTGTTTGATTTGCGTATGCGGCATGGTAATAACGAGAAGCGCGAATACATGGCGCAGGTTGGTTTCAACGGAATTGAAGTTGGACTTGAAGGGCCGTTTTCTAAAAAGTACAAAGCAAGTTATCTGGTTAATTACCGCTATTCTGTTCTTGCCTTGGTTGCGTTGTTTGGTGTTGATTTTGGTTCGGGTGGTGCGCTTCCTTTATACCAAGATGTTTCTTTCAAATTCCATTTTCCAACCAAGAAGGCAGGTGTCTTTTCTTTCTTTGGAGTTGGAGGAACAAGCTACATTGAGTTGCTTGAAAGCAAAGGAAAGAAGAATGATACATACGCTTCAGGCGGATCAGACAATTACTTTGGTTCTGATATGGGAACGGTTGGTTTTTCGCATACATTTTTCTTCAGTGAAAAGGTTTTTTCAAAACTGATTATTGCCATGTCGGGAACACGCAATAATATTAAAGATGATTCACTCAGTACGGTTGACGGCTCTCCTATCCCCTCTTACCGCAACCGTTCTTCGCAACACAAACTCACCGTAAATTACAGTATCAATAAAAAATTCAACGCAAAGAATACGGTAAAGACAGGAGTAATTGTTGACCGTTACGGTTTTGATTTTACTGACAGCACCTTGATTGACGGAACACATTTTATTACGCTGCGCAACTTCAACGGTAATTCGTTTTTGCTGCAAGCATATATGCAATGGCAACATCGCTTTACGGATAATCTTTCGCTAACAACCGGAGTTCACTACCAACAGTTTTTTCTCAATAACAGCTACGCAGTTGAACCAAGAATGGGTTTGAAATGGGATATGGGAAAAGGAAATGCATTGAGCTTTGGCGCAGGCTTCCACAGTCAGATACAAATGCTGCAAGCCTACTTTGTTGAAACAGATTATAGTGACGGGACATCTGCACAAACCAACAAAAACATGAGTCTGTCGCAAAGTAAGCAAGTGGTTTTAGCGTATGATAACACTGCGTTGAAAAATATGCGCTTCAAGTTTGAAACGTATTTTCAATACTTAAACAAACTGCCTGTAGAGCAGCGCTCATCCTATTATTCATTGGTGAATACAGGTGCTAACTTTGACACGCCCGATACTGACAGCTTGGTAAATAAAGGAACTGGCTACAACTACGGGTTGGAATTCACAGCAGAAAAATTTTATGCCAAAGGATGGTATTCATTATTCACCACTTCAGTTTATGAATCAAAATACAAAGGAAGTGATGGTGTATTGCGCAACACCGCCTTCAACGGAAATTACACGGTAAATTTTTTAAGCGGAAAAGAGTTTAACGTGAGTAAAAAGAAACAAAACAAAACCGTTGGCTTTGATGCCAAAGTTACCTTTGCAGGCGGCAAACGCTACATTCCTGTAAACTTAGATTCATCCATTGCAACAGGCAATGCCGTTTACATATATGAACAGGCATTTGAAAACAAACTGAAAGATTATTTCCGTTTAGATTTTAAAATCTCGTTCAAGTCAAACGGCAAAAAAGTAACGCACGAATGTTTTATTGATTTGCAGAACATACTAAATCGCAAAAACATTTTCCGCAAAGACTATGATACGCGGAAACAAGAAATAACAACCAGTTATCAGTTTGGAATTTTTCCAACTGCGATGTACAGGATTATGTTTTAAATAAAAAAAACTATTTTAGTTCGGGTTATTTCACCGCCACTTTGTAAACATTTTCCGTTCCGTCAGCAACTACCTTAACCATGTAAACACCTTTGGCAAGGCTGTTTAAACCTACTTCAAGGTTTTGTGATGCTGTGGTATTGTTGAATGCTTGTTGCGCCACTGTTCTACCTTCCAAATCCATTACGTTTACAAACACTTTAGCGTAAGCCTGATTATTAAGGCTTACAAACACTTTGTCTTTTGCAGGGTTTGGATAAAGGCTGATTTGCGAAACTGAATTATCGTTTATACCCGTTGCAATATCAACTACAACAGGTACACGTTCACTCACACATTCTGTAGAAGCAAGCTCAACTTCCCAATCGTAGAAATAGTAGTAATACTGTGAGCCTTGGTTAGAACCGGTGATGGAAATAACATCGGTAACAGTATAAGGATAAGCTACACCGCTGCTGTTGCGCTGCAAGCGTGGTGCATCGTAACCGAAGCTGGTATTATTCACCGTTGCATTGGTTGTAAGCTCATAGCTGAAACCGGGAGTTAAAGCAAAGTTTAAATTTACCCGTGATTCTCCAACAGGAATGTTTACCGAAAGGTTGGCGATAACCGTTCCGCCTGAGTTTTTCAATTGTATTTCTCTTGTTCCGGCAACATCGGTATAAACTTTTACTGAGTTAAGTGTGCAGTTTTCCAGTACATCAAAAATCAGGTTTCCGTTGGTGGTGTTTCCGCTAAAGGTGTTTCCTGAGTGGTTGGTAATTCCTGTGTATTGTGTTCCACCTGGATAAACCGTAATGTCTTCAACATAATAAGTTGTTTCGCTGTTCAGAACAGGAGTAGTGTATGAGTTTCCTGTTCCTAATAATGTACCGCCTGTTGATTGGTCATACCACTGCGGATTAGTACCCGTTGCAGTTAATGTTGTTGAAGCCGGAAAGCTCAGTGTAACATCATTTGCTGTTGGCGCATCAGCCGGAAGTACGTTGACTGTAATAGCTGATGAAGTGAATGAGCCGCAAACGCCTTGTATGGTAAGTGTATAATTACCTGATGTGGTTGCATCAAAGGATTGTGTGGTTGCACCGCCCGGTGACCAAAGGTAAGCCGTTGCAGAAGAAGAGATACCGTCTAAAGTAACCGAACCGCCTTCGCAGAAAACAAGCTCACCTGCTGCTGAAACAGAAGGTGTTTCGTCAGGGCTAACTTCTACATCAATTAAAGGAGAGATGTTGTTGCATGTTCCATCTGAAACTTCAACATAATAAGAACCTGAAGAATTTGCCGTAACCGATTGTGTGGTTTCGCCTGTGTTCCATAGGTAAGATGTATAACCGCCAACTGCTGTTAAGGTTGATGATTGACCTGTGCAGATAATGTGCGGACCGGGAATAATGTTTCCTGAAATTGCGCAGCTACCTTCCAGTACCGTTACAAACTGATCAGCATCTAATTCATCAAAATGAAGTGTTTCACCTGAAGGAAACCAAACGTTGGCTGAATCAATTGTTGTGTTTTGTCCCAATCCAAAATGCAGTTGTGACGAGTTGATAGTTCCGTAGCTTTCACCTGCACGCACCTCGCGCACCTGCACTCCAAAATCACCGTAAACATAAACCTTTGCACCAATTGCTCCATGATTACTGGTTGTTCCTTCCAGGTCAAAGGTGATGAAGTGGTTTTGGTTTTTATCATTCAGGTAAAGCACATCATCAACGTTTGTTGGTGAAACATAAATATCACCGTAAGAAGCAAACACATCAATAAAACCATCGTGGTTCAAATCGCCTATTGCAAACGAAGACATTCCGTCATAAGCAAACAGGTTGCTTTGTTCAGTAAAGGTATTATCGCCATCGTTCTTAAAAAATTTCCATTCGGTACCTGCAATTAAAATATCAATGTATCCATCGTTGTCAAAATCTTCCATTACTGATTCGATGGACATATCGGGAGTTGAAAAGCCTGCCCCTGTTGTAATATCGGTGTAAAATCCTGTTCCGTCATTTTCAAAGATCTGGCTGGCTATATCGTGGTTAATAAAAGAAAGGTCAAAGTCACCATCGTTATCAATATCGCCAAAGGTTGCAGTCCATGTTTGATGGTATGCTCCGGGTAATTCAATTCCGTAGGCGGTGCTTTGCTCTGTATAATTGTTGTTGCTATCATTAACAAACAGGCGGTCTTTTCTGCGCAGGTCATTAACGCTTGAAGAGCTTTGGCGGCAGTGTGCTACAAAAAGGTCAAGGTCGTTATCGCCATCAAAGTCAGTCCAAACGCTGCCGTAGTTACCTGAATCAGCAGGGTCGCCATTGTAATCTATACCGGGGTTCAGTGCAAAGTTGATGATGTTTGATGGTGCTAATGAACCCGAACCGTTGTTTAAATACAAGGTGCTTGCATCGTTATCATCGCAGCAAAAGACATCAACCCATCCATCATTGTTTACATCGCAGATAGTTATGTTCTGTAAAAAGAAACCTGAGTTTGCAAGTGTTGTGGTGGTATAAGTAAACGTAGTTCCGTTCCAGAAGAGCTTGATTACGTTAATGCCCCCGTTACCATCTGCTACAATGTCTTTGTAACCGTTTTGATCAATATCGGCAACAGCCATTCCCCATGAACTGCCTCCTCCGTTATCGGTGATATAATAATTGGTGAAGTTGCCATCGCGTTCCTGTATATCAACATTAACAAGATGCCCGTCATCCATTCTAACCAAGTCATCTAATCCGTCAAAGTTTACATCGGTTACGGTTACAACACAACCGCTGTGTGTAACTGTCTCCAATCTGCTGTTAGAATTGGTGAAAGACAGTTGTGCAAACGATGTGCTGATGCCAACAAGGGTAATGCAACACATCGCAACTGCACGTTTAAGAGTAAAGTTTTTCATAAAATTTATTAATTAGATTTTAATTGACTATCAGGCTAATAGGGCGGTAAAGTAGAAGAAATAAATTACTGGCGCAACACTTTTCGGTGAAAAGATTTATTGGAGGTTTGAACCTCTATAAAATAGATGCCCGATGTTTCAGGTAAGGTTATTCTTGCCTGACGTGCATTGCTGTTTTGCGTGAGTACCAGCTTGCCTTCTGCGTTGTAAACGGTGATGGTTTTAATGTCAAAAGGTGAGCTAATTGAAATTCTTCCGTCAGCAGTAAGAGAAGGATAAACGATGAATTCATTTGCCTGTTCCTGTATTCCGGTTATCAGTTGTACGTTTTGCACGCTGTCTTTCTGCATCAGAAAAGGTTGCTTGTCTGCATTGTCATACATATCGCGGAACGTATTGATGGGTGCGGTGCTGAGTGCAAACATCTCGTCAAGAAATTTAGGTGCTACCGATTGATAATAGAGCTTTGCTTTAGCCGAAAGTGTTCCGGTAATGCCTGAAACGGGAACATGGTAATGTACATAATCTGTTCCGCTGCCTTCAGCTGAATTTTCAAGGTTGAAATCGGTATCGCCTGCTCCTACTCCAACTACTGCAACGGTATCATAAACCGATGATGAAGTAGTGAAACCATCGGGAGGAATACGGTTGTCTTTCAGCATTACTGCTCCGCGTTCCAGCGTTGATGTGTAGTTGTTGTTCACATCGCCCATCACCATTTCATAGATCTGTGACTTTCCGTTCTGCTTAATAATATTGTAATGCGGTTCATAATTGACAGTTTCATTGTTTACTCTGAAATCACTGCCAAATATTCCTGATTTGAAAACGGTATCGTTGTTTGCGTTGAGCGCCACAAACTGCACCACTGCTCTGCGCGAAGGATAGCCCGAAGGAAACTTATGTCCTGCTTTGTTTTTCAGCTTTACGGTAAAGAAAGCGGTATCTAGTGTAACACTGTCTAAGAATATATCGAGGTCAACCGATTGTTGTTTTAAGGAGCGCGAAGTGGCTGCAAGAGTTGAGTCATATTTCCAATCGTCAACGGTAATGCCCAATGCGTTTTTATTTTCTTTCATTAAACCTAGCATAAAATAATTCGCACCCTGAAAGGTGTGCTGATTAAAAGGAGTGCGCGGGGTTAAACCGGTTTGTCCGTTGGCTATAATAATAGGATCTTCAATACGGGGCATGTGGCATTTCTGGCAGGTAATGCTGTTTGCCGGAAACGATGAATTAAGGTACTCGTGATAAGTAGCCTGCTCGGGAAAAGATGCTCCTGTTAGGTTTCCGCTAAGGTCGGCAGTGTTGGTATAAAGCGTGTGGCAAGGTGAACACATTCTTGCTTCATCCATGTGCAGGCTGAAGGTGGGCGTATATCCTTCATACAATTGCATAGGCCCTGTTTCGGGTAAAGGAAAAGGTCCGTAGGCTTTGCGGGTGGTATCATAAGGAATGTTTCCTGAGAACATAGCACCTAAACCATCGGGGCCGATGGTGTGGCAGCCTGCGCAGGATACACCATCAAAAGCAAGGCTGTCGCCATCAATCTCGTCCATGGCGTAGTGTCCTCCGCCATGAAAGAATTTGGTGTAGCGACCCATAGGTGCATGGCAGCTGGTGCATTTATCCTGCAACTCACTTGAGTGTGCAGGGTTGGTAGTTATTTCGTGGCTAACCTTTGCACGCCATAACGGGTCGCGAGCTGAGTTTGCCATCATGGTAGGTTGCCAATGATCATAGAGGTTTACATCATCGCCTGCTTCATTGATGTTGGCATTGCCTGCCGAGTCTTTGCCGTGGCATCCGCTGCAACGGAAGGAGTTGAGGAAGTAATCGCCCTCGCCTATAGGTGCGCGGCTGTGGTCGCGAAAGGCGGCAAGTTCTTCTTCGGTATGAAAGGATGCTTTTACTGCGTTTTGTCCGGGGCTGAAGACGGACATAGCAGCAATGAACGAGAGTATTACTGCCAGAACAATGAGTCGTTTTATATTCATTCAGAAATTGAAAAGAGGAGCAAATGTAGGAATTTCTGTTTTGGAGTAACAGGATATTCGGTGGGTGGTTAAGTTTTGAAGAGCGGTTGTGATGACATGCAGAGTTGCTGTGTTATACTCCCCTCACCTTTTCGCTTATCAGTACCATTGCTTCGTTAAAGAGTAGCATATCTTCAACGCTGTATGTTGATGCTGAGAGCTGGAATTTGCGTCTGGGGTTTTGGGTAGTTATTACAAAGTATTCATCACCCCCCAACTCGCCACGGGTAAAGGCGGTGATGTCGGAAATGGGGAAGGAAAAATCGGTTGGCGAAAGAAAATTGTTTGCATCAAACTTAAGGCTGACCTGATTGTTGCTGACACTTAATGTTGCAGACGGATAAACGCGCATAGCCAACCAAATACTAAACGCAATGATGATGCCGAGAAAAACAAAGATGGCAAGCCATAATTGCCACTCCTCCAAGGGTGGTATTAATTGCATTGCTTCAATAAAAGGCCATATCAGCAGACAGGGCAAAACTATTGCCATCACTACTTTGTAGTTACTGCCATAGCGGACGGGGAAGTGGGGCTGTATCATCAACGTATTACTTCAAATTTCTTTACCGCTGTGCCCTCATTGCTTTGCAGGTGCAGGTAATAAAGACCGGGGGTGTATTGGCTGATGTCTATGGATAATTGATAATTGACATCCCGATAGATATCGAGAGACAATTGCTGGACAAGCTGCCCTTGTGCATCGTAGATGGTTATGCCGGATTGCTTACTGCCCACTACTGTCCCGATAGCTGTCTGGAGAATACTAAGTTGGGTGTTGGCGGGGTTGGGGAAGATGGTGAAGTTGATGGTTGATTTTTGTAAATCTATTATGGATGTAA
Organism: Bacteroidia bacterium; assembly: GCA_020054035.1. GTDB lineage: Bacteria > Bacteroidota > Bacteroidia > SXHM01 > SXHM01 > SXHM01. The sequence continues at coordinate 7,046 of JAGVLY010000122.1, read as the reverse complement.
CTAATGGGTCAATAGTTCCACATTCTACATCTCCTTTCTTGTAATAAGTCATATAAAATCCATACGGCTCATAACTATTATCTGCCCATGCTTCATATAGATTAACGACTCCTAATCCTTTTCCATATTCTGTATCTTGCAAGTGAGGTTCAAATGGACCTCCAATCTCACCTAAATGAGCATTAATCAATATTCCGCAGTATTGGTCAGAAAAATAGATGGTTGTGTCTTCCTGAAATAAAGCGTCATAAAAAAGTATGAGCGAATCTAAATTGGTATAACTAATAGTATCGTAAGAGGAATAAAAGCTGTATTCAAGATGTGGGTCAGGATTCCAAACAACATACGAGTTATAACTTTGATTAAATCTGGCATAAAACACAGTATCGTTTATAAAGTATTTTTCTGTAATTGTTATTCGGGTTGCATTGGGAGGAGGGTTGCCGCCATGTCTTGTATATTCAAAAACATCTCCAGCACTGTAATCAAATACTTGTCCTATTGTCATAATATCCTGCGCCAATACCAGCTGCTGAACCAAGTTCAGCATGACAAAAAGAACAACAACAATTTTCTGCATCCCCAAACTTAAACAATTTTTTTCAGCCTCTTTATTTTTGGTTTCATCAAAAACAATAAAAATACTCTACCCCTTACAGAAGCAATATTGATTTATTAGTTGAAGAAGTGCGTAGCTTATGTATAGAAACCTTACCCAAAAGAAAAGCCACGCAATTGTTGCGTGGCTTTTCTTTTGGCAATACGTGTAAGTTTACTTGATCACCACTTTAGTAGAAGCCGAACCTTTTTCAAAATCAATGTTCACTATATAAATACCGGGAGCATATTTAGTACCGTCAATATTAACTTTGTTCAGGTTTAGTTTTGAGTAAGCAAAAATGGTGCGTCCTGCAACGTCAACCATTCTTATGTTTTGGATATTATTTCCGGTAACCGCACCGCTGATAGTGAATGTTCCGTCAGCAGGGTTAGGGAAAACAGTTACATCCTGAATGCTTTCTTCCTGAACTGCTGTGTAGTTGCAAGTACCAATTGGCGAAAGCACAGTGAACGCACGTGGAGAAATATAACCCATAATGCTGTCAATGTATGTTCTTCCTTTTGTAGAGCTCATATCAGGGTTGCTCAATAATCCGTTAGCATGACGAACACAGGTTGTATCCCACCAATCCCATGGAGCGGCTTGTTGTCCACTTACAACAAGAGGAAACAAACCTTCAAATCCATCATTTACCTGATTAGCACGTTGTGTATAAACATCATTGTAGTTTGCATTCACAAAAACATCGTTGTTGCCAAGCATGTTTGCTCTGCGCACAGCGTCATAAGAACCGCTTACATCTACCACAAAATCTCCAGTAGTAGGCACAATAACCTGTCCGTAACCATAAGGAGCAAATGGATCGCTTGGTACGTGAATACCAATAACTGGAGCTTCTCCAGCTTCCATCCATGATGAATCTCCTAAAGCACCACCCATGTTAAATATCATTTGCACTTCAGAGCTTAAACCCGGGTAGTTATCAACGTTATTTGGCACTGTTCCGCCAAAACCATCATAGTTTCCGTAAATCAAGGTATCAACATATGGGTCGCCTGTATTTGCATTCTGGAATTTATCCAGATAAATTTCATGAGGTTTGTTCAATGCACCGTAAGCCAAAGCAACATAACCTCCTGAACCTAATCCTCCAACAATAATTTTGTCAGGGTCAGTATTCCAGTAGCCATTTGTATTAGCATCGTTGCGGAAATAACGCACTGCTGTTTTTGCATCAATAAGTGCGCGGTAAACTGCTTGCAACAAGGTGCTGGTGCGTGTGTCTTGGTCGCTGCTCACAGCGTTCCATCCCTGACGGTAAGAAACAGCCGCTGCAACATATCCTCTTTTTGCAAACTCAGTGCAGATTTCAACTACTGCGCTGTCTTTGCGTGTTCCGGTACATTGACCGTTTACAGGAGGAGGTAAAAAACTTCCGGTGTGTAAGAAAATTACAACCGGTCTGCAACTGTTAACGTTATCGTTAGCCGGTTCGTAAATATCCATTTTCAGGTCGGTAAGCGTAGGCGATCCTGATAATGTTGAATAGTTGGCACCGTACTTTACATCAGGTGTAACCTGAACTTCGGTAAAAACTTCATCCAGGTAACGTTGTTGCCCGAAAGAGTAGAATGCAGTTGTCAGCATCAATAATAAGACTGACACGTGTAAATGTTTTTTCATGTTTTTTAGTTTATTGGTTAAAGGTTAATGCTGCGAAGGTAATAATTACATTGAAATCAAACCCTGTTTATCTTCGTGCAAAAATTTTAGAAATGAAAAACACAAACCGTCAATTTGAAAATATTCATATTCCATTATGGCTTCTTAAAGATTCATGCTGGATGATGGAATGGAAAACGCTGGGTGTTATCATGATTATGCCTACCATATTTGTTGCTGCATTGCTCACCTGGCGAACAAAAGGTGAAGATGAGTTTTTTGTAAACCTTGCTATTCTTGCATGGATCTGTGCCAACGCATTCTGGATGTGTTGTGAGTTTTTTGACTACCTGCATTACAAGAACTTTTCTGCAATCGGTTTTGTTATCGGAGCTATTTCTATTTCCATTTATTACATCAGGCGATATAAAAATAAAAATCTTGTTGATGCGGTTTCTTAATTACATACTTTTGCACCGCTCTTCAAACTTCCATTCATGTCATTAAGACGGCATCAGGCTGTTACCGCAGGCGGACTAATCGTTACGCTTGGGATTATTTTTGGCGACATCGGAACTTCTCCGCTGTACGTATTCAAAGCAATTATTGATAAAAGCCCGATTGCGCCTGATTTAGTATTGGGCGGATTATCGTGTATTTTCTGGACACTAACGCTTCAAACCACTCTTAAATATGTTATTATAACACTGCGTGCCGATAACAAAGGTGAGGGTGGAATTTTTTCACTCTTTGCTTTAGTGCGCAGAATGAAGACAAAGTGGTTATATATTCCCGCTATACTGGGTGGCAGCACTTTGCTTGCCGATGGTATTATTACCCCTCCCATTTCGGTTGCTTCTGCTGTAGAAGGTTTGCGTGTATTGAATGCAGATATTCCTACCATACCTATTGTTATTTTTATTCTCTCACTATTGTTCTTTATACAGCAGTTCGGAACGGGCTTTGTAGGCAAGTTTTTCGGACCAGTAATGTTGATTTGGTTTTCAATGCTGGCTGTTTTAGGTTTAAGTCAGTTGATAGGAAGTCCAGCTGTATTAAAAGCGCTGAACCCTTATTATGGCTACAACCTATTGGTAAACCGCCCCGAAGGGTTCTGGATTTTAGGTGCTGTTTTTCTTTGCACTACAGGAGCCGAAGCCCTTTATTCAGATTTGGGACATTGCGGAAGAGAAAATATTCGCATTACCTGGACATTTGTAAAAATTGCTCTGCTACTTAATTATTTCGGGCAGGGTGCATGGTTGCTTTCACACGAAGGTGCTTTGCTGGATGGAACCAATCCTTTCTTTGCCATTATGCCGCAATGGTTTCTAATAACCGGAATTGTTGTGTCAACCGGAGCTGCAATTGTTGCCAGTCAGGCATTAATAAGCGGGTCGTTTACATTGATTAACGAGGCCATCCGTCTTAACTTCTGGCCTAAAGTGAAGGTGAAATTCCCTACCGATTTGCGTGGGCAGCTTTATATTCCTTCGGTAAACTGGTTATTGCTGGCAGGCTGTATAGGTATTGTTCTTTACTTTAAAGAATCAGCAAACATGGAGGCTGCTTATGGTTTAGCAATTGTGATGACTATGCTAATGACTACCACATTGCTTGCATTTTATATGCGTCTTCGCCATTTACATGTTATACCCCGAACGCTTATCATTTCAGTGTTTGTTATTGTTGAGGTAGCTTTTCTGGTTGCCAACCTGCGCAAGTTTGAGCATGGCGGTTGGGTAACATTGTTGATCGCTTCTTTATTAGTGGCAGTAATGTTTACCTGGTATCAGGCCAGAAAAATTAAAAACCGCTATGTTGAGTTTGTGAAGATTGACCAGTATTTTACATTGCTGAAAGACCTGAGTAATGATTTAAGTGTTCCAAAATTTGCCACACATCTGGTTTATCTTACCAGTGCCGATCGCAAAAGTGAAATCGAATCAAAAGTGATGTATTCCATTTTGCAGAAACAACCTAAGCGGGCAGACATTTATTGGTTTGTGCATGTGGATGTAATTGATGAACCCTATCGCATGGAATATTCGGTAAAACAGATGGTTCAGAATGATGCCATTCGTGTAGATTTTATTATCGGTTTCCGGGTAGAGCCAAGGCTTAACCTGATGTTTCGTCAGGTGGTAAGAGATTTGGTGAAGAATCACGAAGTGGATATAACCAGCCGCTATGAATCATTGAATAAAAACAATGTGATTGGTGATTTTAAGTTTGTGGTGATTGAAAAATTCCTTTCGTATGACAATGAAATTCCCTTTTATACCAAAATAGTTCTTGACATTTATTTTGTATTGAAAGAATTGAGCATGAGTGAAGAAAAGGCATTCGGGCTCGACACCAGTTCGGTGCTGGTAGAAAAAGCTCCGCTTATTATTGCAGCACCTAAAGATATTCACCTGAAAAGGGTTGACCACCATTAATAAAAACACTTATACCAAAACATGGCATACCAAAACATACTTACCGAAAACAGAGAAGGAATTTTAATCATCACCATCAACCGACCCGACAAACTGAATGCACTGAACGGACAAACACTAAGCGAAATTCAGGATGTAATACATGACTTGGTGAAAGGCGATTCGGTTAAAGCTGCAATCATCACCGGCTCGGGAAATAAAGCATTTGTGGCGGGAGCCGACATCAGCGGGTTTCAGGGAATGGATAAAACATCGGGTAGCAACCTTGCAAAGGTGGGGCAAAATATTTTTTTCCAGATTGAGAATAGCCCTAAACCAATTGTGGCAGCTGTAAACGGTTTTGCATTGGGCGGTGGCTGTGAGTTGGCAATGGCTTGTCATTTCCGGTTAGCTTCTGAAAATGCAAAATTTGGTCAGCCCGAAGTAAACCTTGGTTTAATCCCAGGCTATGGCGGAACACAGCGCTTGATACAACTTATAGGCAAAGGCAAAGCAATGGAACTGCTGATGACTGCCGACATGATTGGCGCACAGGAAGCCTTACAATTAGGCTTGGTAAATTATGTTACTTCTTCAGATGATTTATTGCCCAAAACAATTGAATTACTGAAAAAGATAATGAGCAAATCACCTTTTGCCATTTCGCGAGTTATCGACTGCGTGAACAAATACTTTGAGCCGGGCAACGATGGTTTCCGGTTTGAGTACGATCAGTTTGGTGCTTGCTGCGAAACCGAAGATTTTAAAGAAGGCACCTCTGCTTTTTTGGAAAAACGCAAGGCAAACTTCACCGGGAAATAATCTTCAACTTCTGAATTGTTTCAGAAGTTTGAATTTTCAAAAAATACATTCCGCTGCTTAGTGTGTTGTTTTTAAAAACGCAGATTTGGTTTTTGCCTTTGTTAACTGCAACAGTATTTTCAAAAACAGTTTTCCCCGAAACATCTTGCAGCGATATAAAAATCGGTTCTGCTCTTTCAGAGAAATAAGAAACTGATAATCCATCATCAAACGGATTTGGAAAAGCAACGATAGTTGTTTCGGCAGAAGAATTTCCGGCAACAGCGGTTACGAAGTCATCATTACAAAGCGTGATGTCGCCTCCCGCATCGTAACGCACTTTTGCGGGAATGCTTCCTGTGTTTCCTGCATTGGGATAGCCTATGGTTGGCCAGTTTCCCGAGTTTGTCCAGAAGTCGGGAACGGAGGTTAAGTAGTAAGAATTTACATTCACAGTTCCTGTTCCTGATGGCGTAACCGTTCCGCGAATATTGTTTCCATGCTGAATATGTCCGGTTCCGGTAATCACATAATTGCCCATGAACAGGCCGGTGTTGGGTGCATCGTTGCCCACCAGATTTTGCAGGTTGCTGTCATAGCCGTTAGAGTTGGTCATTATAATTCCGTAAAGTTCGGTGCGGTTGCGGAAAAACGTATTGTACGGTCCGGCAGGTCCCCAGTAATGGTCTATCATATAGTTTTGAATGATGTTGCCTTCAAACAAATTGGCGTAAGGAAAATGTCCGTGCACTGAAATATCTCCGCCTGCATCAGCAGGTGTTTCGCTGCGGAACGGATCTAATGAATAATTGTAGCCGAACACATTTCCGTTGGCACCGTGTTTCACCATCATAGCGTGGCGAAGGTGTTTGAAGGCGTTATTTTCAATCAGGCAAAGTCCGCTGTGGTTGTTGATGGTAACACCGTAGCCTCGGGTTCCGCTGCCGTCATATGTAAACGCATCGTGGAAATAACTGCTGCGCACTTCAATGTTGGTGCTGTTTTCAATCATCACATGGCTACCTACACTTTTGTTGCTCTCAATTCCTTTTACCCAACAATTTGCTGAATTACTGAAAAGAATATTGTAGCCTGCACCGCTTACAGGTTCATCCATGCGCTGAATATTCATGCACTCAATTCCTACATTTATTTTAGGTGTTATTTTTCGCAGATGCGGATTTAGCGCAACATCGTAATCGATGCGCAATTCTTGATTAAGTGTAATAACAGTTCCTGCAACGGTTGTAACTTCTGCAACCTGCCCAACCGAATAGGTTGCCCATGATGCGGGGTTAGTATCCCATGTTCCGTTGGTTTCGCGCAGTTCAATGTAATCGCCTTCTGCAAAAAAGTTTTCGTAAGCGCCATCAATTATTAATTGAGTTGAACCTTTTGTATAACCCGAAACTACAGGCACTTCAGTTGCATTAATACTACCCGTAATGTTGAACCCATCAATGGCTGAGCCTCCCATATTTAATTTTATGAAGGTTGAAGTAACACCTTCACCACGCAAAATAACATCGGAGGGAATATTTACAGTGGAAGTAATTTTATAAGAGCCTGCCGGAAAAAACACTACTCCGGGTTGACTGCTT
>JAGVLY010000074.1 GCA_020054035.1 Bacteroidia bacterium | reverse complement strand
CGCATATTAGAACAAATGAAAACCGATCTGCGGATGAAGGAATTGCCTGCACACATCGAGTGTTTTGATAACTCTAATATACAAGGTGCACATCCTGTTTCTGCAATGGTGGTTTTCAAAAATGCAAAGCCGGCCAAGAAAGATTACCGTCATTTTAATATCCGCACAGTGGTGGGTCCGAATGATTTTGCGTCTATGGAAGAAGTAATTACCAGACGCTACTCGCGTATGTTGGAAGAAAATCAACCCATGCCGCAACTCATTATTATTGATGGCGGCAAAGGACAATTGAGCAGTGCATTGCAAAGCCTTGAAAAATTAGGCTTGCGCGGCAAAATAACGGTGATTGGCATTGCAAAAAAACTGGAAGAAATTTATTTCCCGGGAGATTCATTACCCCTTTATATTGACAAAAAATCAGAAACCTTACGAGTTATACAACATGCACGTAATGAAGCGCACCGCTTCGGCATCACTCATCACCGCAACCGGAGAAGTAAAGCCACAGTAAAGACTGAACTCACTGAAATAAAAGGTATCAGTGATGTAACAGCAAAGAAACTATTGAAAGCTTTTGGCTCCGTGAAGAAACTAAAAGAAGTTTCGGAAGAAGAAATTTCAAAAACGATTGGGAAAGGTAAAGGGAGGTTGGTAGCTGAGCATTTTAAATCATAACCAATGCTTAGAAAACTTTCCATTCTTTCATTTTTATGGATTTTATTGTTTTTTTCTGGAAACATCAAGGCACAAAATGATTTACAAAACTTTATTCCAAAACACATCTCTGAAATTAAAACCGGTCAATCTCATTTTGATTTTGAGGAATTAAAAAAGAACAAGGCTTCTGTAATTATTTTTCTCGCATCGGATTGTCCGCTCTCGCAGAAATATACACTCACGATAAAAAAAATGCAAAAAGAGTTTTTGTCTTCTGGTGTTGAGTTTTATGCAATTTCACCCGGAGAGCTTTACACCGATGCAGAGATTGAAGAATTTTGCAAACGCTACAAACTGGATTTAATGTTTCTTCGTGATAAAAAATTTGAATTGGTAAAAAAAATTGGAGCAACAATAACTCCGGAAGTTTTTGTTTTCGATGAAACATTAACTACAATTTATTCCGGAGCGATTGATAACTGGTATTTGAGTTTAAATAAAAAGCGTTCGGTTATTACTGAGAATTACCTGTACGATGCACTATCTGCGCGGATTGCAGGAAAAGAAATTCTAATAAAGAAAACCGAAGCAGTAGGTTGTATTATTGAAATCAGGTAAATGCGTCTGTCGGTATTAATAGCATTAGCATTCATCTCGCTTACATCTGAGGCGCAGGAAATAACTTTCTATCATGACATTGCTCCAATTATTCATAAGCACTGTACAGCCTGTCACCGTCCGAATAAAGCAGGTCCATTTTCTTTAATAACTTATGATGATGTTGCGAAGCACTCAAAAATGATTGAGTATGTAACGCAAACCCATTACATGCCGCCCTGGAAAGCTGATACAATCTATCGTAAATTTCTTGATCAGCGAATTCTTAACCAACATGAAATTGATTTATTCAGTAAGTGGGTGAAAGCAAATTCACCAGAAGGAGCAAAAGAAAAAAATTATTCTGAACCTGTTTTCTACGATAGTTCAGCATTTGGAAAACCGGATTTGGTTTTGAAATTATCTGAACCGTTTCGGGTAAAAGGCAATAATCGCGATACCGTTGTATTTTTTGAATTACCTTATCAACTCACAAACGACACGAATGTGATGGCACTGGAGTTTGTTCCCGGAAACCCACGTGTGGTGCATCATTCCAACACCAAGGTTATTTACACCGAGTTTGTTCCGCCCGAACATTGCTGGGATTTTATGGCTCCTGATTCAATATTGGATATGAATACGGTGTATTACGATGGCTGGGTTCCCGGAGCATTTCCTCGCGTTTGGCCTGAAGGAATTGGTTTCAGAATTCCGAAATACGGAATGGTTTTGCTTCAAATACATTATGCACCTTCGCCAATTGAGGAGTTTGACCAGAGTTATCTCAATGTTTATTTCACCGACAAAAAAATTTACCGCAGGTTAGATGTATTTAACATTGGTACGAGTGGGGGAATTGCAGAACCTGAACCTGAATTAGTATTACCGCCCGAAAGTATAGACACCTTTTGGGTGAAAGCAGAAGTAGCAAAAGATCTTTCCTATCTCTATCTGAATCCGCATATGCACCGATTGGGAAAAGAAATGAAAGCATTTGCAGTTACTCCTGAAAACGATACCATTCCGTTAGTCTGGATTAAAGATTGGGATTATCGCTGGCAGGATTTTTACAAGCCTGAAACGATGTTGAAAATTCCTGAGTGTTCAGTCATTCATGTATTTGCTGTTTTTGACAACACTGCTGCAAACCCTGCCAATCCATGCAATCCCCCCTGTTTAGTCAGAGCTGGAGCAAACACATCAGAGGAAATGATGAGCCTGATTATTGCAAGTGTTCCTTATGAAAATGGAGATGAAATTATTCCCTTAAAGTAGTTCGCATTTTCAAATTTTTTATATTTTTGACTTGCGTTTCATGTTTAACCTAACATCTGTCAGCCATGAAAAATAAACTTCTCCTTTCTTCTTTATTGTTGCTTGCAAACCATATCACAGCACACGCACAATACAATTATTACAACAGCTCGCAATACCGCTATAACGTAGCAACTTATAATTACAATTTGTATAATTCGCAAATAAACTCTTATAAGCCTGCGGGATATGGAACCTATTCTTATTCGACCCCAAGCGGTTCTTACGGTTCATATAACTATAATTCATATACACCTTCGTATAATTATAACTCGTATGATTCATACACCCCTTCTTACAATTCATACTCAGCTCCTTCTTATAATTCCAGCTCTTCATCAAGCGCTGTAACCACAGCTTATTTTGCGAGCTCAAAAATTATTTTTGCTCAGTCAGCAGATGATAAAGTTCAGCCGGTGGGTGCTTCTACTAATTTTACGTTAACGGCAAACCCTCATTTTCTTAAAATCTTTGTGTACAATAACAATACAGCCATAAAAACAGATCTGTTGTCAATTGATGTTTACAAAAAAATTGACGGGGTTGATAAATTCATGGAAAAAGCAGAATATTCGGGCATTGGCCCCACCTGGACCTATTTCCATATAAGCTATGATTTTGCAAAATTCGGAGCCGGTGATTACCGACTTGATTTTTTTACCAGCGGTAATATTTACATTAATACCGGATACGTTACTATTAACTTAAAGAATTCAGAAAATATAAAATCAAACACGCAACCAGCTAAATCAACCGTTGCTGCAACCACAACAAAAACCAGTGCCCTATCTGATCCCTCTTTAAGAATCACAGCTGTTACCAGTTCAGACTATTACAAAAATTCAAATATTTATTTTTTTGAAAACAAAGAAGATTTTGACCTTGGCGGAACAGGTAGGAATTCCCTTTATCTGAAGATTGGCAGCGATGTAGCCTATATTGAAGTAACAAATGATCTGCGACTGAACACATCAAAACTCATGGTGAGCATTGAGAAAAAAGACAGCAGGGGAACTTATCAGCCTTACGATAAAAAGGAATTTTCGTATGACGATTTAAATTCTAAATCTTTTTATTTCACTTATAACTTTAAAGAAGTTGGGGACTACAGATTTGATGTAAAATCAAAAGAAGGTTTTTGGGTAAACGCTGATTATGTGAGCGTTTACAGGAAATGATTTACTTCTTTCTATGATTCTGAATCTTATCTATAAAGCCACCGAACAAAATTTGCTTCACACCATCCTGCGTTAAAAATTCGTGAGGAAAGCCTAGCTCAATTTTACTCACTTCATTTAATCTGGCTATTTGCTCAGCACTGAGTTTTACATCTAAACATTTCAGGTTGTCTTTTAATTGTGCAGCGTTGCGTGCACCAACAACAGGAATAACAACACCTTTGTGATTCATTACCCATTGCAACGCAACATTTCCAGCTGAACAACCGATTTCTTCAGCAATTTTTACCACTTCAGCAGCAATAATCAGAGAACGTTCGTTTATACGTTTGCTTCCTTCTTTTATTCGTTTAAGGTCATCACTTTTGGTAAGGTATTTTCCGGTAAGTGCACCGCCTGCAAGCGGAGCCCATGCTGTAACAGCCAAACCTAATTCATTCGCCATCGGCAATAAATCACGCTCGGCATCACGTGTAATTAAACTGTATTCAACCTGTATTCCTGCAAAAGCAGTCCAGCCGCGCAGGTCAGCAATTGCATCAGAACGCGAAATAACCCATGCGGGTGTATCAGATATAGCAATGTGCAACACTTTACCTGAACGCACCATATCATCCAAAGGGCGCAATACTTCTTCAATCGGTGTGGTAAAATCCCAGGCGTGAACGTAAAGAACGTCTACATAATCCAAACCCAGGCGTTTCAAGCTCCCGTCCAATGTCTGCACTAAATTTTTACGGTGGTTTCCGCTGTCGTTTATTCTTCCGATCTTTGAAGCAAGAGAATATTTGGTTGCAATTACCAGTTCGTCTCTTCTTCCGCTTTCTTTTACAAACTCACCAAGAAATTTCTCGCTCGTTCCTTCGGTGTAGCGATTAGCGGTGTCAATAAAATTTCCGCCTGCTTCGAGAAAGGCATTAAATATGTTTTGGCTTTCTTGTTTATTGGCTCCGTATCCCCATTCCTCGCCAAAGGTCATGGTGCCAAGGCAAATCTCCGATACGCGTAATCCTGACTTTCCGAATAATTTATAGTTCATGGTATGTAGTGATAGAACGCAGATTTTTATGATGATTAAGATTCATTATGATTTTAAATCTGCGAAAATCATAAGAATCATACAAAATCTGCGTTCCATCAATTCCACATCAATTCAGGGAAACGCAATGCTTTACTTTCCACAAAAGCCAACTCATCAATTTTTACTTTCATGAATTTGAATAAAGGGAAACGTTGAATAACTCTGCGCACATGGTCTTCGTCTTTAGCATCAAAAGCTATCCAGAGTTTTGAACGGTCTGCCGCCAGCGAATAATTGAGGATTATATTTTTCTCAACTAAGCGGTTCACAACAAAACGCTGTTGCGGAATAAGTGAAATAAATTCTTCCGTCAATGTTTCGGGAAGAATGATGGTTGCCATAAACTTTTGCATCGTAAACTTTTTTGATGAATGATTGTTTATTTCGTATCGCAAACTTAATTCAATTAATTTGCATTACCGAAAATAAACTTCAAACTATAACAAATGGCAATTACAATTGTTCCGAAAGAATTACAAGCCAACGGTCAGTTCAACGGGGGGGCTATCATGGAGAAAAAACCAATCGGCTTTCCGCAAGATGGGGGTGGCGTGAAACCGTATTCCAATCTTTTTTACTGGGCACATGCCTGGAGCGACAAAGGAAGTTTGATAGGCGAACATCCGCACAAAGGCTTTGAAATTCTCTCGTTTGTGCTGGAAGGCGATATAGAACATTACGACAGCAAACTGCGCGGGTGGAAACCTTTGAAGAAAGGCGATGCACAAATCATCCGTGCCGGAAACGGAATTTCACATGCCGAAAAAGTAAATGCAAAATCAGAGATTTTTCAAATATGGTTTGACCCAAACCTTGAAAAAACATTGACAAAACCGGCTACTTATAATGATTACCCTGATGCAGAATTTCCTGTTACCAAACAAGACGGAATGAGTATTAAAACATTCAAAGGCGAAAATTCGCCTTTGCAGATGGATACCGAAGGTGTTTCCATAAAAGAGTTCACACTAAATGAAGGGCATCACAAATTGCCGCTCGATAAAAATTCTGTTTATTCAATATTTGTTGTGAGCGGAACTGTGCTGGCAGAAAATAACCTAATGAATAAAGGCGATTATGCCATTATTAAAGAATTAGAAAGCGTTGAAATTTCTGCTTCTGTTGAAAGTAAATTATTTGTGATTGAAACGCCTGATAGTCCGAGTTACAGGACGTATGCGGAGATGTATATGTAATCTCTATTTAGGGTTGTGTTAAATAAAGACTAAGATTTTTTGCAATCTCCTCATAAGCTTTTCCATTAGGATGCGGGTCGCTGTAATGGCTGCGGTATTCTTTTGAGTTAATATCAAAGATCAGCGAATAATCCACAAAATCAATATTACGTTTTGCAAGCAGCGCAGCAAGCTCGCCTGAACATTTTGAACCAGGACAAAACAGCACCACAAACTTTGAACCCGGAAAATTTTTCTCAAATTCCAGTTTGCTTTCCTTAATTACAGTAGCCGCTAATTTGAAATCATCATCACTTATGTTGAACGGAATTTCCAAATCCAGAATATCAACAATGGCGCTGTTGGTGAGGGTTTTATAGAAAAGAGTTTTCCGGTTTCTTCCTGTTTTAAAAGTTCCGTTCTGTTGCAGTTTTTTATCGTCATCCAAAAAGAAATACGAAAAATTTTCGCCCCAGAGTTTTATTATTCTTCGTGAGCCAACTAAACGATTGAGATGATTGTCAATGAAAAAATAAATCAGAATTCCCTGCTTCTGTTTTATTTCTTTGGGTGTTATTTTTTCTTTTGCCTGTAATAACAAATGTTGTGTTCCGTAACCCGAAACTCCATAGTTGTAGCCTTGATACCCGGGCATTTGTTGTTGCAGAAAAGAAGAAAGAGTCTCATCTTCCTTTACTCCATAACCAAAGGCAAACGAACAACCTGCAACTGCAATAAATTTATCTTTTACAATTGTATCTCTTGGAGTTTCTCTTCTTGAAAGCGAATCAATCGTATAGTTCTGTTCGTAAATCAGCGTATCATTTACAACATAACGATGATTGATGATTTTATTCTCGGGAAGACGGTAAGCAAACAAACTGTCAGAAACAGTTGGCTTGGGATTCCATTCGGTTACATCTTTAAAAGGAGGTTTGTAAAAATGTTTGAAATAATAACGTGTGCCGAATTCGGAACAACAGAAAATTACAAACCCAACAAACAAACCGAAATAGAGTGCTGATAATCGTGAAAAGTGCCTCACCCCATCCCTCTCCGAAGGAGAGGGAGCAGAGAGAACTAAAAAAATTGCAAATGGAAATATGAAAAGCAGAGATGCAAAAAGAACAAGAAAGCGTACGAAATAATCTACCTCGCGTTCAGTAGGCAATACAAATTCAAACGCCCATTCACTCAGCGCAAGCGCAAGAAGAACTAAACTAAAAGCAATTACCCGTGCAGAAATTTGCAAAATGATTTTTGCAGTAAAGATAAGACTTCCCCCTCTCCTTTGGAGAGGGTTGGGGTGAGGCGTTTATTTCCCTGCAACTACAATCTTTTCCGTCACATCCAGATTTTCAGAAAACAAACGCAAGAAATAAATGCCTGAACTCAGATTAGAAATATCAAGCGTTGATTTCTGATTAGTTATTGATGATTGAGAAATAACTTGTCCTGTGATGCTTCTGATTTCTGCTTTTACATTGCGCATTTCATTTGCCAGTTCCACCGTTACAGCATTTGTTGCCGGGTTAGGATAAACTGAAATTCCTGCTTGTTGTGCTTCGCTTATGCCCACAGCACCTGTTATGTTTATATCATCAATGTAAAGGAAATTTCCTCCGCCTCCGGTAAACTCAAATTTGAAACGCACGTTGTCGGCTGATGCTACATTTGTCGGGATACTAACCTCTACTTCTTCCCACTGAGCTTGTGAATTAGGATAAAATGGTCCGTTCTGTGCGGTAACTGTTCCCAGTGCTTCGTTTGATTTTACCCAACGTGTTGACCACGTTTCACCGCAATTGGTTGAAACCTGAACACGCAATCTGTCGGTGTTATCGGTGGTACGTTGTGCAAAGGCATATTTAAATGTCATGGTGGGGTCGTTTACCATGCCCAGGTTATAACTCGGGCTGATTAAATCGTCAACTTCTCCGGCTGCATTGGAATAGTTATTCATTCTTACCGAAGCTGTTCCTGAATATTTGTAAGATGTATTTCTTTCCCAAGTATAAGCAGTTGCATAATTTACAATAGTCCAATCACTCGAAAAATCTGAAGAGGATTCAAATCCTTCGCTGTAAAATTCTGCATTAGTCATTGCATCACCACTTACGGTAACATAGTTAGTGCGGGTAAAACTGTCGTTGCCCGTGTTGTTGCTTGCAACAAGTGTAGCACTGTAAGTTCCGGCTGTGTTGTATGTAATGGTAGGATTTTGTTCAGTTGAAGTTGCAGGTGTTCCTCCCGGAAATGACCAATCCCACGAAGTAGCATCACCACCCCATGATTCATCGCTGTAGGTAATACTTCCTCCCTCACAAATGGTTTGAGCATCGGCTGCAAATGATGCAATTGGCGAACACACATCTAAAATTAAATCATTTGTTCCGGTTGCTATAAGATTGGAGCCCGAAATAAGTGTTGAACGGTATTGCGAAAAGGTATTGTTGAATACGCTTTTTTGCCCGGCAGTAAAAATTATCTGACAATTGTCGTTTGAATAATCCATGTAATTCTCAATCATATCAGGCTTGTCTGGGTTTTCATTGGTGCAGGAATTAATGGTGTAATCGCAACCGAAATTTGCATCGGCAGCTTTAGGTGTATCGCTTACACCATCACCGCTTCCGCTGCAACCGCCTTCAAATGTATGGTCAAGTCCAAGATAATGCCCTATCTCATGGGTTAATGTTCTACCTGTTCCGTTACTTGTTCCTATCGTTCCAACCCGATCGCTGCGCACAACAATTCCGTCCAAATCCGGACCCCAAGCTACTACATCAGGAAGGTAAGCATAACCTAAAATAACCCCATCTCCGCTTCCGGCAATAGATTTCACCGTCCAGATATTCAGGTATTTTGTGTTAGGCCAACGGCTAAGGTCTTTAATATCTTCATCATCACCATCCGTTGTGTAGGGTGAATAAATGCGAACTATCCCATCAGTACAATTTCCATTAGGGTCTTTGTTTGCAAGCCGAAATTCAATTTCAGCATTTGCCTGAACCGATGTAAAAGTGGAACGAAGATTAACGGCATCCGGGTTGGTTAAACTAAAATCTAAATTCAATTTAGCGATAGCATCTTGTATCTGTTCTTTTGAAATATTTTCGGAACCGTTTTGGTGAATTACGTGAAAAACCACAGGAATTATTCTTACTGCTGCGCGGTTTTCAATCGGGTTTGCATCGGCATGTGCACGCTCTTGGCGATAGGCTTCGCGTTGTTCTGCAATTGTTGAATTTTCAGCAATCTTTTTAGCATACATCACCTCATTACCGCAACGTGTTTGCTCCTGAGCTATTGAGTTATGTGCAATAAAAATTAAAGATGCAACTACTGCTGTTGAAAAAATAAATTTGAAATACATGATTTAGAAAAATAAAATTTTGCGGACGATGATTGAATTGTTTGTTTTAAGATTCAGGAAATAAATACCTGAAGCATTGAGCTCGTTTTTATTGATAACAAGGGTATGTGCTCCTTTGTTCAGTTTTGAGTTGATGATTGTTCTCACTGTTTTTCCGGTAAGGTCGTTGACAGAAAGTTCAACCACTTCATCATTATTAAGGTTGAAGTTTACAAAAATGGTGTTGTCTGAAGGATTTGGAAAAACACTGAAATCGTTTTCTGAAATTGCTTCTTCAATACCAACCGGACCAGTAAGATTTATGTCATCAATGTAAATATTATTGCCTTCATCGCTGGTGGCTTCAAATTTAATAAGCACGTTGTCCTGAGCTGCAAAACTATTCAAGTTCACTGTTATTTCTTCCCACTGTGTTTGCGAAGTTGGCGTGAATGCTGAACTTGTTGCCGATACGGTTGCAAGATCTGCGCCTGCTTTGTTCCATCTGGTCTGCCATGTTTTGCCACAGTTGGTTGAAATCATCATTTTCAATCGGTCTTCGCTGGCATCGCTAAATTGAGTTCCCGGGCGTTGCGCATTTGCTACTTTAAATCGCAAGGTAGCCGGTGAAGTAATTGCCGTAAAATTAATTGACGGCATAATCAACGCATCTATTGCACCCGATGTGTTTCCACTGTTGTTGCTTATTTTCATACACTTTGAACCTGAGTAAGCAACATTTGAAACTTGCTGCCAAGTGGTGGTAACATTTCCTTCGTTAAATATGAGCCACTCGTTGTTGCTATTGTCGCCTTCAAAGCCTTCAAAAAATTGCCAGTTGTTGATGGTAGCATTTTCAGGGCTTACATAAATATAGGAATTTACGGTTTTTGAATCAGTGCCTTGTGTGTTGGTAACGGTGAGTGAAACGTTATGAAATCCAGGGGTATCAAACTGCACATTGGGCGAAGCACTTACAGAAGTTGTTGGACTTCCGGTAGGAAAGCTCCATGCGCGTGTATCAATAGTTCCGTTGTAGGAGTTATCCTCAAAACCTACCAAATCACCTTCGCAAACCATGGTGTTTTCAGCATAAAAATCAGCAACCGGTGCGCAGGCAACGGCAGGTGTTCCGCCTGTTCCGGTGGCAATAAGGTTTGCCGGGGAAACCAATTCTTCACGGTTACCGGAAAGTGTTGCATCAAAAACATCTTTTTGCCCGAGCGTGAACATATTCATACACTCGTCATTTGTATAATCCATAAAATTCTCAATCATATCGGGCATATCCGGGTTGTCATTGGTGCAGGAGTTAACAGTTGAATCGCAGCCGAAATTTGGATTGGCTACGGGAGGAGTATCCTCTATGGTTTCACCAAAAAAGGTAGGGATGCATCCGCCTTGGAAGGGATGGATCAAACCAAGGTAATGCCCTATTTCGTGTGTCAGCGTTCGTCCTGTTCCGCCTAATTGCTGGTTTACATTTTCTATGGTTCCTATACAATCGGCACGCACCACAATACCATCGTTAGCACCTCCGCCAAATCCGGGAAGTGATGAAAAGCCCAAGGTAACGCCTTGTCCCCCATCTGACTCGATGGTGCGAACTACCCAGATGTTAAGGTATTTGGTATTGTCCCACCAGATTAAGCCTTTTACATTATCACCTGCGTTTGAAGTTGAGGCTGAAAACGTGCGGGTAATTCCTTCTGTGCAATTACCATCAGGGTCAATTTGTGCCAAACGGAAATTGATATTGGAATTTGCAGCAACTGGTTTAAAAACATCGCGAGTGTTTATGGTATCGGCATTGGTGCGGGTGTAGTCTTCATTCAAAACGCGGATTTGGTCTTCAATCTGTGCTTTTGAAATATTCTCCGTTCCGCCTTCGTGTATCACGTGAAAAACTACGGGTATGTAACGCATCGGACTTCCGCCTCTTAAACCTGCTTCGCGCTCTTCTTTTATAGTGCGTGCATTTTCTAAGATGCTGAAAAAGTTCTGCGCTGCGGCAGGATTATTCAACAAATGTTTCGTTACTTTTTCATCGGTTGCGCAACGATTTACCTGTTGGGCAGTAGCAGTATTCAGGATAACGAAAACAAAAAAAGCGAGGGCTGTAATTCGGGTAAAGGAAATGTGCATTCGTGCGATTTAAAGATATAAATACTGTTACTTACGTTTGGCGGCAATGTTTGTCCGACAAGCGGTTAGCCCCTTTTTGCAAGCGCGAGCAAAGATAGGAATATTCCTGAATCTTGTTAATAAATGTTAAAAATCATGAGCATATTTGCGGGTATGAAAAGACTACTCCTTACAATGCTCATTTTTCCTTCTCTGGTTTTCGCGCAAAACAAAATACTTTGCCCTACCCCCCCCATGGGTTGGAACAGTTGGAACGTGTTTGCTTCCGACATCAACGAAAAGATTGTGATGGAAATTGCAGATGCCATGGTGAGCACCGGCATGAGCAAGATAGGTTATGAATACATAAACATTGATGATTACTGGCATGCCGACACACGTGCCGCTGACGGCAAACCTTTGGTTGACAGCATAAAATTTCCGAACGGCATGAAATACCTTTCAGACTATGTTCACAGTAAAGGTTTGAAGTTGGGTATTTATTCCTGTGCCGGAAAAATGACTTGTGGCGAGCGTTTTGGCGGTTACGGCTACGAAGAAATTGATGCTAAAACGTATGCCGAATGGGGAATTGATTTGCTGAAATACGATTATTGTTACGCACCGTGGAGCCGCAAAGAAGCTATAAAACGCTACACTAAAATGGGAACGGCACTGAAAAATTCGGGGCGCGATATTGTGTTCAGTGTATGCGAATGGGGCTTGCGTAAACCCTGGAAATGGGCGGCAGAAGCGGGCGGCAGCTACTGGCGCACCACCCCCGATATTTTTGATACCTGGAGCGGAGGAAATGCTTTTATGATGAGTGTGATGAAAATTCTGAAACGCCAACGCGGTTTAGAAAAATATGCGAGGCCCGGCCACTGGAACGACCCTGACATGCTTACCGTTGGTAACTACGGAACGGGCAAAGCCACCTCAGCCAAGGGTATGTATAAAGGCATGACTGATACCGAATACCAGAGCGAAATGAGTTTGTGGTGCATGCTCAACTCTCCCCTGCTGGCAAGCTGCGATTTGCGCAGTATGAACGAAGCAACTAAAAGCATTCTTACCAATCCCGAAATAATTGCCATCAATCAGGATAAGCTGGGCGAACAGGCAAAGCTGGTTTCTACAAAAGGAAAAATGTGGGTGTACCGCAAAAAGCTGGAAGACGGGAAATGGGCTGTTGCCGTTTTAAATACTTCGGGAAAAGAGAAAACGTTTGAACTAAGCACCAAAATGCTGGACCTGGAAGGCATCTGGAAAACATACGATGTTTGGCAACATAAAGAAGCAGGGCTTCTTTCACCTGATGTGAAAGGGCAACCGGGTGAACTGATTGTTCCGGGAAATCTTTCACTTACGGTGAAACCGCACGAAACGGTGGTGTTGAGGTTGGAGAAGTGGGTGGCGAAGGTGGGGTATTAGGAATGGCACACGGATGACACGGATTAAACTGATTTTCGCAGATCTTTATCTGTGTTTATCCGCTAAATCCGTGTCATCCGTGTGCCATTAAATCCTACGGCAACGAGTTCTTAAAACTATTGTAAGCCGCATCAAACGTTCCCGTTCCGGTGCAGCCCAATTCGTTGCGGTGTCCGGTTATGTTCTGCACACGGTTTCCCGGGTCGGGGTGTGTGCTTAGGAAAGTTGGCGTGTTGCCGCTTTGTCCCTCGTCAAGCAGCATCTGAAAAAAGTTGGCAGCGCCATCAGCACGGTAGTCAGTAGGGCAGAGGTAGTTTACCGAATAGGTATCGGCCTCTGTTTCGTGGCTGCGGCTGAACGAAAGCGTAACTAATGAAGCCGCAATGTTGGTTAAATCATTTTGGTTTTGTCCAAGCAAAATATCTAGCATCAGTTGCAGTCCGTAAATCTGGGTAAGCTGGTCGGTGCTGTGTCTACGGTCGGCATGAGCCATCTCGTGTCCCAACACACCGGCAAGTTCGTGTTCCGATTCCAGAAAATGTATCAAACCCGTGTAAACATAAATGTATCCGCCAGGAGTACAGAAAGCATTCAGTACATTATCATCCTTAATAATGTAAACCTCCCACGCAAATTCATCTTTGTAATAAACGTTTCCGCCAGCCAAAATTTTGTCGCGCATAGCTTCAATGTAGGCATAACTCTGTGGGTATTGCGTGCGGCTAAGCACAGGATATTCTTGAGGATTGCTCTGGATTTCGGTGTTTACTTTCAACCCTAAGTCTTTATCATCTTCAATAGAAAAAATGTTGATGCTGTTATCGTCAGGATTGCTGCAAGCAGTAATCAAGGTTATGGCACTGGCGAGAAAAAAGATTTTGGTTTTCATGGTCTCTTGGTTTATATAATCAGAACGTAAAAGTGGCGAAAAAAATTGGAAACTGCTTATTTTTGCCACAGATTCACAGATTAAAAATCTAAAGCAACCGTTGAAAAAATCTGTGAATCTGTGGCAACCATTTTTAAATTATCACGAATTGAATTAGTGTAAATTTGTGAAATTAGTGGCTAACAAAAATCACATGCTAACACACCACATCCGCGACCTATATCTCAGCAACCTTAACAAACTGAAAGAAGAAATATCAGCTTTCAAAAACGCCATGCCTGAAATCGACCTGTGGCACACACAAAGCGATGCAAAAAACTCGCCCGGAAATCTTGCCCTACACCTCACGGGAAATCTGAAACATTTTATTGGCGCACAACTCGGCAACACCGATTATGTGCGCAACCGCGACAAAGAGTTCTCGGATAAAAATATTCCCCGCGAAGAAATTATCACGGGAATTGATGAAGCAATGGAAGTGGTGAATTCCACGCTTTCAAAACTTGCCGATGATGATCTGCAAAAAGAGTATCCCATTTTGTTTCTCAATAAACAATATACAACCGGAGAAATTCTGTTTATCCTTTACGGGCATCTGAATTATCATCTGGGGCAGATAAATTATCAGCGAAGGCTCTTGGAATAAGTTGCCCCGACCTTCAGGTCGGGGTAACTAAAATCTCAAACTAACCTAGGCTTCAGCCCTTTTTTATTGTACTTTAGCAACCCTTTTCAAAAATCGTGGTAATCCGCACCAAACTATTTTTCGCATTTCTCTGCTCATGGCTGTGCATTAATATTGCAGGTGCTCAGGAATTTGTGCAAACCGTTCGCGGAAGAGTAATAGATGCCGAAAGCCACGCAGGACTTCCGGGATCAACAGTTGTAATATCCACCCTCACTCCAATTGTTGGCACCGCCACCGATATAGACGGCTATTTCCGTTTTGAAAAAGTAGCCGTTGGTCGCCACGATATAAAAGTCAATTACCTCGGCTATAAAGAACAACTGCTTTCGCAGGTTTTGGTAGGTTCGGGAAAAGAAATTGTATTGGAAATAATGCTCGAAGAATCGGTAAAAAAGCTAAACGAAATAGTTATCAAATCACGCGAAGAAGGCAGCGAAGCCGTGAACGAAATGGCTACTGTAAGCTCGCGTTCTTTCTCCGTTGAACAAACCGGAAAATTTGCTGCATCGGGCGATGACCCTGCACGATTGGCTATGTCGTTTGCAGGTGTAGCCACACAGGATGATTTATTTAATGAAATAGTTATCCGCGGAAACTCACCGCGCGGTTTACTCTGGAAGTTAGAAGGCGTTGAAATACCAAATCCAAACCATCTTTCGCAGGAAGGCGGAAACGGGGGCGCAGTAAGCATGTTAAGCAATAACGTACTGGGCGCATCCGATTTTTATACCAGTGCCTTCCCTGCCGAATATGGCAACGCAAGCTCAGGCGTGTTTGACCTGCATATGAAAAAAGGCAACAACGAAAAACGCGAATATGCTGTACAAATAGGCACATTGGGTTTGGAAGCAGCAGTGGAAGGCCCTTTTGTGAAAGGCAAAAAATCATCTTACCTCATTAACTACCGCTACTCAACCCTTGCAGTAATTGAAGCCACGGGCTATAAAATTACAGGCGACATCCGCATCGGTTTTCAGGATATTAATTACAACTTTTTCTTTCCCACAAAAAAGCTGGGAACGTTTACCGTTTTTGGTGTTGGCGGTTTAAGCTGGTCAAGGTTAGAAGACCAAAACACCTACAATAAAATACAATACAATGAGCGTTATATCAACGGCTATAACATGGGCGCAACAGGACTAACCCACACGTTTTTCTTCAACGATAAAACCTGGCTGAAAACCGTAGTATCTGCCTCGGGCTACGATGTTGTTTCGCGCTATCAGGTTTATCAAAATGCTAACTACCAGGAATTGCAACGTACCGATGTTTCAAATTATTATTACCGTGCAGCAACGCAATTAAACATCAAGCTAAATGCAAAAAATGCGTTTCGCGCAGGTGGATTATTTAACATGCTGCACTTTGTAAAACGCGATGAAAACATTTACTGGCAAACCATAGATAAATACCTTGGCACAACATCATTTACTCAAGCGTACCTTCAATGGAAGCACCGCTTCACCGAAGAGCTTTCACTCATTTCAGGAATGCACTTCAGTTATTTTGCGTTGAACAAGTCATTTTATCCCGAGCCGCGAATTGGACTTAACTGGCAGGCTGCACCCAAACATCTATTCAGCCTTGGCGCAGGTTTACACAGTCGCATGGAACCGCTGGGCACTTACATGATTCCTATTTATTATAAAGATGACACACTTACCAATGCGCATATTACGCTTACAAAAGCTTTTCATGCTGTTGTCGGACACACCACCAAACTTGCCTCAACACTCACCTTTAAAACCGAAATTTATTTTCAATACCTCTACAGTGTTCCCATTGATATGAAAGGGAAAAGATATTATTCTACCATTAATGAAGACGACTCTTATCAGAACGAGCGTTTGCAAAACAACGGTCACGGAAAAAACTATGGAATAGAATTTACGCTGGACAAACGCTTAGCAGGAAAATGGTATCTGCTGCATACTGTTTCACTTTTCAATTCGCAATACATGGGGCGCAACGGAATATGGGGCAGCACCCGTTTTAACAGTAATTTCATTACCAACCTTACCGTAGGAAAAGACTTTGCAGTAGGGAAAAAGAAACAAAACATCTTCAGTGTAAACGCAAGAGTATTCTGGGGCGGAGGAAGAAGATACGCGCCTTATGACATTGAAGCATCAATTGAACAAGGAGATGAAGTACGGATTTTCAGCAATGGTTACAGTGACCGTGCTGCAAATTATTTCCGTCTCGATGCAGGCATTTCTTATCGCAAAAACAAACCTAACTGGGCTTGGATAATAAAATTAGATATACAGAATGTTACTAACCGCCCCAACGAAGTAAGCCGCAGATACGATGTGGATAAGCAAGAGATAAAGACCATCTCTCATTTGGGATTATTGCCTGCGCTGAAATACCGGGTGGAGTTTTAAATTCTACCTCACCACCGTTACATGACCATAGTAAACATGCTTGCCATGTTTTTCGTCATTGATAACAAACTTCCATGCATACACATCATTGGCAACAAACTCACCGCTGCGGTTTTTACCTGTCCACGGATGCGTAGTATGGTTAGAGAGAAACAATAAACCGCCCCAACGGTCGAAAATATAAAACTCATAATCATCCACACCTGTAACTACCGGAAAGAACGTGTCATTTGTTCCCATACTGGCGGTTGGTGTAAACGCATTAGGAATATAGACATAAAACCCTTCTTCAACAATTACGATTGCACAAGCTGTATCAGCACAATTATCGGCATTGGTTGCAATCAAGCACACCTGATAATTGCGGGCTTCATCCGATGGGAATTCAAATGAAGGATTTTCATCCGTTGAATTTCCAACTCCGCCAAAATCCCAGTTGTATGTTGTTGCTCCGGTTGAGTTGTTATTAAAATTTACTTCCTGCGGTTCAAGCAAATCTACTACGGTTGGCATAAAAGTAAAATCAGCAAACGGTGGCGATGAATTAGCAATGGTTACCGTTTCATTATCGGTGCATCCGTTGGCATCTTGTATAACTACGGTATAGGTTCCCGGACCAAGACCTATAAAGGAATCGCCTGCCTGAAAGGTAGTTCCGTTATTAATACTGTATTCAATGGGTGCTGTTCCGCTGCTGGTAACTACTGTAACTTCTGCATTGCGGTTTCCGCAGGTTGGGTTTATAATTATCAGTTGGTCAATTTTGGGAGTTGGCGTATTGGTTAAGACTACAACATCGGTTGCCTGACAACCGATATTATCTTCCACTACAATGGTGTAATTTCCATCTGTAAGATTATTGAATTGTCCGCTTGCCTGAAAGTTGATTCCATTAATACTGTATTGCAAAGGTGCTGCTCCACCGCTTGCTGTAATGGTTATGCTTCCGTTGTTTCCTTCGCACGAAGCATTCACAGAAACCAGATTATCAATCGAAGGCCCGTTTAAGTTGCTCACTGCAACCTGGTCAGCAACTGAACATCCTGTTGCATCCTGCACCACCACATCAAATACACCCGGAGCTAAGTTGTTAAATGTTCCCGTTGCTTGAAATGTAGCACCGCCATCATTGCTGTATTGCAATGGAGCTTGTCCGCCTGATGCGGTAACGGTAAGTGTTCCGTCACTTGCGCCACAACTTGCATCAGTAGTAACAATATTGTCAATAGTTGGAGCAGCAGAACTTCCAAGAATTACTTGGTCAGCAGCTTGGCAGCCGGTACCATCCTCAACAACTATATCATACGTTCCTGCGGGAAGATTTGCAAACGAACCGCCTGCCTGAAATGTAACACCGTTATCAATCGAGTACTGAAGAGGAGCAGTTCCACCTGATGCAGTGATGTTAATACTTCCATCGCTTGCACCACAAGCAGGGTCAACAGAAGCAAGATTGTCAATAGAAGGTCCGTTAAGATTATTTAAAATAACCTGATCGGTAACCTGACAACCTGTTGCATCTTCCACTACAATATCATAGGTACCAATACCAAGATTTTGAAAAGCACCCAATGCCTGAAAAGTAATTCCGCCATCAATACTGTATTGTAAAGGAGCTTGTCCGCCCGAAGCCTGAATACCAATACCTCCATCACTTGCACCACAGGAAGGTGCAATAGCACCAATATTATCAATCACAGGCGCAGAAGAAGATGCAAGGATTACTTGGTCGATAACCGAACATCCGGCATTATCTTCCACTACAATATCATACGTACCCGAAGCAAGCGCAGTAAAATTTCCTGTTGCCTGAAACGTAGTTCCGTTATCAATCGAATATTGCAAAGGAGCAAGTCCGCCCGAAGCAGTAATAATAATATCACCATCACTTGCACCGCATGAAGGGTCAGTTGATGCAAGGTTATCAATAACAGGTGCTGCAACGCTATTGAAAATAACTTGGTCGGCAGCCTGACAGCCGTTGGCATCTTCCACTACAATATCATACGTGCCTGAACCCAAATTTGTAAATGAACCTGTTGCCTGAAATGTAACACCGTTGTCAATGGAATATTGCAAAGGAGCAAGTCCGCCACTTGCCGTAATATCGATAGTTCCATCCGTTGCCCCGCAAACCGGTGCAACATCTGCAACGTTATCTATCGTTGGTCCGTTGCTGTTGTTTAATGCCTGAACAGAAGTTGCCTGACAACCGTTGGCATCTTCTACTACTATGTTGTAGTTGCCGGTTCCCAGATTATTAAAAGCATTTCCCGCCTGAAAGGTTGTTCCGTTGTTGATAGAATATTGAAGTGGTGCTTGTCCGCCATTTGCATTTATTGTAAGCGAACCATCACTTGCTCCGCAAGTAGGGTTTACAGGAGTTACATTGTTAATGGTTGGTCCCGTAGAATTATTTAAAACGGCAGCATCTGTTTGTTGGCAGCCTGCATCTTCTACTACAATAGCATAATTTCCTGCCGGAAGATTATTGAAAACATTGGAAGCCTGAAAAGTAACTCCGTTATCAATGGAATACTGTATGGGAGAAACGCCACCGCTTTGGGTAATAGTGATACTTCCGTTACTTCCTCCGCAGGTGGGCTGAACAAGAGCAACGTTATCAATCGTCATCGGGCAACAGTTGGGGTCAACGGTAATAGTTACTGTTGAAGTTTCCTGGGCACAGTTATTCTGGTCCGATACTGTAAGTGTGTAGGTTGTTGTAGCTGCAGGGCATGCATCAGGTGTTAGTGAGTTGGGGTTACTTAATCCCGTTGTTGGCGACCATGTATAATCTGCAGGTCCGTCAACTTCTGGGTCATTGAATGTAATGCTCCAGCCATTAAAAATTCCCAAGCCAAATGCTGCGGAAATTGATATACTCCAAAGTCCATTAGCCGAACAACCATTCAAATTTGACATGGGTTGATTAGGCGCATAGCTTCCGCTGTAAGGTGTAGTTCCTGTTGTAATATTAGCTCCACCAACAGGTACAAAACAGGTATTTGTGTAAGCTGTACCTGTAGTTATATTTGCAGGTATTAATATTATGGATGTTCCATCAGGACATTTAAGCACAATCTGAAAAGCATTAACATCGGTTGGTGTTCCAAATGGGGGAGGTAAAAGTGAAAGCCCCTGAATATCTATACAAACAGATTCAATTGTAACGGTTCCAATAGTTGGGTTATTTAATCCTTGAACATTAATGTTTATATCAGAAACTGCGCCTCCAACACTTGTTATATCCTGCGATTCTATATTTTCAAAAGTAACCTGTTCTTGCGGATGCAAAATTACTTCGGCTGTAGCATTCAAAGTAGCACATTGTCCGGGACATATCGTTTGAGCAGATCCAGCATCAGCACTAATAATAGGTTGAGTAACATTTACAACAACATTTGATGTGCATGCATCAGTTGTTCCATTGGTATAAACTACGGTATAGGTTGTTGTTGTTGTTGGCGAAACAGGAGGAGGAACAGCTCCCTGAAACATATTATGTTGCCATACATAATAGTAAGTGGGGTCATTTAAGATAATCTGAACATTGTCAATTCCCCAGTGGTCATATTCCGCACCGCTTGTTCCATCCTGAAACCAACGTATGAGCGTATTACCTGTTAGCGCACCTGCCGGTAACGAAAAACAGTAATTTGTCCATGTTGTTAAAGTTGGGTCATAACCACCAAGCGGGTCAAAATAATTAATGGTAGTCCAAGTACTGCCTCCATTAGTAGAGTATTGCAGATATACACCTTCCGTTGGCTCATCAGGTCCTTCACAGGGCGCAGCATCTGCCTGAACCGAGAAACGCAAATCAAAACACACTTGCCCCCCAGGTGAAAGGTTTAATGAAACCGTTGTTAAAGTACGTGGTTGTGGTGTTGCATCACCCATCCACAAGTGAGTTGTTCCGTCAAGCCCTTGTCCGCAGGGATTGGTGAAAGTAGCCGCAGAAGTTGCACCCCATCCGGTGCCGGGTGTTCCGTTATTAAAATCATTATTTAAGGCAAGATTTCCTGAATTTCCGTAAGCCGAAAGATTTACCTGCTCACCGCATACAATAGATATTGGATTTGCAAATGCCTCAACGGTGCATTGAGCAAACGATGTAGTAACTGAAAAAAATAACAGTAGCGAGAGAAGCGGAATGCTAAACGAAATAATATTTTTAAAAAGCCGCATTTAGAACAATTAATTCTGTGGCAAAACCTGCGTAATATTAATAAAATATTTACATAACGTTAATTTTCAGATTATTAATTTGGATTGTAAACCTTTTTCGCGTTTTTCAAAATCTCGTCTTTGTCAAAAGTCATCTTCTTGAATTTTTCTTCAGAGAATAATTGCATTTGATCGGTATAGTGGGGGCTATCGGGATGAGCCGATTCTCCATAACTATTGATGGAATTAATCGCTACTCCGGTTTTAGAGAATTTCACCATTTGCATGTAACCGTCACCGTGCGTAATTCTGAAAATTCCTTTTTTCTTGTCATACAATTTTGGAGTGGCTGCTCGCGGGACTTCAGCTAAACCGCTTGCCGGAAAACTTACATTTCCGCGAATATGTCTTTGAACTTCGCCCAAAGGAACATCAATACTGCCGTGTGTTTTGGTTAAAAACTTTTTAGCATAACGCAAGGCGTTCACCACATCAAATTCAGGAACAGGTTCTTTAAGAATCATAAAAAATGCGAAGGGAACATCTAATTCTTTTGCCAATTGGTAATGTGTTACCAATGCCAATGCTGCTTCGCGATTATCAGGCTGTCCTTCCAAATTCCATTGCTTTATTTTTTTAATTGCATCAGCAATATCAGGGTATTTCTTTTCGTCTAATGAATAAAGATTTCTGAAATTTTTCCGATAAGATGCTGTTGAATCGGTGTGATAAAACTTGTCAAATTTAATGCGGTGAAAATCTTCCCACGAATACTTACCTTTTTGTTTTTCAAAAAGAAATCTCATTCGCTCGCCTCTGTTGTAATTGAATTTTTGAACGCCAACAAAATTGCCGTTCCACTCGCACTCATCACCCGTGCATAATAACGGTGTGTTATTGCAGTTATAGATAAATCCACAATCAGGATTTTTTACCGTTGGCATCTGTTCATAAGGCACAATGTCTGTCCATTTGTAGTTAGATGAAGTGCCTTCAATCGGATGTGCCCAATTTAATTTAGTGTCGCGCACAGGAACATTTCCTCCCGAGTGCAAATAGATATTGCCATCCACATCACCATACACAATATTGAAAAGCGGAATGGCTTTCATCTTTACGGCAGTTTCAAATTCCGTAAAATCCTTTGCCTTATTCATTTGATACCACTGGTCGGTAGCGCGGATATCGTTATAAGAAGGAAAGCGGATAGCATACAATCCTTCTTTGTTTTTAAAAGTCGGACCGTATTCGGTATCTAACACTTTTTTTCTAACTCCGATTTTGATTCCTGCAACTTTTACTTTCAGTTTAACAAAGCGTTTACGGAAATTGCGCCACTCGCCATCATATTTGTATTGCTTTTTATTTTTTGGATTTATTTCCATTTTATAGATATCACCAAATGTGTGATAATTGACAGTGTGCGCCCAACCAAGATGCTTGTTTGTTCCCACAAAAATGGTTGTTCCGCCCGGAAACAGACCGCCAATAATATCCCAACCTTCTTCACTCTGTATGTGTGCTTCATACCATGCAAAACGACCTTCAAGTGGCTGATGCGAATTAATAGCTAACCATGTTTTTCCGTCTTCGGTATGGGTTGGTGAAATCGCCATGGCATTTGAACCAATATCATTGATTTCATAAAATTCTTTTATGCGATTATCCTTAATAGATTTTAAAGCTAATCCAACTCCCGCCATCAATGAAGTTTGCAAAACACTCCCTTTAAGCAAATCTTTTTCTGTTACAGGAAATGCTTTTTTATACAACACTTCTTTCGGGTGTGCTGCTGCATAAGCATTTATCCCTTGCACATAACCCGACAGCACTTTTTTATAGGCAGGCGAAATTTTACTTTCATAATCTGCTTCAACTATTGAGTCAATATTCAAAAACTGCAAGCCGAAATCAAACAAAACCCCTTCTTTTCCCAACACACGCCCAAGCATATTTTTGCCTGCGAGAATGTTATATTGAATGTTTTCAAAATCATCTTCGCTGTGCGCCCATGCCAGTCCGTAAGCCGCATCAGCATCTGTTTTCCCGAAGATGTGGGGGACACCAAATTCATCACGTGCTATGGTTAT
>JAGVLY010000113.1 GCA_020054035.1 Bacteroidia bacterium | reverse complement strand
GTAGCGCGTATTAAAGGACTTTACCTGAAAACATTTCTTCTGAAGATAGAACGCGAAGTTGCTCCTTCCGGCATCAAAGAAAAACTGCGCGAGATTATCACACAACTGAAACTGATTAAAAAATTTAAAGCGGTAATTGTGAGTGTGGATGTTGATCCTATGTGATGGAACGCAGATTATTATGATTTTTATGATTAGCGCAGATAGATTAAATCTTAATTTATCTTAACCATCATAAAATCTGCGTTCTATCCCTTACGCTGCCGCTCCTACCCGCTTCAACAGCAGTATGTGCGCCCAAACAGCCTGATACATTCTCGGAAATTCATTGTAAGTAATTCCAAAATCAGCGGCTGTTTTCTTTACAATCTTACTCAATTCGGGGTAATGAACGTGACTAACTTTTGGGAACAAGTGATGTTCAATCTGAAAATTCAATCCGCCAAAAAGCCAAGTCAGAATTTTGCTTTTAGTAGCAAAGTTGGCTGTGGTTTTAATCTGGTGAATTGCCCACTCATCTTCCATATTATTGCTTACAGGATTAGGTTCAGGGAACTCTAAATCCTGAACTGTGTGAGCCAACTGAAATACCATGCTGATAAAAATTCCTGTAGCAAACATCATGATGAAAAAGCCAAGCAGATAAGGCAAAACACCTGTCATATAAATCGGCAAGAGGATAAAGAAAAACAAGAAAGAAACTTTGCTTGCCCAAAAACCAACATGGTCTCTCCAACTCATTTTCTGAAATTCAATGTTTGCTATTTTCCCACTGAAGTATTTCTGAAAATCTGATAAGCCAACCCAGAAGATATATAGCAAGGCATACAACAAAATAAAATAGATGTGCTGAAAACGGTGAAAGAAACGCTTCTCCTGTGTAACCGTCATGCGCATCCATGGCTTGATGTCAATATCATCATCAAAGCCTTCGATGTTGGTGTAAGTATGGTGAATTACGTTGTGTTTTATTTTCCACATGAAGGAACTTGCACCGAGGAAATCTAAACTGGAAGCGGCAAGCTGATTTACAAAACTGTGTTTGGAATAACTGCCGTGCGAACCATCGTGCATTACGTTAAAGCCGATTGCAGCCACATTTATTCCCAGCAAAATTGCCAACACAACAGAAATAAATATTCCCGGTGTAAAGAAAACCAGTGTGATATAAATTCCGATGAAACTTAAAGCAAGAATGGCTGTTTTTAAATACAGTTTCCAGTTGCCTGTTTTCTTTACGGCCTGTTCGGTAAAGTAGGCGTTTACACGTTTTTTAAGTTCTGATTGAAACGAGAATTGAACGGAAGGGAATTTGGGTTTTATATTCATTGTGGTTGCGTGATGGAACGCAGATTATTATGATTTTTATGATGGACGCAGATTTTGCGTTTCACAGTGCAAAGATAGACTTATTAAACGCTGACTAAATCACAATGTTTGTGAATGAACTGTTATCCTTTCTTAAAATTATCAGCCACAACCAAGTCCTTAGAACCCGCAGTGTATTTATAAAACCCGCTGCCTGACTTCACACCAAGATTACCGGAAACAACCATGTTTACCAGCAAAGGACAAGGAGCATATTTAGGATTGCCCAACCCATCGTGCAATACGCGCATGATGGAAAGACAAACATCCAGACCAATAAAGTCAGCTAATTGCAAAGGACCCATAGGATGAGCCATACCCAACTTCATCACTGTGTCTATTTCTTCAACGCCTGCAACGCCTTCGTGCAGCGTTATAATAGCTTCATTGATCATCGGCATAAGAATACGGTTTGCCACAAATCCAGGATAATCATTTACTTCCACTGGAACTTTGCCCAGTTGTTTTGATAAATCAAAAACAGTTTTGGTTACGACATCGGTAGTAGAATATCCTCGGATTACCTCCACCAGTTTCATCACCGGAACGGGGTTCATAAAGTGCATACCAATTACCTGTTGCGGACGTTTGGTAACGGATGCAATTTTTGTAATGCTGATAGAGGATGTATTGCTCGCAAGTATCGTTTCCGGTTTGCAGAACTTATCCAACTCACGAAAAATATTCAGTTTCAGTTCCAGATTTTCGGTGGCGGCTTCCACTACTAAATCAGCATTTTTTGCGCCTTCTTCAATTGAAGTAAAGGTTTTGATGTTGGCTAAAGTCTTTTGTTTCCCTTCTTCGGTAAGGTTGCCTTTGGCTACAATGCGGTCGAGGTTTTTGCCGATGGTGGCTATTGCTTTATCTAAAGCGGGTTGCGATATATCAATGAGTGAAACCGCAAAACCTGTTTGTGCAAACACATGGGCAATGCCATTGCCCATGGTGCCGGAGCCGATAACGGAAATAAGTTTAATGTTCAATGTTTGAATGTTTAATGTTAGAGCAAACGTTTTGCCGTGAATGTTCCTCCGGTAATTTGTTTTACATCCGATGAATTAAACGGGTCTGAAAAAGTTCCGCTGAAAGTTCCGGTGTAGGTTTCAATTCCATCTTGCATAGAGCGACTGATGGTAAGTGTTCCTGTGTCTTCACGCCAGATGCCACCGTTTACTACGCTGGTGCTCTGGAAACGCAAATCGGTTTGGTCTGAAGGCTCGGTGATTACCGTATCGGTTGTATTAAAATACGGAAACAGAAATGAAAAATGCGCACTGTCTGTAGTGTTGCTTGCCGTAATATAAATATCGGGACCGCTGCCGTAATCGGCAACTACCATTATTACATTTTCGGGTTGGGCATCCCAATCGGTGCCGTCAATTTCGGCATGCAATGTTCCGTACAATGCAGTATCGTCATTATCATCGTCATCATCATTGTTACACGCGCTGAATGACAGAAGCAACGCGAGAGCAGAAAGGGGGAGAAGTTTTTTGTTCATGGGTTGAGTTTTAGAATTTTGTGCGAAGATAAAAAGTAATAATATAGAAAATAGCAAATAGATAATATGAAATAGAAGATAGTCAGGAGCTGTGGTTTCCCAATTTTCTATTTGCTATTTACTATCATCAATTTTCTATAATTATTTCACCACCAAATGCACCCCATCGTCCTTCAGCTCTACCAACTTCAATCTATAAAGCGTACCGATGGCTTTTTTAAACAGCTTTTTGCTGATGCCCAGCGTATCGTAAATTTCACCGGGCTGTGATTTATCGGTTAGCGGAAGAAAGCCTTTGTTCTTTTTCAGTATATCCAAAATAACAACCGTATTGTCTGATATAGCTGCCACACCTTGTTTTTGTAGGGCAACATCCACTTTTCCTTCTTCCGTTATTTTTTTGATGTAGCCTTTTACACGGTCGCCCGGGTGGATGTCGGTAAACACCTCGTTACTGTAAAGCAGTCCGGCATAGCGGCTGTTGATAATGCAACTCATGCCTATTTGCGTGTGGCGTGTTATCAGTAAGTTCACTTCCTGATTAGGTTGCAGCTCGCTTACATCACGATCCAGAAAGTCTTCAATCTTGGCACTGCCTGTAAATCCCTTTTCGGTTTTGTCCTGCAACACTACTACATGGCTTTCGCCCTCTTCCAGTTTTCCGCGCTGCTCATACAGAGGTACATAAACCTCCAGCCCGTCATCATTCAGCGCAAGTGATGCGCCATCGGCATTTATGCGTATTACTTTAAGATATAGAAAATCGCCTGTTTCGGGTTGGT